>CAZFUS010000068.1:0-13865 GCA_964522485.1 uncultured Enterobacteriaceae bacterium | reverse complement strand
TGCTGCACGCGCGGCAACCGGAGCGTCGGGGCTCAGCGTTCCAGGAGCGCCCGCAGGGCGTCCGGGTCATGGACCGGCGGCAGACACTGATGACCGCTGCAGACATAGGCTGTCGGCCCTTGTTCAGCGGTCATGGAAGCCAGTGCGCCCGGCAGCTCGGTCTCGCTGGCGGGGATCACCAGTATGAGGCGCTGGGGTCGGTAATCCGGTTGTGCGATCCGGATCCAGGGTTCGGGGTTTTCGCTGCCGAGGCGGATAATCACCAGCAGCGGCGGCTGCAGATGGTATTCCTCCAGGGCCAGCAGCAGGGCGTCATGCGCGAACGGTACGCGTTCGAGTGACGGCCAGGCGGCGCGGAGAGTACCGGCTGCGGTCTCCAGGTAACGCGAGTCGCCGAGCAGATGGCCAAGCCGCTGCAGGGCGAAGGCGGCGATGCCGTTGCCGGAGGGCAGCGATTCATCCATGAAGGGCTTGCTGCGCTGGATGAGCTGTTCATGATCGTCGGCAGTGAAGAAGAAACCGCCTTCTTCATTATCGGCGTAATGGCGCAGCAGGACCTCGGCGAGTTCCACGGCAAAATCAAGGTCTGCGCGCCGCCAGCGCGCCTGCAGCAGGGCCAGTATGGCGTCCATCAGAAAGGCATAATCGTCGAGGTAAGCCTGCAGCCGGGCGCGGCCGTCCTTGTAGGTGGCGCGCAGCCGGCCGTCTACCCAGAGCCGCTCACGGATGCAGTCCAGTGCAGCCTGCGCCGCATCCAGCCAGTCATCGCGCCCGCAGATGCGTCCGGCCACGGCAAGGCCGCGGATCATCAGTGCATTCCAGCTCGTCAGCAGCTTGTCGTCACGGCCCGGCCGCACGCGCTGTTCGCGCACTTCATAGAGCCTTTGCCGTGCAGTATCGAGCAGACTGCGGGCTTCCTCATCGGCCAGGCCGAGTTCGCCGGCGACCTCGCTTAATGGTTTCGTGATCCGCAGATGCCAGTGACCCTCGAAATTCGGCGGCTTGTCAAGGAGGCCGTAGTGACGGGTTACGACACGTCTGAGCAGGTCTCCCCGGGGGTGGCCCTCCAGGGCCGCCTGTATCTCGGCCGGAGTCCAGATGTAATACTTGCCTTCCTCGCCCTCGGAATCGGCGTCGAGGCTGGAATAGAAGCCGCCCTCCGGGCTCTGCATCTCACGCAGCACCCAGCCGGCGGTTTCCACTGCCACCTGCCGGAAGCGTTCATTACCGCTGATCTGCCAGGCCTCGGCGTAAAGCGCCAGCAACGGCCCGTTGTCATAGAGCATTTTCTCGAAATGCGGGATGGTCCATTCGGCGTCAACCGCGTAGCGGCAGAAACCACCGCCAATCTGATCGTAAATGCCGCCTGCGGCCATCTGTTCCAGTGTGCCCAGCGCCATATTGAGGGCGTTCTGATCGGCCTCCAGGGACCAATGCCGCAACAGGCGTTCGATGTGGGTCGGGTGCGGGAACTTGGGCGCGCCGCCAAAACCGCCGTGGTCGGTGTCGTAGTTCTGCTCAAGCTGCTCGAACGCCAGCAGCAGCGGCTGTGAATTGATGGCGTCGGCCTCGGCGGCTGTGCTCCGGTCCGTGCTGTGCAGTGCTTTCTGCAGGGATTCGTTCTGGCGCCGGATGGCGTCCTGTTCGGTCTGGTAAAAATCGGCGATACGACGCAGGACTTCCTTGAAGCCGGGCAGACCGTAACGCGATTCGCGCGGGAAATAGGTGCCGCCGAAGAATGGCAGTTGATCGTCATGGGTCAGAAACATGGTCAGCGGCCAGCCGCCGCCGCGCTGGGTGAGCATCTGCTGGGCGAGCTGGTAGATGCGGTCCAGATCCGGGCGCTCCTCGCGATCCACTTTAATGTTGACGAAGTGCTCGTTCATGATTGCAGCGGTCTCTTCATCCTCGAACGATTCATGCGCCATGACGTGACACCAGTGGCAGGCAGAATAGCCGACCGACAGCAGGATGGGCTTTTGTTCGGCGCGTGCTTTCTCCAGCGCAGTTTCGTTCCAGGGGTGCCAATCCACGGGGTTATCGGCGTGCTGTAACAGATACGGGCTGGTCTCTCCGGCCAGGGCATTACGGCGGGTATTGCGGGATGTGGTGTGATCGGTGCTCATTGACATACAACAGTACGTGCGGGTACAGCTCCGACTATACCGGATTGATGCAGGGGCTGCCCACCGGCGGTCCATCTCCATGCTAAACTGCGCGCGCCATGCTCGAATACCCTGCCATTGATCCAATCGCTTTCAGTCTCGGACCGCTCGACGTCCGCTGGTACGGTTTAAGCTACATTGCCGGTATCGTGATCGGCTGGTGGCTGCTGCGCCTGCGCGCCGGCCGTTTCGGCTGGACGCATGAGCAGATCGCCGATCTGGTATTTTACGTCGTGATCGGTGTGGTGCTCGGTGGCCGGCTGGGATCGGTGCTGTTTTACAACCTGCCGTATTACCTCGATCAGCCGCTGGCGATATTCCGAATCTGGGAAGGCGGCATGTCATTTCATGGCGGTCTCATCGGCGTGCTCGCGGCGGTGTGGCTGTTCGGACGCATGCATCAGCTCAGATTTTTCGAAGTCACAGATTTCATGGCGCCGGCGGTACCGGTCGGCCTGTTCTTCGGACGTATTGCCAATTTCATTAACGGTGAACTCTGGGGCAGGCCCAGCGATGTACCCTGGGCTATGGTATTTCCCGATCCGGCCGCGGGCGGCGTGCCCCGGCACCCGTCGCAACTCTACGAGGCCTTTCTGGAAGGCATTGTCCTGTTCGTGATCCTGTGGCTGTATTCGGCGAAACCGCGGCCGACGATGGCGGTGTCCGGTCTGTTCCTGGCCGGTTACGGCAGTTTCCGTTTCCTGGTTGAATTCATGCGCCAGCCGGATATTCAGCTCGGTTATCTGGCGTTTGGCTGGGTGACCATGGGGCAGGTGTTGTCGCTACCAATGTTACTGATTGGACTATTGCTGATGTGGCTGGCCTATAGCAAGAACCTCCACAGTGAAAAGTGAAATGTGAAGTGCAAAAATGATTTTTAAACCAATACACCATTCACTTTTCACACTTCACTTTTAACCTTTATGAAACAGTATCTTGATTTGATGCAGGAGATTCTGGATAACGGTACGCGCAAGGACGATCGTACCGGTACCGGTACGCTGAGTTTGTTCGGACACCAGATGCGGTTTAATCTGGGGGACGGCTTTCCGCTGCTGACGACCAAGAAGCTGCACCTGAAGTCCATTATTCATGAGCTGTTGTGGTTTCTGCAGGGCGACACGAACATTCAGTATCTGAAACAGCACGGCATTCGTATCTGGGACGAGTGGGCTGATGACAATGGCGACCTGGGGCCAATCTATGGCGCACAATGGCGTAACTGGGCGACCGCCGATGGTCGCAGCATCGATCAGATCAGCGAGGTTATTGCCTCGATTAAAAGCAATCCCGACTCGCGGCGGCTGATCATTAGCGCCTGGAACGTCGGCGAACTCGACAGGATGGCGCTGATGCCATGCCATGCCTTCATTCAGTTTTACGTCGCCGAGGACAGGCTGTCATGCCAGCTCTATCAGCGCAGCGCCGACGTATTTCTCGGCGTGCCTTTCAATATTGCCTCATACGCGCTGCTGACTATGATGGTGGCGCAGGTGACAGGTCTGAAACCCGGGGACTTCGTGCATACTTTCGGCGACGTGCATCTGTATCTGAATCATCTCGACCAGGCGCGAGAACAATTGCAGCGTGATCCGCTGCCGCTGCCGCAGATGCGTATCAATCCCGCAGTAAAGAATATCTTTGAATTTAAATTCGAAGATTTTGAATTAAAGAACTATCAGGCGCATCCGCATATCGCCGCGCCAGTGGCTGTCTAGTCATACCTGCTCTTAGCCCGGGATTAAAGTTCGCCGTAGGAATGCAGGCCGGACAAAAACATTTTCACGCCAAGGAACGCAAACAGAATCACGCCGAGACCGATGATGGCCCACCAGGCCATCAATGACCCCCGCCATCTTTTTGTCATTCGCATGTGTAACCAGGCGGCATAGTTCAGCCACACAATCAGCGCCCAGGTTTCCTTGGGATCCCAGGACCAGTAGCCGCCCCATGCTTCGGCCGCCCACAGGGCACCAAGTATAGTGGCGACTGTAAAGAACAGAAAACCCACCGCCGCACTGATCGCCAGCAGCGCGAAACCACCAAGACTGCGCGTATTGTGGGCTTTCTCATAGTAGAGATAGATGACAGCCGTGATGACACAGAACAGTATGAAGACTTCATACAGGTTACTGATTGGAATATGCCCGATATCTGGACTGATGAGGTAGGTTTCATACCAGCGTATCAGCAGCTGGGCCAGGTAGCCGAGCTCTGGGAGATGGTCAACTTGTGTATCGAAAACCCGCTGGAAAGCGAACCACTGGATGCCGACGATCCGGATATGATTGCGATGCTCTCATATATTCATTATGAGCTTCGCGGCGTCGAGCTGGATCCCGGCAAACATTAAATTCTATCCAGGTCGGTAGTGGGAAATTGTATACGCCTGCGCTGACGTATCTACGTCTCCCATGCTGCCTTATCAAGCAGAGGGGATAGCTGTAGCGTGAGTTTGATGCCCTACAGCGTTGCCCGTTGACGTGTCAGAGGCGTTTCGATTCATTCCTCAGTTCGGGGTTTGCACGAGGCGCCCTCAGACTGTCCAGCCAACAATGTGCCTGTCGCGTTATAATCTCCGGCCACTATGCAGCCGCAACCGTTCTTCTCCATCGTCGTTGCCATGGACCGCAGCCGAGCCATCGGCAATAGCGGTGATCTGCCCTGGCACCAGCGCGCCGACCTGCAGCATTTCAGGAAGATCACCATGGGCAAACCGATTCTCATGGGACGTCGGACGCACGATTCCATCGGTCGCGCACTGCCGGGTCGGCAGAATATCGTACTGTCGCGCGATGAAAACTATGAAGCGGTGGAAGGCTGCACGGTGGTGCACGATCTGGATACGGCATTACTCGCCGCTGATGGTGCCGAAATAATGATTATCGGTGGCGCCGACATTTTCGCCGCGACGTTACCGCGCACGCAGAAAATCTACCTGACAGAAATCGACGCCGAGGTCGAGGCTGATACCTTCTTCCCGGAATTCGACAGGGAAAAATGGATCGAAGTCAGCCGCGAATCTTATCCGGCAGATGAACAGAATGATTATGCTTACAGTTTTGTTGAATTGGTTCGAATGAGTTGACCGGAGTATCTGACACGGCATCGGATCTATTATTCGTTCAGTCTTTTGAACGACGCCGTGGTCTTCCATAAAGTTCGCGGAGTTCATCCTTGGCCTTTTCCAGGCGGTTGCACTGCGTATCCGACAGTTTGCTGCCCGCCCGGTTGATATAGAAGGTAAGCATCGACATTGCAGACCGGTAAGGGTCTGTTTTCTTGCGCTTGCTGCTATCGGCAGATCGCTTAAGGGATAGCGCTATTTGGCGAGTATCCTCTAAAGTAAATACTCCTGCTTCCAGATCCAGCGCGTCGCTGTTTTCGGTCACCTTCTGCGACCATTGTTGTCGTCTTTGGGACGTCATTATTCCGGTTCGATTAGAAATACTGTCGGTTTAATGCAAGTGGTTACATACACGGTCTACTCGACCGCATTTATTTAAAGTACAATCAAATTATACAACACTAGTCATTCTATAACTGACATTCAAAAAGTTACCGATTTACAATTCTGACGCGACACTTCGTCATAAAAATCCCCCATGCCGCCCATCGTGCAGTTGCCATGCAGCATGTTGTCGGTAATACCGCGAACTTCAGCGCAGGGTTTACAGACGATCACCCTTGCATTCCGGTGATGCAGCACTTCCTCGAATTTCGGCGGTGGACCGAAGGGAACCATTTTCTTGTAGGCGTCGTTGGTTGCCAGGGTAACCGCGTCGTGGAACAGCATGATCATGACGCTGTCGCCTTTCTCCAGGGCGGTGGCGGCGAAGATGAAGGGCAAAGCGGCGCGGGTGGTGTCGGTTCCGCCCCAGGTTGTGGAAATCGCGTAGTGCATGAGGATCTCTCCAATTTGCTGTCTGTATGATCGTCTAGCTTAGACTTCATGCAACCAAGAGGCAAAAGCCTTCACCCGACCTTTTCCCAGAGAAACGAGGTGTTTCAGAGAAGATTATTTACCGCTGTAATCCACCGGGTTCATGATGTGGATACCGTCGGCGAGCAATGAGACTTTGATATTGGCCCTGATGTGAATGTCGTTACGGCGGGCGGCATGAGTGCTGATCTGCAGGCGCAGGGGCTGGTCAGTGCCGTGACAGCGCATGGTGACTTCAGTCTGCGCGCCGAGCGTGACACATTCTTCCACAACACCAGCGACAGGGTTCTCGCGTTCGCCCAGTGACGGCCGGCCGCGGCGATGCAGCAGGATATCCGAGGCCGGGATAAACCAGTCGACCTGGGTGCCAGCGGGCAGCGGCGGCGAAGAAGTCAACTCGAGTTGCTGCTCGCCCCATTGCAGCCAAGGCTGGCCATGTTGAAACCGCAACCGGCCTGAAAAGACATTATTATGACCAATGAGTCGCGCGATTTGCGGGCTGCGCGGCTGCCGGAATAATGTATTGGCGTTATCCGTCTGCAGTGCCTGGCCGTTATGCAGCACACAGATGCGATCCGCCAGCGCGCTGGCTTCGGTGAGATCATGGGTGACCAGAATGATCGGAACCTCGATCTGCCGGCGCAGCCGGGCGAGTTCGTTCTGCAGGCGCTTTCGAGTCATCTGATCGACGGCCGAGAACGGTTCGTCGAGCAGCAGCACGCGCGGTTGCCTGGCCAGAGCGCGGGCGACGGCAACGCGTTGCTGCTGGCCGCCGGATAGTTCATGCGGATAACGCTGTTCGAGGCCTTTCAAATGCACTATCTCCAGCAGGTGCAGCGCTTCGTGTTGCTTTTCAGCGATTGTGCCGCTGTCTATGGCGACGATCAGGTTGTCGCGCACACTCAGATGTGGAAACAGCGCGTAGTTCTGAAATACCAGTCCGGCACGGCGTTGTTGCGGTGATCGAGCGATGGATCCACGCGTATCCAGCCAGACGTCATCGTGGCATTGAATAAAGCCGTATTGTGGCTGATACAGGCCGGCTATACTGCGCAACACGGTGGTCTTGCCGCTACCGGAGGGGCCGACCAGCGCCAGCAGTTCGCCGGCGCGAACACTGAGTTGTAACTGCAGTGGTATCGGTGCCGTCTGTTTCAGATGAATGAACAGCCAGTCAGCGGACACGGATCGGTTTCCTGCCTGTCAGGCTGTAAACAATACCGATGGCTACAAACGACGCGATTAATAATGTCAGCGACATACTGCCGGCAGCGCTTTCGTCGAAAGCCTGCATGCGATCATAAATGGCAATCGCAATGGTGCGGGTTTCGCCTTCGATCGCGCCGCCGACTATGAGGATGACACCAAATTCACCGAGCGTATGCACGAAGGTCAGTATCATCGCCGAGATAACACCCGGCCAGACTAATGGTAATTCTATGTGCCAGAAAGTTTTCCAGTTGGATAAACCCGAACACCAGGCGGCTTCGCGTACGTACGGCGGGATGGATTCGAAGGCGCGCTGAATCGGCTGTACCGCAAACGGTAGATTGAAGATCACAGAGGCGATGACGATACCGCTGAAAGTGAAATTCAGGCCGGTGCCGCTTAACATTTGCCATAACCAGCCGGCCGGATTGTCTTCACTGAAGAAGACCAAGAGATAAAAACCGAGCACTGTCGGCGGCAGTACCAGCGGCAGAGCGACGGCCGCTTCAACAAAGCCGCGACCGCGCATTTGCGTACTCGCCAGCCAGCGACCGAGCAGCAGACCGAGCGGCAACAGCAGCGCGCTGGCCCAGGCGGCCAGACTCAGTGAAATCTTAAGCGCAGTCCAGTCCATGTCACAGATAGCTATTCATTCCCGGATGGGGTTTCATCCGGCAGTATAAAACCATAACGGTTAAAAACCTGACGCGCCGCGTCCTGTTGCAGGTAATCGTAAAACACACACGCGGTTTCACCGGCGTTCTTTAATAACACCATACGCTGGCGCAGCGGCTCATGATATTGTGCCGGAATCAGCGCATGTTGTGACCGTTCGCGCAGCGGCGGCGCCAGTGCCAGGGAATAGGCGACTATACCGCCGGCGGTATTGCCGGATAAGGCGAACTGCGCCGCCTGCGAGACATTTTCACCGAGGATCAGTCGTGGCTCGATCGCCGTCCACAGGCCCAAAGACTGCAATACCTGTTTCGCGGCGACGCCATATGGTGCATGTTCCGGATTGGCAATAGCAAAGCGACCGAGCGTGTTATTCGCCAACTGTTGGCTTAATCCAGTCAATGAGGCATCGATAATCGCGCTGTTGTCTTTGTTGTTGTTTTTTGGGGCAATAATAGCGACACGGCCGATAGCGTATAAATCACCGCGATCGCGCGTGTGCCCCTCGCGATGCAAGGTATAGACATAGTCTTCATCGGCGGACAGGTAAAGTTCGAACGGCGCGCCCAAGGCGATCTGGCGGCGGAAGTTGCCGCTGGAGCCGAAGTTCAGGCGTACGCGCTGGCCGGTTGTTGCAGTAAAGTTGTCAGCAATGTCACTGAGCGCGAATTGCAGATCGGAAGCGGCGGCAATAATCGGAGCTTCATCGGCGCGTGTCATGTCAGGCTGCGCCCAAAGCAGACAGGCAAACAGCGACAAGGCAAACGATTTGATGGACGGGCAACGATGCATAGTAATGTTTTTATGATGTGGTATACACCGACATGATGAATCCGAACCAATCGAATCACGAACAAATATACAGCCTGGTTCGCGCAATTCCAAAAGGCCGGGTGGCCACCTACGGCCAGATTGCGTGCCTGCTGGGCTATCCGCGACACGCACGGCAGGTTGGTTATGCCCTTGCAGCATTAAATGATCAGGCACATGTGCCATGGCACAGGGTTGTCAATGCACAAGGAATGATTAGTCTGCGCCGCCTGGCCGGCTATGAAACATTACAGCGGCTGCTGCTTGAAGACGAGGGCATTGAATTCGATGAGAACAATCGTATTTCTCTGAAAAAGTTTCAATGGCGGCCGAACGATCCCGGTGCCAGCACGTAAATAATGATGTGTGTCCTGAGTGAAATTCCGGTTGACGAGGAGCGGGTCCTCGAATCGAGCAGCGTGCTCAAACGTCTTCTCCTTACCTCAACTGTCGGTCAACCTCGTTGTAGAAGCGCCCGGAGTTCGTGGTGTTGATATCGAACTCACCCGCCGAGGTCTTGGGAAGATCGCCGGGGCGCGATCGTTTCGGCGAGATTCCATGTAAAGGTAGCACGAAAAATGCCAACGTAGCGTCGCGCGCCTATCGCTTTGGAAAAAACCTCTGGCAAGGGCAGGGTGGAGAATAGACAGCCCCGGCTCGACAAAAGCCGGTGTTCACCATTCTAAGAAGTATATCCGTCTAAAATTGGAAATAGACGAACTCCCGGGTTTTTGCCATAAAAGGAAGCGCAACGAAGAACATTGCGGCCAACGCACCCGCCCAGGCAACATTCGGACGCCAGCGCAGGATGTCTGGAATGCGTCTCCGGCTTTGATTGCGTGACCAACCATCAATGATCTCCTGCGAGTTCGGCGCCGCGAGGGCGATTACCGCAGCCAACACCATTATGGCGAGGCGCGGTCCGCTGAGATCTGCGGTGCCGGCTGTTATTCCGTTCGCACCGAAAAGGCTCAGCAGCATAGCGGTCGCCTCGTCAAAGTTTCCCGCACGGAAGAAAGTCCACGCGACCATGACGGCAGCAAGCGTCAGGATTCGGGCTGCAGTCGGGCCGAGCTCGAATCCCCATCCCCGCTGGCGGGCTGCCTGCCAGGCATGGTTTACCATGAGGTAAAGCCCATGCAGTCCACCCCAGATGACGAAGGTCCATGCTGCACCGTGCCACAGTCCACCGAGCAGCATAACGATCATCAGATTCGCATAACGGCGGCTCCGGCCCTTTCGGTTTCCGCCTAACGGGATGTAAAGATAATCACGCAGAAACCGCGACAGTGTCATGTGCCAGCGCCGCCAGAAATCGACGATGGAGACTGCCTTGTACGGAGAGTTAAAGTTTAACGGCAGGCGCACGCCGAATAACCGGGCGAGACCAATCGCCATGTCGGTATAGCCGGAGAAATCGAAATAAATCCCCAGAGAAAAGGCGGTGAGTGCAACCCAGGCTGCGATCAGTCCACTTGGCGACTCGATGGCTGAGTCGAACACTCTGTCCGACACAACATCGATGTTGTCGGCAATCAACACCTTCTTCGCCAGGCCCATGATTATAAAGGCCATGCCTACAGTGACGGCCCCGATGCGGAGGTTAAACTGATCGCGCTGGAACTGCGGCATCATTTCGCGATGATGGACAATCGGACCTGCGATGAGCTGTGGAAAGAAGCTGACGAACAAGGCGTAGTCGACGATGCCGTAATCATCGGCCTCGCCTTTTGCGGCGTCGAAGAGATAGGCGATCTGCTGAAAAGTGAAGAACGAAATTGCAAGCGGCAGCATCACGGCTCCGACCGCAAACTCGACGCCAGTAAGTGCAGTCACATTGTCGACGATGAAGTTGGCGTATTTAAAATAGGCCAGCACTCCCAGGTTGACTGTGACCCCAATTATGAGGGCTGCTTTATTTCCGGTCGATCCGCGTCGGGAGGCGGCGAGGAGGTTCCGGCCCATAAAATAATTGAAGCCGATACTCAGGACCAGAAGTGTGAGTAGTTGTGGGTTCCACCATGCATAGAAGAAGAAAGATGCCAGGGTAAGCCAGAGCTTGACAGCGAGCGGTCCCAGTCGTGAAAAGACCGCGAATCCTAAAAGGACTACCGGAAGAAAAACGAAAAGAAAGATGTAGGAATTAAATAACATGTATTAAGTACTATTTTCGCAATTCGGCCTGGCTTACATTCCTGACGTCCGTGGTGGCCTCGGCGATGAATTGTGTGAGAGTCGGTGTGTATTGCCACCACAGGTGTACGGGATCTACGAATGCCTCGTCCGGAAATTCGAGCGTGTTCGCGTCCAGAACGAGAGTCGACTCACGCTTCAACCTATCTGTGATCCAGGCGCGCAACGCTCTGTGTTTGGATCGATCGGGGTCGACTTCGTCGGCCCAGCCCTCCATAATCGGGAAGAAGACGAGCACCAACCGGGCACCTGCATCAGCTGCAGCGTCTTCAAGTTTGGTTACGAACGGTTTGCAGTCTGGGTCGACGACGAAATCCGGGCGAAAAGGATTGGGAGGACGTTGCGTCAGCGGACCGGACCCGAATCTGTCCATCTCTACTAAGGCGGTGTACTCTGGCTGCGTTAAGATTGTAACGAAATCTCTTACAAGACCTGTTCTGAAGTTTGTCAGGTATTTCAGAGTCATTGACTGCTTTTCGAATATATAGGCCTTGATGCCTTGTTCCGATACGAACTGTCTGTAGTCAGGTCTACACTCTTCGAAATCGCGCGGATGGACAACTGTCAGTAACGTTTCAATATTCGGTGTGTGCTTCAGCATCGCGCGCGCGAAATATGCAGTCTGATCGATGTGCAGATAGCACGGCGCAATATTTATGGGATTAGCATCCGGTTGAACCTCGAGCCAGGCGTTAAAGTCAAGATTTCGCCATGTAGCCGAAGATCCGACCGCCAGAATGTTGGCATTCTCGAGCTTTTCAGGCGGGAGTTCGTGCAGGAAGGTTAACTTTTCGTCAATACAGTTGGTGTACGAAAGCGGCGGCGGAGGCAGCAGCCCGCGCGCCTCTAGTGCAATTGCGATCGCAGCGGTGCAGACAAAGAAAGCTGCAACGAATCCGGCCAGCGCCAGGAAGAAACGCCGCGGGCTGTCATCGAACAAAAAGCGCACGATCATATTGACCATGATCCATCTCGCATGCGAGCTGCGCTTTAATCTGCATCTGACACGGCTTTCATATCAACAGTCCGCATCATTTGGTCGACGAGCAGAACCGGGGTCTGTGGAAGTTGAGTGGCGAGTCTTCCCCTTCAAGACGATGGCCAGCATAGCCGGCCGCCGGGTAATGAATGAGGAAAAGCCGCTGTGCTTAGGTATCAGTCTTTTATCCGACGGGCTTGTACCGTGAGTTACAGATATATCCATCTGCGTGAGACCCCGAGATTCTGCAAAATCGTATTCTTCGGTTAGTCCCTGACGCCCTTTTTCCGCCGATATTTACTATTCGATTATTTCAGTCCTGTATTGTTCGTGGTTGATCGATTATTTTTTTAGTCGACGGCCTTTTCTCGGGCGGCTGGCCGGCGTCTCTCAGCATGGGGAAGTACGGGCCGTTCCCGGGATCACTCTCGAAGGCCGGCTCCCGAGAGCCCGCGATGTCAGCGTTTTCGGGCAGGGAAGGCTGGAGCTGGCTGATTGGGCCTTGCCTCAAGGACCCGGGGGCCGGGGCTTTATTTCCAGATCAATACGTACAGAACTGCACTGTGTTGTCTGTATTTATTTGAGCGGCGAGTAGCAAAAGTGTGATCGACCTCACATTATAACGGAGCGATCTGTACGGGCTGCCTAAGAGCACCAAACTGGTAAGTTAATGGGTCTGGAAGCCTTGCAGATCCCTGAGATTGCACTGTAGTCAGCGGATGATCCATTCTGATATATCTGGAAACAGATTCTGTAACCCATTGATGTCCTGAATAAGAATGGCAGAAGTAAGTACAATCAAGTATTAGTGTGATCACATTATCTGTGTATGATGCAAGTTGATACAAGACAGTTTTACTTATCACTTGGTATAGCCCGGGTTTGATAACAGCAATGTACAGATGGACAAGTAATCAAGAAAATCCTGATTCTGTGAAGTGGCAGTTTTGGCAAAATCCTCTTTGAGTAGCTGTGACGACTGAGACAGGAGGCGTGGCGGAAGTTGAACTTCCTACGGCGGTGCCCGTCCTATTGCGACAGCTATGCGCACTACTGCCATAGGCTATATGGCTTGCGCGGGGAATTGATTGGTCGCTGTTTTGAGTAAAACATTTTCAGCAGTAATAAGCCGATTGCATACCGCTCTGCGGGATCGCGAGGGGAATGGTATTGCCACCCTATTGATCCGGGGTACAAGCGGTACGGCGTTCGTGAAGCTGTTCGATATGGTGGCGGTCTTCGCGACTACCGTGCTGCTTGGCCGTTTTCTCGGTGTCAAGGAATTCGGTATCTATGCCTATGCCATTTCATGGATTACACTCCTCGGTGTATTTGCCCAGGCTGGAATTGCTAATGTGATGTTCCGTAACGTCGCGGTCTATCACCAGGAGAATGACTGGGCCCGCATTCGGGGAATGTTCCGGTTCAGTTTTCTTGCGGTGAGCGTGGCCGGACTGTTATGCGCGGCAGTGCTTGCGGTGATAGCGTGGCTGCTGCACAATGATGAGTTGACCATGCGCAACGCTTTATGGCTCGCCTGTCTTCCTTTGGTACTGAAGGCTTTTTTTGTCCCTTTAAGTGGTGTGCAGCGTGGATTACAGCAGGTCACGTACGCGCAGCTTCCCTTATTTTTGATAATGCCGTCGGCTTTTCTGCTAATGGTTGTCGGTATGTATACGTTGACTCCTTTCACGCTCACTGGCAATGATGCCATTTTGCTGCGGGCTGCGGCGATTGGTATTGGTCTTCTTGGCGCCATTAAGCTGCTTTCTGTAGGCCTCAAAAAGGCGGGACGGCCGCAATCATTGCCCAGGCCGATCTACCAGCCTCGACAATGGCTAGCCAGTGCTGCACCAATGGTGCTTGTGGGCAGTATGTTTCTGGTCAATTC
>CAZFUS010000067.1:0-13894 GCA_964522485.1 uncultured Enterobacteriaceae bacterium | reverse complement strand
GGTTACCCCCACTAGCACCTGAAGCTAGCGCGTCTACCAATTCCGCCACCTCGGCCTGCCGAAGAAATCGACACAAAAGAATGCCGGTTGCAGCAGGCGCCGCAACCCCGAGCAGTATCAGGTTGTACCACTCTTTATTCCGGAATCCCGATGATCTCAGGCAGTGATACAGGCATACTGCCGGTTTAAATTCCGGTCTGCCGGCGTCACTCAATTGCTGAGCGGTCCAACAGACCGGCGGAGATTACATAGGCTCTTTATTAATGTCAACGCAGAAGAAAACAAAAACAAAGCGGCGCCGAGAACCGCGGCCAATGACGCCCGATCGCCAGCAGGCCACTCTCGGTTATCTGCGCGAAGCGGGCAAACCGCGCAGTTTTGACCAGATAGCCACGGAACTGGGGCTGAATTCGGATCGTCAGGAACAGCAGCTCGAGCAGACGCTGGCCGAGCTGGAGGCGCAGGGCGTCATCCTGCGCAACCGGCGCGGTCATTTCGGCCTGGTCGAGAAGATGGATCTCATCCGCGGCCGCATTATTGGCCATCCCGACGGCTTCGGGTTCCTGGTCCCGGACCAGGGCGGTGAAGACCTTTACATGTCGCCGCGCGAGATGCGCAACCTGCTGCACGGCGACCGCGTCATTGTCAGTGTGGCCGGGATTGACCGGCGCGGCCGGCGCCTGGGTGCACTGGTGGAAGTGCTGGAACGTGCCAACCAGAAGGTGGTTGGCCGCTATTTTCATGAGCATGGTATCGGCTTTGTCTCACCCGATAACCGCCGCATCAACCAGGATATCCTGATCCCGCCTGAACATGCCGGCGACGCGAAGCATGGCCAGTTCGTCGTCGTTGAGATTACCGCGCAGCCGGAGAAAAAACGCCAGCCGCTGGGCAGGATCGAAAAGGTGCTGGGGGATCACCTGGCACCGGGTATGGCGATCGAAGTTGCCATTCATTCATTCGGACTGCCGCATGAATGGCCGAAGCCGGTGGAAAGGGAAGCGGCGAAGGTTCCGGACAGGGTCAGCGACCGGGAGCACAAAGGCCGAAAAGATCTGCGCAACAAGTCCCTCGTCACCATCGATGGTGAGGATGCGCGCGATTTCGACGATGCCGTTTATTGCGAGCGCGACAGCAACGGCTGGCGGCTGTGGGTGGCGATCGCCGACGTCTCGCATTACGTCAGACCCGACAGTGCCCTGGATGCCGAGGCCCGACTGCGCGGCAATTCGGTCTATTTTCCCGGCCAGGTGATACCCATGCTGCCGGAAGTCCTGTCCAACGAAATCTGTTCGCTGAAACCCGAAGTCGAGCGGCTGTGCATGGTCTGTGAAATGGCCATCAATCAGAAAGGCGAAATCAGGAGCAAGGAATTTTATCCGGCCGTCATGCGTTCCGCCGCCCGGCTGACCTACGGCGAGGTCGGCAGTGTCCTGACCGGCCAGCCGCGTGCCTTACCCGGGCCAAAGCAGGAGCTGATCCCGCAGCTGCAGGATATGTATGAGCTTTACCGGTTGATGCACAAGAAACGCCGCAACCGGGGACTGCTGGAATTCAGCAGCACCGAAACCAAACTGGTGTTCGATGAAAACGGCAAGGTGGCCGATGTGCAGGCGATCGAGCGCAATGATGCACATCGCCTGATTGAGGAATTCATGCTGGCGGCGAATATCTGTGCCGGCGAGTTTCTGACCGAGCGGAAGATACCGTGCCTGTATCGTATCCACGAGATACCGGCGGAGGAAAAACTGGCCGATTTACGCAAGCTTCTGGCCGAGATGGGACTCACGCTAGGTGGCGGCGAGGAGCCCGGTACCCGCGATTACGCCCGGCTGATCGAACAGATCCAGGGCCGCGAGTATGCCCACCTGATCGTGACGTTATTGCTGCGCAGTCTGCCGATGGCGATTTATTCGCCAAACAATGTCGGTCACTTCGGCCTGAATTTTCCGGTATATGCGCATTTCACTTCGCCGATCCGGCGCTATCCCGATCTGCTCGTACATCGCGGCATCCGCCATGCCCTGAGCCGCAGATCAGCTGATGACTTTGAATACGATCAGAATGACATACAGGCACTGGGCGATCACTGTTCCATGACCGAGCGTCGCGCCGACGATGCCACCCGTGATGCCATCCTGCGTTACAAGTGCGAGTTCATGCGTGACCGTATCGGTGAGGAATTCGACGCGATCATCACCGGCGTAACCAACTTCGGTATCTTTGTCGAAATGGCGGATGTTTACACCGAAGGACTGGTGCATGTCACCGCGCTGCGCAACGATTATTATCACTTCGATCCGGTCAAGCATCAGCTCCAGGGCGAACGTTCGGGCAAAACCTATCGCCTGACCGATCGAGTCCGGGTTCGCGTCATGCGCGTTGACGTCGATGATCGCAAGATCGATCTGGAACTGGCCGATACGGAAACCGCTGCGGCCGGACAACCGAAAAACAACAGGAAAAAGAAGCGGCGCAAGCGGCATGGCCAGAAATGAGATCGTCTATGGTCTGCATGCCAGCCGTCAGCTGCTGAAGGATGCTCCGGAACAGGTTCTGGAGGCTTGGTTACTGGAATCGGGCCGTAGCGAGGGCCTAAGGGCGATCGAGTCGGGCCTGCGTCAAAACGGTATCGCCACCCATCACGTTTCAAAGAGCACACTCGATAAATTGAGCGGTGGCGGCGTGCACCAGGGCGTGATTCTCCGCAGTCGTCAGCCGGCTTTCGAACCGGTCAGCCTGAAAGCATTGCTGGCTGCGACGGAAATGCCGCTGTTTCTGCTGCTGGACGGCGTGCAGGATCCGCATAATCTGGGCGCCTGCCTCCGAACCGCGGCGGCTGCGGGTGTAACGGCGGTGTTGATTCCCCGCGATCGGGCGACGGGAGTGACGGAAACGGTACGCAAGGTAGCCAGCGGGGCGGTCGAACGAGTGCCGCTGCTGCGCGTTACCAATCTGGCGCGGACCATGGAGCAGCTGCAGGAGAGTGGTGTCTGGCTGGTGGGCTGCGCCGCCGAGGCCGGCGTCAGTCTCTACGATGTCGATCTGAAACGGCCACTGGCGCTGGTCATGGGCGCCGAGGGTCGGGGTTTGCGCCGCCTGACCCGCGAGCGCTGCGACTACCTGGTCAACATCCCCATGTCGGGAGCCATTGACAGCCTCAATGTCTCGGTTGCCACCGGTATCTGCCTGTTCGAGGCGTTGCGCCAAAGGAGTAGTGAAGCGTGAAAGGTGAAAAGTCGTAAGTGGTTCTTACATTTCACTTTTCACATTCAACATTTCTCTTTCCAGAGTTGCTTTAATCCGGCGATTTCCCTAGAATTGCCGCCTTTCCGAAATATCTGAACCTCGCCACACTGCCCCTTACCACAATGAATGCACGGGCAGGTGGCTATAACCCGAGAGGACACACAATGCGACATTACGAGATCGTGTTCCTGGTCCACCCCGATCAGAGTGAACAGGTGTCGGCCATGATCGAGCGCTATCGCGGCATCATCGAGTCCAAGGACGGCAGGATCCACCGTCTGGAAGACTGGGGCCGCCGCCAGCTCGCCTATCCCATCAACAAAGTCCATAAAGCGCACTATGTGCTGATGAATATAGAGTGCGGCCTGGAGACACTGGATGAATTGACCAGTGCCTTTCGTTTCAATGATGCCGTTATCCGCAATCTGGTGACCCAGCGCGATGATGCCGTCACCGAGCCGTCACCGCTGATCAAGAGCAAGGAAGAAGACGAGGCGGATGAGCGCCGTGAACGGCATGCCTCTGATTCTGATGAAGATGACAGCAGTGACGCGGATGATGAGGCTGAAACGTCAGCCGAATTAGTTGCCGACGAGACTGAAGCGGAAGAGACCGAACAGTCCTCATCCCTCAGTTAACCACCGAATTCAGCGAGGATAGAGTCATGAGCCGCTATTTCCGCCGCAAGCGCTTCTGCCGGTTTACCGCCGAAGGCGTGAAGGAAATCGATTACAAAGATATCAACACACTCAAGAATTACATCACCGAGACCGGCAAGATTGTACCGAGTCGTATCTCGGGAACCAGCGCCCGCTATCAGCGCCAGCTGGCGAGTGCCATCAAGCGAGCCCGCTTCCTGGCGCTGCTGCCCTATAGCGATTCACACTGAGCTGTGCGGCCGGTCGTAACGTCCCTCGAGTAGAGTGCGCGCGCTCGCCGGTTACATCTTGCGTGGCCGCCTGCAGGCGGTAGCTGTCACCAGTCTGTTCGGCCTGCTATCGCTGTTCATTCCGCCGCTTGCGTATCTGTTCGGCGGTGTGCCGCTGGCGCTGGTGTGTCTTCGCATCGGGCCGCTGGCGGCGGTGCAGGTGATGCTTGGCAGCCTGGCAGTGGTGTTGCTGGGACTGTTGCTCATCGGTGCCGCACCGGTATTTGCTCTAAGCCTGTTGCTGAGTGTCTGGCTGCCGGTGACATACTGCAGCGTGTATTTGCGGCGGACTGAATCGCAGGCGGTTATGCTGCTGGCCGCAGCTTCGATAGCTGCGGGGTTCAGTGCCGTCCTGTATCTTGCCGTCGGCGATGTTGAAGCCTGGTGGCATGATCAGCTGGCACCGCAGTTGCAGGAGGCGCTGGCCGGCAGGACCGAACTGCCGGTCGAGCAGTTATTGGCGGAAGTCCTGCCGTATATAAACGGTATGGTGGCAGCCGGCCTGGTGCTGAGCCTGGCTGTGTCGGTGTTGATAGCGCGCTGGCTGCAGGCGGCACTGTTTAATCCGGGCGGTTTTGGCGCCGAGTTTCGTACCCTGCTGGTGCCGCGCTGGCTGGTGATTGCGACACTGATCGGCCTGGCCGGGGCTATCCTGCTTGAAGGGCCGTTGTCAGGATGGTTGCGTGATCTGGTATTTGTCGGCATGGCCGTTTTCCTGTTCCAGGGTCTGGCCCTGTGTCATCTGCAGGTGCATGCACGCGGCTGGTCACGGCACTGGCTGTGGCTGCTGTACATTCTGCTGCTGCTGTTGCCCCAGGCCATTCTGTTTGTTGCCAGCATGGGACTGGCGGATGCCTGGCTGCGGGGCAGCGGCGTGCCGGGACCGGGTGACCGATCCGAAAATGAACGGCCGGACGATAAAAAGGATTCTGAAGATCGTGGCGATTCCGACAAATAGAGGATGTTCTGTTCCGCGACAGGTCCTTTGAGTATGATAATTTGATCTGAATATCGAGGTGGCGTGATGGAAGTCATTTTACTGGAAAAGATTCATAACCTGGGCGGCCTGGGAGACCAGGTGAAAGTCAAGCCGGGTTACGGCCGTAACTATCTGATCCCTCAGGGCAAGGCCGTACCGGCAACGGCGGATAATGTGGCCAGGTTCGAAGCCAAGCGGGCGGAACTGGAGAAGGTCGAAGCCGAGCATCGGGGCGAAGCACAGAGACGCGCCGAGGCCATTAACGGGCTGACGCTGACCATCGCCCGTAAAGTGGCCGAAGAGGGTAAACTCTATGGCTCGGTCAGTATTGCGGATATCGCCGAGGCGGCCGAAGCCGCGGGCCATGAAGTCGGCAAGCATGAAATTCATATGCCCGAAGGCCCGATTCGCGTGACCGGTGATTACGAGCTGCATGTCAGTCTGCATGCCGATGTGGAATGCATGATCACCGTCAAGGTAGTACCCGAGGAGTAAGCCTGCGCGTCTGACCGTCGGGTTTTGCGACCCGGAAGTACAGTCAGTCGCGCTGTATTTGGACCTGGATATTTTCTGCACAAGTCACGGGAGGGGTAATAACATCGATGGCCAGTCCCGCTACCTCTGATCTCACCAGGGACCGTGCACACCAGTCGTTCAAGGTACCGCCGCATTCCGTTCCCGCCGAGCAGTCCGTACTCGGCGGCCTGTTGCTGGACAATCGCACGTGGGACGTGATTGCCGAACTTCTGCACGAAGAGGATTTTTACCGCAAGGATCACCGGCTGATCTTCCGCGCCATCGGCCGGCTGGTCGGTGACGCCAAACCCTGCGACGTCATCACCCTGTCGGAATGGCTGGACAACGCCGGCCTCCTGAATGAGGCCGGTGGCCACGACTATCTGGCGGCACTGGCCGAGAACATCCCCAGTGCGGCGAATGTCCGCAGTTATGCAACGATCGTGAGGGAGAGCTCCATTCTGCGGCAGGTAATCGATACCGGCTACGACATTGCCGCTGCGGGCCTCAATCCCGAAGGGCGCAGCAGCGAACAGGTACTCGACTTCGCTGAAAGCCAGGTATTTCGTATCGCCGAGCAGGAAACCCGTGGCCGGCGTAATTATCAGTCAATTACGACGCTCCTGACGACGGCGCTGGACAGGGTCGATGAACTGTTCCGCAGCGACAGCCACATCACCGGCGTGGAAACCGGGTTCAAGGATTTTGACGAAATGACGGCCGGTCTGCAGCGTTCGGATCTGGTCATCGTCGCCGGCCGCCCTTCAATGGGCAAGACGGCATTTTCTATCAACATCGCCGAGAATGCCGCCATCTCAGGTAAAAAATCGGTCGCCATTTTCAGCATGGAAATGCCGGGCGAACAACTCGCCACGCGTATGCTGGGTTCGTTGTCACGTATCGATCAACAGAAGATTCGTACCGGCAATATCGCGGATGATGACTGGCCGCGGCTGACCGCCACGCTGACTATGATGCAGGACGCCAAGATGTTTATCGATGACACACCGGCGTTGACACCCGGTGAAGTGCGTTCGCGTTGTCGCCGTATCAAGCGTGAGCACGAGCTCGATCTGGTCATTATCGATTACATCCAGCTCATGCAGATGCCGGACAGCAGTGAAAACCGGGCGACCGAGTTATCCGCGATCTCACGCGGTCTCAAGGCGCTTGCCAAGGAACTTGCGGTTCCGGTGATTGCTCTGTCGCAGCTGAATCGCAGCCTCGAGTCGCGAGATGATAAACGGCCGCGCATGTCGGACCTGCGCGAATCCGGCGCCATCGAACAGGACGCCGACGTCATCGTCTTTATCTATCGCGATGAAGTCTACAACGAGGACAGCCCGGACAAGGGCAAGGCCGAGATTATCGTTGCCAAGCAGCGCAACGGCCCGATTGGTAATGTAAAACTTGCCTTCCTCGGCAAATATACACGCTTCGAGGATTATATTGACGACAGTCGCCTGCCTTCGTACGGGGATTATGCATGACGCGACCGGCCAGTGTTGTGATCAACCTTGCCGCCCTCAAATCCAATTTCCAGCGCATCCGCCAGCTGGTATCGACGCAGCGGATCATGGCGATTGTTAAAGCCGATGCCTATGGTCATGGCATTACCCGTGTCGCACGCAGTCTTGACCAGGCAGACGCTTTTGGCGTCGCGTGTCTGGAAGAAGCGCAGGAACTGCGCGCAGCCGGTATCAGCCAGCCGATCGTCCTGCTGGAAGGCCCGTTTCACGCCGACGAACTGTCACTGATACAGCAACTGGATCTGGAGATCGTCGTACATCATGCAGACCAGTTTGCCATGCTGGACACGGCCGACGGCAAGACCGAAATCCGCGCCTGGCTCAAGATCGATACAGGCATGCACCGGCTGGGTTTTGCCCCCGCGGATGTCAGCGCGGCGCGCGAACGTCTGCTCGGATGCAAGACCATCTCCCGCGATATCCGCCTGATGACACATCTTGCCTCAGCCAATGATCCCGACGCTGCGCTCACCGCACGGCAACTCGAAACTTTTTACAATTGTACCCGTGGGCTGGCCGACGAATGCAGCATCGCGAATTCCGCCGCGATCCTCGACTGGCCGGACAGTCATGCCGACTGGGTGCGGCCGGGGCTGTTACTCTACGGTGTGTCGCCCAGCAGTCACCGCAAAGCCGTGGACGAGGGTCTGCAGCCGGTCATGACGCTTCGCTCACGCCTGATCTCGGTGAAATCATTACAGGCTGGCGAGTCAATCGGTTACGGCGCAACATGGATATGTCCGGAGGCAATGCCGATCGGCATTGTTGCAGCCGGCTATGGTGATGGTTATCCCCGTCATGCACGTTCCGGCACACCGGTACTGGTAAACAACCGGCGGGCCGGATTGATCGGTCTGGCTTCCATGGACATGCTGGCCGTCGATTTACGTCGTGTGCCGGATGCCCGGGTCGGAGATCCGGTGGTGCTGTGGGGTGACGGCCTGCCGGTCGAGGAGATCGCCGGTTGCGCCGATACCATTCCATATGAATTGCTGTGTGGCGATCGTAAACGCATGACCCTGCACGAACAGGGATAGCTGACAGCGACGCGGGCAGTCATGGCCAGGGCCAAAGTTCAGTATCAATGCAATGCCTGCGGTGCGCAACTGCCGAAGTGGTCGGGCCAGTGTCCGGAGTGTGACGCCTGGAATACCCTGGAGGAAGTCGCTGCTATTGCCATCGGTCAGCATGCCGGTACACGGGGCCTGCAGTCGTTCCTGCATCAGGTCGGTGAAGCCGGGACAGTGCAGACGCTTGATCATGTCGAGATCGAATCGGAGGTACGCCTGGCAACCGGCACTGGTGAATTCGATCGCGTGCTGGGCGGCGGGCTGGTGCGCGGTTCGATTGTGCTGATCGGTGGTGATCCGGGTATTGGCAAGTCGACGCTGTTGTTACAGACAGTTGCGAATCTGAGCGCGGTCGGCACGCCGTGTCTCTATGTCACCGCGGAAGAGTCGGCGCAGCAGGTAGCACTGCGCGGCAAGCGTCTGGGACTGAAGCTTGCTGATCTGAAAATCTCTACACAGAATCGGCTTGAGGACGTGCTTGCCACCACCCAGTCAGAAAAGCCGGCTGTGCTCGTTATCGATTCCATCCAGACCGTTTACAGTGACGCCCTGCAATCGGCGCCGGGCGCCGTCGCCCAGGTACGTGAATGTGCGGCGCAGCTCGTCCGCTATGCCAAGCAGAGTGGCACAGCGGTGTTCCTGGTCGGCCATGTGACCAAAGAGGGCACGCTCGCCGGGCCGCGCGTGCTCGAACATATGGTCGATGGCGTACTGTATTTTGAAGGTGACAGTGGCAGCCGTTTCCGTGTCATCCGGGCTGTCAAGAACCGCTACGGCGCGGTCAATGAGCTCGGCGTATTCGGCATGACCGACAAGGGCCTGAAAGAAGTCGGCAACCCGTCGGCGATCTTTCTGTCACGTCATGAACGGCCGGTCGCCGGCAGTGTGGTGATGGTTACGCGGGAAGGCAGCCGGCCGTTGCTGGTCGAAGTGCAGGCCCTGGTCGATTCGAGTCAGAGCGGCAATCCGCGCCGCGTGATTCTGGGACTCGAACAGAACCGGCTGGCCATGCTGCTCGCGGTCATGCATCGTCACGGCGGTATTGCCACTTACGATCAGGATGTATTCGTCAACGTCGTCGGCGGCGTCAGGGTGACCGAAACTGCCGCTGATTTACCTATTGTGCTGGCTGCTTTATCCAGTCTGCGCGATCAGCCGTTGCCGCAGGAACTGATTGTTTTCGGTGAACTCGGGCTGGCCGGTGAAATCCGGCCGGTACTGAATGGTCAGGAGCGGTTGAGGGAAGCAGCGAAACACGGGTTCAAACGCGCCATCGTCCCTCAGGCCAACAAACCGAAACAGCAGATAGAAGGCCTTGAAATCACCGCTGCCAGCCGGCTCAGCGAGGTATTGCAAATAGTTACTCAATGAAAGGATTTGATGCATGGAATCGAAGCGGGCGTTCAAGGTAAATATTGCTCTGTATTTCTGCTGGCGGACAGTATTGCCGTTAATGTCGGCGCTCACGACAGCACATGTCTGAGCTGCATCTTCCGGCAGACGATGAATTTCCGGAGCGCGTTATTTGATTGTCGTATTTACAGCGGCAGAATTTATCGCATTCACCGGTTTGATTCCTGTTTTCAAATCCTGATAAGTTTACAGTCAGTCAGGAGGAGTAACGCAGTACAGCATAAATGCATTTAGCTACAGGAGTGTCGCCATGCGAATCCTATTCCCACTCCCTTCCAAACGCTGTATGCCTATTCTGATACTCAGTATCGTCTGCCCGGGCTTTGCCGTTATAAATCAGAGCCGCGCTGATGAGGATGGTGATATCAGTGCCGAGATCCTTGAAGAATTGCGTGCAGTCAAGGCGCGCGTCAGAGAGCTGGAGCAGAAACTGAAAAAAGCCGAACAGCAGGCCTCCAGGCCGGAAAACGGTGATGAAGCAGATTCACCGGAAGTGCGTATTATCCGGGCCGATGATGAGGATGAAGAGGCGCCGGGGCAGGAAACTACTGAGGCCGAAGTTGTCGAAACCGACCTTAATGAACTCGCTTCAGTGCTGGAAACGCGGATTATGCTGGGAAGCACGTATCGTTCGGAAGTTGAAGAGCTGATCACGACCAAGGCCGAGCAGGTCTATGCTCAGCGTGAAGCCCAGAAAGCGGAAGATACGATACGCGTTCACGGTGCCGCTCGCGGACAGTTAAGCTATGAAGATTTCAATGCGGGCAACCGCGACCGGGCCGGTGATTTTGATTTCGATATGCTTCGTATCAACCTTGATGGCGCGATTGATGACGTTCTGTTTTCGGCCGAATATCGCTTTTACCAGTACATGAATACTATTCATCATGCCTGGATAGGATACGATTTTACCGATACGTTTCAGGGTCAGGCTGGCATTCATCAGGTGCCCTTTGGCATTCTTCCATTCAATTCACACAATTATTTCTTCAGTTCCAACTTTTATCTGGGATTGGAAGATGATTACGATATGGGTGTGAAGTTTATCTATGATGATGCTCCTCTGAATCTGCAGGCGGCATTCTACAAAAATGATGAACAGGGTGGTGTAGATGGCTTTGTCGATAATCGGAGTGATCGCTATTCCTATGATGTCGTTGGATTCCGTGGGTCCGGTGAAGGCATTTTTGCCGACCCCGCCAATCCGGTTGGTGAAACCAATACATTCAATGGCCGGGCAGTCTATGTTTTCGAACATGCCGATAATTATGCGACTAAAATTGGAGTGTCGGGTCAATACGGAAAACTGCATGATGGTACCAGCACTGTCGGTGACAACAGTGCCTATGCGGTTCATCTGGACGGATTTTATGATCGCTGGAATCTGCAGTTGCAGGCCGCCCAATATGAATACGATATGGATTCAGGGGCTCAGAAAATGGCAGTGGGTGCCTTTAGTTTCTTTGATACCATACCGGCCGAGGCGACCATATATACCGGAAATCTGTCATATAGTATGCCGATCGATTATGGCCCGATATCGAATATTACGTTTTATAACGATTATTCATTGGTCACGGACAAGTCCGCCGGTCTGTCCGATACCTGGATGAATGTCAGTGGATTTTCAGTCACGGCCGGCGGTCTGTTTGCTTACTTTGACTTTGTTATGGCCCGCAACCAGCCATTTATTGGCAGCAGCCTTGCTAATGATGCAGACGATACCAATGCTCGCTTTAACATCAATCTCGGTTACTATTTCTGACTTTCTTTACGGTTAAACGCCGAGACGATCAATACAATGCAGTCCGTGTGTTCTGCAGAGGTCTGCTAACAGGAGACAGAGATGCCAAGTCAGAGTGAAAGTAGGCGATCCAGCATACTTCTACCGGTCTTTGTGCCCTCGATGGTAGTCATTTTCGCCCTGGTAGCAATGACAGTGGTGGCACCTGATTTCAGTGGTGTGGTTTTTAACCGGACTAAGAACTGGATCGCGGCCACTTTCGACTGGTTTTATATGCTCAGTGTCGGTGTTTTTGTGGTTTTCGTGCTGTATCTGGCGTGCTCTTCCATGGGACGCTTCAAGCTGGGGCAGGACCACTCGGTACCAGATTATACTTATAGTGCCTGGTTTGCCATGCTGTTCACGGCTGGAATGGGCATTGGTTTGATGTTTTTTGCAGTTGCCGAACCTGTCATACATTTCACAACTCCGCCGGTGGGAGAGGGTGGCGATATACAGGCCGCGCGGGATGCGATGAAGATCACCTTCTTTCACTGGGGCGTGCATGCCTGGTCAATCTACGCTGTGGTTGGCATGGTACTGGCTTATTTCAGTTTTCGGCATGGATTGCCGTTATCCATCCGTTCTGCTTTATATCCATTGATCGGAGAGCGAATTCACGGACCCATTGGCCACACTGTCGATACTTTTGCCATTTTCGGTACACTGTTTGGTGTTGCAACATCATTAGGTTTTGGTGTGACCCAGGTTAATGCCGGGCTTAACTATTTGTTCGACGTGCCCGTCAATTATGTCAGTCAACTCATATTGATTGCGATTATTACGGCAATGGCCACTGTCTCGGTTGTGCTGGGACTGGATAAAGGCATAAAACGTCTCTCCGAATTCAATCTGGTTCTGGCGCTTTTCCTGTTGCTTTTCGTAGTAATTACCGGCCCTTCAGCTTTCATCTTCAAGACCTTGATACAGAATACAGGCAATTATTTCAGTGATTTTATCTATTTAACGTTTAACGTGTATGCTTATGATCAAATTGATTGGCTGGGCAGCTGGACATTGTTTTACTGGGGCTGGTGGATTGCGTGGGCGCCTTTTGTCGGTATGTTCATTGCCAGAGTGTCGCGTGGCAGGACGATTAGAGAATTTGTCTGCGGGGTGCTGTTCGTGCCTGTGGGCTTTACTTTTATCTGGTTGACTGCTTTCGGTGACGGTGCACTGCATATGCTAATGATTGACAAGTATGAAGTGCTGGCTGTGGCTGTGGCTCAGGATTCTTCTGTGGCGATATTCCAGTTCCTGGAAGCATTGCCGTGGTCGGGGCTGACGTCTTTGGTGGCAGTCATACTGGTTGTGGTTTTCTTCGTGACTTCATCGGATTCGGGGTCACTGGTGGTCGACACACTGGCCACAGGGGGCAGCACGGGTGCGTCACCGGTTTGGCACCGCATATTCTGGGCGGTGCTGGAAGGTGTCGTAGCAGCGGCATTGCTGCTGGCCGGTGGTCTCGGCGCTTTACAGGCGGCTTCTATTGCCAGCGCTTTGCCATTTGCACTGATCATGCTTGTTGCTTGCTGGGGCCTGCACCGGGCGCTTCGAATTGAGCTGACCCGTCATGAAAGTCTGCAGCATCATATGAATGCCAGTCGGCATGGGAAATTGAGTGATGCCTGGAAGACGCGTCTGCGCATGCTGGTCAGATTCCCGCGCGAAAATGAAGTGCGACAGTTTGTGGCCGGCCCGGTATACCGGACCATGGAATCGGTCAAGACCGAACTGGCTCAATACGGCTGGAAGGTCAGTGTTGATTTTGACCAGGAAAATAGTCGAGTCCGTCTGGAGGTGGAGCACGAGGGTGATATGAACTTCATTTATGAAGTTCGGCCACGCTACTATGATATGCCGACATTTGCTTATCCGGGTTCGGATAGTGCCGCCCAGTCAAACCGGCGTTATGGTCGTGCCGAGGTCTTTTTGCGCGAAGGCGGCAGGGGCTATGACATATTCGGTTATGACGAAGCAGTAATAGCAAGCGATATTACTGATCAGTTTGAAAAGCATCGACACTTCCTGCATGCCTCAGCCAAACTGCCGGATGCCATACCATTTGATTAATTCAGTAAAGCCTATATGGCAAGAAAGGATAATGTTGCTTGATATCGCGTTGAAACTCGGGGACTGAGTGCGGCTTCGATAGCAGCCAGCTGATCTTCAGATATAGCGGGTAGCAGACAGACTATTCAGGTACAAGGTGAGATTAATATCGGGATTATGTATTTTGATTCTTGGGAGCGGGGAAATAGCGCACTTTTGCTGTTTTCACCGCACTTTCTGTAGTGGCGGTGATTTCAAAAGCGTAGTCACCTATGCGCAGACTGGTGCCGGGTTCGGGGATACTTTCGAGATGTTCCAGAATCGGTGAGTCATCATGTTCTTCTGCACTGACACCGAAAATCCTGAGCAGGCCAT
>CAZFUS010000066.1:0-14003 GCA_964522485.1 uncultured Enterobacteriaceae bacterium | reverse complement strand
ATAGAGCGTCCACTGTTACGGGATTTGGCCGTTAGAGGTGCAGGAGGCAAAGATGTACGCCCGGTTGTCTTGATGAAAATATGCATGGGAGAGACGATTTATGAGGAGCAGTTCAGCCTGAGAGATCGTGCTGGAATGCTATATCCGGTACTTCTCGGCCGACGGACGATTCAGCATCTGGGCGAAGTTGACGTCACGCGCACTTTTCTGCAGGACCCTGCCTGTGGTGCTGATTCACCCGTGCTGAGTTATGCAGAACAGGAAAGCGATGAAGATATTGGGATAGATTAATATCATCACTAGATTCGACAGCTTTGCCGCCAGGCAGCTGGCGGCATCCCAAAATCGCGTTTGAAGGCGCGGTTAAAAGTTGATTCAGATTCATAACCCATTGCATAAGCTAGGCGGGCAATTGATTGTCCCGGATTACGTAATTGGTCGGCGGCCATCTGCATGCGCCAGTGCCCGCCCCACAATCGGATCCCTTAGCCCTGACAACCAGCCGGCCTGTGCAGGCGGCAGACTGGCGGTGTAACAGCGCACCGCTTCCAGGAAAGGTGAGGGATTGATGACAGTATGTGCCGGCTCGTGGGCTGGTAGATGGAAAGGTACCTGCGATCTGAACTGGTGAGAGCCGTTCCTGTATAAAAAACGTTCTCTACAATTGATAAACGATCGAGCATGAATGAACCAAACTATTTGGTGATGTATTGTTTCAGGCAGTGTACGAGCGAGGTCAATTAATCCTCTGGTTAATCCGAGGAGTTATTGACGCAGCTGTAGGCAATACTGCGAATGGAAGTATGCGGGCTTCTGGATATTTCGCGCATTCGGACTCGCCATGCGAGTAATAGTTCTGGTCGCACAGATCGAATCAATAAAAAAGCCTCCACGAGGGAGGCTTATTTACTCATATTGGTGGAGGCGGCGAGAATCGAACTCGCGTCCGCAAGTCCTCCGCCCTCGGTTCTACATGCTTAGTCGTCCTATTGATTTAACTGTCTGCTACCCGGACAACAGGGAGCACAGACAGCGAGTCCGTTAGGTTTTAGCGAATCCGTCCCGGACTGACTTCATCGCGATCTTGTGAGATATGATACTCGATGGCTGAACGCACAAGCACGGCTTCAGTCGAGCATTAGCCGGGTTTAAGCGGCTAAGGCGTAGTTGTCGTCGTTGGCAACTATCTTGGTTGCAGCTGGATTTACGAGGTAGTCTGCGCCTCGGCATGCCCCTCAGGTTTCGTGACCCGCGTCGAAGCCAGGTCGCCCCCGAAGAAATTATGGCAACCCCCGGTTATCCTGACCGGGGGTTGTCCATGCATCTCATAGAGGAGGGATTCTAACATTGTCTAGGACGGTTCTGGAGTAAAAAGGTTCCGGTTGGCCGCCGATGCCTGCTCTTTCCAGGTCGTCAGACCTTCTGTTTCAGCAGCCGGCTCTTCTGCCGGCTCCAGTCGCGGTCTTTCTCGACCTCGCGCTTGTCGTGTTCTTTCTTGCCCTTGGCCAGGCCGATCTCGACCTTGGCGCGGCCCCGTTTCCAGTACATGGCGGTGGCGACGATGGTATAGCCCTTGCGCTCGGCGGCGCCGATCAGTTTGGCGATTTCGCGCTTGTGCAAAAGTAGCTTGCGGGTGCGCTGCGGGTCCGGCTGGATATGGGTCGAGGCAGTCTGCAATGGCGTGATTAGCGAGCCGAACAGCCAGGCTTCTCCGTCTTTGAGTAATACATACGAATCCCGGATCTGGACCTTGCCGGCGCGCAGGCTTTTGACTTCCCAGCCTTCCAGGGCAATACCGGCCTCCAGCCGTTCCTCGATGAAATAATCGTGGCGGGCCTTTTTGTTGAGGGCGATGGTGCTGTTGCCGCTGCCATCTTTCTTGTTTGTCTTGCCGGCCATAATTATAGTGTTGACTTTGCGTTAGGGGAGCCGGGGCCTGTTCCGGGCCGTCCGGTCGATTCAGATAAATAAAAAAAGACAAATTATACCAGCCGTCCGGTGCTTCACGCCCACTCCTGTTAGGCGGAGGAGAATAAATAGAACATGACCCGTCCGCGACACTCGATACATGGTCAGTGGTCGTCCCGCTGGGCCTTTATTCTGGCCGCCACCGGCTCGGCCGTCGGTCTCGGCAATATCTGGCGGTTTCCCTACATCACAGGCGAACATGGCGGTGGTGCATTTGTGCTGGTTTATATCTTATGCATCGTCATCGTTGGTGTGCCCATTCTCATGTCCGAAGTCATGCTGGGACGGCGCGGCCGGCAGAGTCCGATCAACACCATGCGCAGCCTGGCGGAGGAAGAGGGGACCAGCCGCTATTGGGAATATCTGGGCTGGATGGGGGTGCTGGCCGGTTTCCTGATTCTGTCTTTTTACAGCGTCGTCGGCGGCTGGACGCTGGCCTATGTTGTGCGGGCAATTGGCGGGGCGTTTACCAATGTCACCGCCACCGAAACCAGTCTCATATTCAACGAACTGATCTCTGATGCCGAACGCCTGCTGGCCTGGCATACCATCTTTATGGTGCTGACAACGGTGGTGGTCGCCCGCGGTGTGCAACATGGACTGGAGAAGGCGGTCCGTTTTCTCATGCCGGCACTGTTCGTGCTGTTGCTGATTATGGTTGGCTATGCGCTGAGCACTGCGGCATTCGATGAAGCCGTGGCGTATCTGTTCCGGCCCGATTTCGACAGCCTGCAGGCGGATGATGTACTGGTGGCGCTGGGCCAGGCGTTCTTCAGTCTCAGCCTGGGCATGGGCGCGATCATGATCTATGGATCCTACCTGCCGGCCAAGGCCTCGATCCCGCGCACCGCCCTGGCCATCGCCGCGATGGATACGACGGTAGCGATTCTGGCCGGCCTGGCGATCTTTCCGCTGGTATTCAGTTACGGCCTTGAGCCGGGTCAGGGCAGCGGCCTGATTTTCCAGACCCTGCCGATCGCTTTCGGGCAGATGCCCTATGGTACGTTGTTCGGTACCCTGTTTTTCGTTCTGCTGATGTTTGCCGCCTGGACCTCGTCCATTTCGCTGCTGGAGCCGGCCGTGGCCTGGATGCATGAGAATCACGGCATCAAGCGTATCAATGCCGCGATCATTGCCGGCATCATCGCCTGGATAATGGGACTCGGTTCATTGCTGTCTTTCAATTTCTGGGCGGACAATAAGCTGTTCGGCAAAACATTTTTTGATCTGATGGAATACCTAACCACGAATATCATGTTGCCGCTGGGTGGTCTGCTGACCGCTGTCTTCGCTGCCTGGATGATGAAGCAAGCCTCAAGCAGCGAGGAACTTGCGATGGGGAACCGCGTAAGTTATCACTTCTGGCGAATCGTGACCCGTTATGTGGCACCGGTGGGTGTCATTCTCGTTTTCCTGCAAGCCATTGGCCTGACCGATCTCGTCTCGTGACTCATATTCAACGTTCAACGCAGGTGCCTTATGGCGCAGCGGAAATGTATCAGCTCGTCACCGACGTGGCAGCCTATCCGGAATTTCTGCCGTGGTGTGAAAATGTGGAAGTGCTGCAGTCGAGCGACAGCGAGGTACTGGCGCGCGTGACACTGGCGGCCAGCAAACTGCGCCAGAGTTTCACCACGCGCAACCGCATGCAGCCGCAGGACTGGGTGGTCATGGAACTGGTGGAAGGCCCGTTCAAACACCTGACCGGCGAGTGGCAATTTGAACCGCTGCAGTCGGGCTGCCGCGTGTCACTGGACATGAGTTTCGAATTCAAAAACCGGCTGGTGCGCATGACCCTGGGCGGAACATTCAACCGTCTGGTGAATTCCCTGATGGATGCTTTTATTGAACGCGCCCACAGTGTTTATGGTTACAGGCAGCATGGCTGATATTCAGGTCGAGGTGGTGTTTGCCCGGCCGGACCAGAGCTGGTGCATACCCGTGACGCTGCCAGCCGGCAGCACCATCGCCGACGCCATTAACCAGTCGGGACTGCTGGCGCGCTGTCCCGAAATCGATCTCCGGCATAATCAGGTCGGCGTGTTCAGTCAGCTGCGTGATCTGGCTGATCGTCTGGAAGATGGTGACCGCGTCGAGATCTATCGCCCGCTTCAGGTCGATCCCAAGGAAGCTCGCCGCCGACGTGCACAAAAACGCGCCGGTCACTGAGCCATGTTCCTGTCCCGCCTGTTACTGTTGCTGGTCATTACGCTGGCTGCTCTGGGCTTTGCTCTCATCACCGGCAGCGTAGATATCCCGCCCGTCGAGATCATGCGGGGTCTGGCCGGGCAGGGCGACCCGGTTCTGCAGCAGGTCATCTGGGAATTGCGCCTGCCGCGCGTGATCAACGGCTTTGCAGTCGGCGCACTGCTGGCGGTGGCCGGGGTACTGATGCAGGTGTTGCTCCGTAATCCGCTGGCCGAGCCTTACATCCTCGGCGTGTCCGGAGGCGCCGCCGCCGGTGCGCTGATGGCCATGATGGCCGGTCTGTCCGGCGCCTGGGTCAGTGGCAGTTCGCTCACCGGTGCGTTGATCTCGATGCTGCTGGTGTTTGCACTGGCCCACGGCCGGGGTGACTGGCAACCCCTGCGCCTGTTGCTGACCGGTGTCGTCGTTGCCGCGGGCTGGGGCGCCCTGGTGAGCTTTCTGCTGGCGATGAGTCCCGATCAGTCGTTGCGCGGCATGCTGTTCTGGCTAATGGGCGATCTGGGTCAGACCCGGCTGACGCTCTGGCCGTTACTGGTTTTATTGATCGGCGTCATGGTGGCGATGGCGCTGGGTCGCGATCTGAATCTTTTACTGCGCGGCGAACATGAGGCGGCGGCACTCGGCGTCGCGGTGACTCGTCTGCGCATGGTGCTATACGGGCTCGGGGCCCTGCTGACTGCAGCGGCTGTGATGCAGGCCGGTACCATCGGCTTTGTGGGTCTGGTGGTACCGCACCTGATCCGGATCTGGATGGGCGCTGATCACCGGCTGCTGCTGCCGGCCAGCGTGCTCGCGGGCGGCAGCCTGGTTGTGCTGGCCGATACGCTGGCGCGCACGCTGCTGGCACCGCAACAGTTACCCGTCGGTGTGCTGACGGCATTCATCGGTGTACCACTCTTTCTGATACTGTTGCAGCGGCAGGTGGGAGCGCAGCGGCCGTGACTCTGCTGGCGACACGCGATCTGTCGGTGTCCATAGGCGACCAGTCGATCTGCCGGGAACTGACATTTGAACTCAAACCGGCTGAGTGTTGGGCCCTGCTTGGCGCCAACGGTGCCGGCAAGACCACCCTGCTGCATACGCTGGCCGGACTGCGCCGGCCGGATGCCGGGGCGGTGCTGGTGCAGGGGCAGCCGCTGGCAGGCTGGTCGCTGACCGCACTGGCGCGCTTTCGCGGTGTGCTGTTTCAGGATAGCCAGGATACCTTTCCGGCCAGCGTCATGGAGACGGTCCTGACCGGCCGCCATCCGTATCTGCATTTCTGGGAATTCGAACGCGACAGCGATTACGAACTGGCACGGCGTGCTTTGCAGGAGGTCGGTCTGGAAACGCTGGCCGATCGCCGTGTCGATACGCTGTCGGGTGGTGAACGCCGGCGGCTGGCGCTGGCGACGCTGCGGGTGCAGGCACCGCAGTTACTGTTGCTGGATGAACCCACCAATCATCTGGATCTGCGCTATCAGGTGGAACTGCTGGAACAGCTTTGCAAGCGCGTACGGTCGGAAAGTGGCGGCCTGCTCATGAGTCTTCATGATGTCAATCTGGCGCAGCGGTTTTGCAGCCATGTGGTATTGATGTTCGGCGACGGCGCGGTCTGTACCGGCCCGGTAAACAATACACTGTCCGAGGCAACCGTGGGTCGTCTGTATGGCCACCCGGTGCATGCCGTCAAGGATGCCGGGCTTACGCTCTACTGGCCTGACTGAGTCAGTATGCCGGGGCCAGCAGCCCCATTGCAGGGAGATTGCTACCTCCCGCAGTCCGCTGTGCTTTGCGCGCGGTTGCGGTCCTCGTCATGACAACCGGTCTATGATCGCAAGCCATCTTCTATCAACTATTCGCTTTGCTCGCGTGCCCGGTCCAGGATTTCGCATAATCGTTGGGTGCCGTCGAGGATGCGCGGCGTATGGCGCTGGATAAGCGCCGGCGGAATGAAGTAAAGCTGCCCGTTTTTAACCGCCGGCAGCTGCGGCCAGCGCTGCCAATTGTCGAGCCAGTCCGGCCGCTGCTCGCTACTGCCACTGGCGACGATGACCTCGGGCGCGGCTGCCAGCACGCTCTCGATTCCGACGCGGGGAGCAAGCTGATCGATGTCGGCGAAGACGTTCTGTCCGCCGCATAACGCCATGGCTTCATTAATGATGTGTCCCGCGCCAATGGTGATAAGCGGTTCATGCCAGACCTGGTAGAACACTCTGAGATTGGCATGATCGGCGTAAGCGCTGCGCAGTGATGCCAGACGCCGGCGGAAGTCGGTGGCCGCTCGTTCGGCCTGTGGCCGGCTGCCGGCCAGCGTTCCCAGCGCCTCAAGCGTGGCAGCGATATCCTTGAACTGCCGCGGCTCGGATAGATACATTGCCACACCGGACTCGCGCAACTGCCGTATCTGGGCGGCCGGATTGCCGCTCTCCCACGCCACTACCAGATCGGGCTGTTGTGCGAGAATGCGCTCGAGATCGAACCGATGGGCGTCACCGACGCGTGGCAGCTTGGCGGCAGCGGGCGGGTAATCACTGTAGCGCACGGCGCCGATGAGACGATCGCCGGCGCCAGCAGCGAACAGCAGTTCGGTCAGATGAGGGGCGAGACTGACGATACGCTCGGCCGGTCGCGGTAGCCGGATTTCGCGGCCGCTGTCATCGTGGATGATGATTTCGGCAGTCGCGGTCAGGCTCGTAAACAGCAGACCGATAGCTGCCAGTGGGTTGCTACGGCCCACCCGTTGCGCTGTCCGGATCGTCCGGATCCTGGATGACCTTGATGTTTTCCTCGGTACGGCGTTGCTGTTCAGCCTCGGTTTCGGCTTCGGCCTTATCCCGCTTTTCCTGGGCTTCGATAAGATCGGCGGTATCATCCCCGAACAGGCCCAGGAAACCGGGTTTGCTGCGCTTCGGCACGATGAAGGATTCCGGCTGCTGTTCCTGCTCGTTATTCTCGGCGCGCAGACTGGGATCGCCGATTTCGACATCGCCGCTGACGTGGCTCAGTCTCTCGTTCTCATTGAAGTGCAGTGTAATATGCCGCTGCTCGCGCCGCTCAAAGGCGCCGCCGTCGTCGTAGCTGTACAGGTACTCCCAGCGATCAGTGTGGAACGGATCGATGATAACCGGTGTCCCCATAATGTAGCGGATCTGGGATTTATCCATGCCCTGGCGCAGCTGGTCGAGCATGGACTGTTCGATCACGTTACCCTGCTGGATATCAATGCGGTAGACCCCCGGCATTCTCCAGTTATAGTCGGCGCAGCCGCTCAGGACGGCAAGGGCGGCAATTAGGGACAGTCGCAGGATTGCATACATGGAATAACGGCTCGATTGTTGCGTGTCTATTGTTGTCAATAGGGGATTATAAATGAGACCGCCGGGATTTTCCGGCCCGGTTTGCGTATAATACGAACACTCCCGCCCGGGAGAGTCAATCAACAGCCCTACCAGGACAGGAATTAACGTGGAAGCACAGGATCTTAAAAAAGCCGGTCTGAAAGCCACTCTGCCGAGGATCCGTATTCTCCAGATTCTGGAAGATTCCGGGCAGAAACACATGAGTGCCGAAGAGGTCTACAAGGCACTGATCGATGCAGGCGAGGAAGTAGGCCTGGCGACGATTTACCGGGTCCTGACCCAGTTCGAGGCGGCCGGCCTGGTCATGCGCCACCATTTCGACAGCGGTCATTCGGTTTTCGAGCTTAACGAAGGTGAGCATCACGATCACATGGTCTGTACCGAGACCGGTAAGGTGATCGAATTTCAGAACGAGCAAATCGAAAAGCTGCAGCGCGATATGGCCGAGAAACACGGTTACCAACTGGTCGACCATAGTCTGGTGTTGTACGTCAAGCCGAAAAAGTCAGGAAAGAAGTGAAACGTGAAAAGTATTTTTAGCTACATACTATTCACCTTTCACATTTCACTTACCCAGCCAGCATCTCTTTTGCATGGGCGCGCGTCTGGCTGGTGATTTTCAGCCCCCCAAGCATGCGCGCAATTTCTTCGACACGTTCTTCGATCGAGAGCACTGTCACCCGGGTGCGGGTTTCCTGTGCGCCGGTCATTTTCAGTACGCGCAGATGGTTCTCGCCCAGCGAGGCGACCTGCGGCAGGTGGGTGACGCAGAACACCTGACGCCGGGTACTGATCTGACGCAATCGCTGCCCGACGATTTCGGCAACGCCGCCGCCGATACCGGCATCGACCTCGTCGAAGATCATGGTGGCTGCGCCACTGTCATGGCTGGCAATCACATGCAGCGCCAGACTGATACGCGACAGCTCACCGCCTGAAGCCACCTTGCCCAGTGGCCGGGCGGGTTGGCCCGGATTGGCCGTGACCCGGTACTCGATCCGATCCTTGCCGTACCGGGAAGGAGCGGCTCTGTCGTCCGCCTGCACGTCAATCGCGAACTCGCCTCCAGGCATACCCAGTTCATGCATCTGTTCGGTAACGGACTTCGCGAGTTTCCCGGCAGCTTGGACGCGCGCTTTGTGCAACCGGTCTGCGGCGCTCCTGTATTCTTCCAGCAGCCTGGCTTCGCCGGCCTTCAGCTGCGTGTAATGTTCATCACTGGCCTCAATGGTCTGAAGCTGTTGTTGTAATGTTATCAGGCGCGCGGGCAGCGCTTCGGGCTGAACATGATGCTTGCGCGCCAGATCGTGCATGGCTGACAGGCGCTGTTCCACCTGCCGGAGTCTTTCCGGATCGAGTTCCAGCCGGTCAAGATAATGCCGCAGTTCGTCGCCGGCCTCGCTGAGTTGAATGCCGGCTGCCTCGAGCAGATCGGCGATGGTGATCAGGGCCGGATCGTAGCGGCCGAGATCACGTAACTCCCGTTCCAGGCGCCCCAACTGGACACTGACAGCCGTATCGTCGTCGGTGATCCGATTGCAGACGTTCTGTGCGCCTTCAACCAGACGACTGGCGTTGGCGAGCCGTGTGTATTCGGCATCCAGTGTTTCGAATTCTTCCGGTTGCGGGCCGAGAGATTCGAGTTCCTGCACCTGATAACGCAGCAACTCCAGCTTTGCCTCGCGATCATCCCCGGGCCCGCTCAGTGACTCAAGCTGACGGACGACCTCATGCCAGTGGTGATACCGTTCCGCCACCGCCTCAAGCTCACTTGTGTAAGCGCCGTATTCATCCAGCAGTTGCCGCTGGGCATCGCGTTTGAGCAGCGACTGGTGCGCATGCTGACCGTGGATGTCGACCAGCAGTTCGCCGACCGGTTTCAGTGTCTGTACGGCAACCTGACTGCCGTTGATGAAGGCTTTCGAGCGGCCGTCTGCCGTCAGCACCCGGCGGATCAGCAGTTCGTCTTCGACGGCTATGGCCTGCTCGGTCAGCAGCTCGGCCAGCGCGGCATTGCCACAGATATCGAAAGTGGCCGTAATCTCGCAGCGCTCGGCACCGCCGCGCAGCATGGCGGAATCGGCACGGTCGCCGAGAATCAGGCCGAGGGCATCGACGATAATGGATTTACCGGCGCCGGTTTCACCGGTCAGTACCGTCATGCCCGCGCCGAACTGCAGTTCGAGCGCATCAATGACGGCGAAATCGCGGATGTGCAGGGCAGTTAGCACTCTATTTTCTTGGTTAGTGAATCATTCCGTGGCTTCTATGGATCAATAAAATCATAGAGCAGATACTTGTGAAGAGTGAAAAGTGAATGGTGAAACGTGTATAAACATATTCTCAATAGAAGTTTGCTTACTACAGACAACATTTCACGTTTCACTTCACATTCAACATAATTCACGCCCCCAGTGCAGCTTGTTGCGCAGTAACCGGAAGTGCTCATAATTGGCCGGATGTATCAGGCGAATAGACGTATCCTTTTTCATGATTTGCAGATGGTCGCCGGGAGCGAGCTCCAGCACGCTTTCACCGTCGGCGGTCAGCCGGGCCTGCCCGGATTCCTGCGTGACGACGCTGATCTCGATCCGGGCATGGCCGTCGACCACGATTGGGCGGTTACTCAGATTATGCGGTGCAATCGGTACCAGCAACATGGCGTCTACACGCGGATGCAGAATGGGCCCGCCGACCGAGAGAGAATAGGCGGTCGATCCGGTCGGTGTGGCGATGATCAAGCCGTCGGAGCGCTGGCAGTTAACCAGCGTGCCGTTGATGTGAGTGTCGAATTCGATCAGCCGGGCCGTGTTCCATTTCTGGATGACGAAATCGTTGATGGCCTCGCATTCATGAATGACTGTGCCTTTGCGGCTGACGGTGCTCTGCAGCAGGCAGCGCCGGTCTTCATCAAACTGCCCCTGGAGAATGGCATCCAGATGTTCCGGAATGGCATCCGCGGGAATATCAGCGAGGAAACCGAGTCGGCCAAGATTCACGCCCAGCAGCGGCACGTTCTGGTGCGACAGTTTGTGTGCCGCCTTGAGCATGGTGCCGTCGCCGCCGATGGCAATGGCCAGATCGCAGTGGTTACCCAGATTCACGGCTTCGATGACCTGAAGGTCGCTGCGCTCGAGTATTTCCGCACAGCATTCATCGATCACGATACTTCGCTGGCGATCCAGCAGATACTGAATCATATAACTGAGCGTATCCCGGATTTCGACGGCGCCGCGCTTGGCGATAAGGCCGATGCGTTCGAACATGAGTGTCAATATACCCTGATTGAAGTCCGGCAAACTTAGCATGCCCGAATTCGGCCGCCAACTCGTTTTGACACTCTCAATAGCAGAGTGCTAAATTCAATAACCATGCCGTTTGAGTAACCGTGATTCATGCATAAGTCCAAGACGCAAAAGGAATTATCCGAACGCAGCCTGTACCTGTTCAAGGCGCTGGTCGAACATTACATCCACGAGGGTCAGCCAGTGGGATCGCGCACCCTCGCCCGCGAAACGAATCTTGATCTGAGTTCGGCCACCATCCGCAATGTTATGGCGGATCTGGAGGATATGGGGCTGATTACGTCACCGCATACTTCATCCGGGCGCATACCGACCGTCAAGGGCTACCGCTTTTTCGTCGATACTCTGATGCGCATCAGCAAACTGAACAGTGCCGAGGTTGAGCGTATCGCTAGCGAGCTGGATCCGTCCGCCGACATCAAGTCCTTGCTGGAACGGACTTCTTCAATGTTATCCGACATCACCCATCTGGCGGGTATCGTCATGCTGCCGCGCACCGAACACAAGTCCCTGCAGCATGTCGAATTTGTGCAGTTGTCCGATAATCGCGTGCTGGTGATCCTGGTGATGAGTGACCGCGAGGTACAGAACCGTATCATCCAGACCGCCGAGCCCTACACGGCATCCGCCCTGAAACAGGCTTCGAATTACGTCAACAGTCATTTCATCGGCCGCGATCTGAACAGTGTCCGCGAGGCAATTCTGCACGAGATGCAGAAGACCAAGGACGATGTCAATCGCATTATGCAGACCGCGATCGAGATGGCCGGGAGTGCCATAATGACCGATGGCGGCAATAATGGAGATTACGTACTCGCCGGACAGACCAATCTGATGGAAGTCGCCGAATTGTGCGATTTGGACAAGCTGAAGCGGCTGTTCGAGGTGTTCAGCCAGAAGCGCGATATCCTGCATTTGCTGGACCAGGCCGTCCAGGCCAGCGGTGTGCAGATTTTTATCGGCGAAGAGTCCGGTTACGATGTACTGGATGCCTGCAGCGTGGTCACCTCACCGTATGAGGCCGATGGCGAAATTCTGGGCGTGCTCGGCGTGATCGGCCCGACACGCATGCCATATGAGCGGGTTATCCCCATTGTCGATGTTACGGCGAAAATGCTGGGCTCGGCCTTGAATTCCCAGTCCTGAATCTCCATCTAAGCCCGATATACAGCCCGGCCGGCTGAAGCGGATTTCTTTTGTCTTTAATCAAGAGGTAAGCGATGGCAAGCCAAGCAGAGGAAAACAGCCAGAAATCGAACAAGCAGGATGAAATCCACGCCGAAGTCGTGGAAGAGCCTGCGTCTGCGGCCGAAGGCGGCAGCAGACAGCCGGAATCCGGTGCTGACGCGGCTGTCCCGGACGACGATCCCCAGGGATTGCGCGAAGCCCTGGAGGCAGCTCAGCAGGCGGCCGAGGATAACTGGAACAAGCTGGTCCGGGTGCAGGCCGAGATGGATAATCTGCGCAAGCGCACCAGTCGTGACGTCGAACACGCACACAAATATGCCCTTGATAAGTTTGTCAGCGAACTGCTGCCCGTGATCGACAGCCTGGAGCTGGGCATGAACGCGGCTGACAGCGCCGGCTCCGATGATGCCGCCAGTCTGCGTGAGGGCATGGAACTGACCCTGAAGAAGTTGCTCGATGTCATGAACAAATTCGGAGTCGTGCCGGTGGATCCGCTGGGCGAGAAGTTCAATCCCGAACGTCACGAGGCGGTATCAATGCAGGAAAGCCCCGACGCTGAGTCCGGTAGCGTTATCACCGTGGTCCAGAAAGGCTACCTGCTGAACGACCGGCTGGTGCGGCCGGCCATGGTGGTGGTTGCGAAATAAGTGGCCGGGCTTGAATTCATCGGCTGCGCCCCCATATAAAACACACAGACAGGCTTTTATTAATCAATAAGTTAACGAAGTGATTCCGGAGAGTTTGCGATGGGAAAGATAATCGGCATTGACCTGGGAACGACGAATTCCTGCGTTGCCGTGCTGGAAGGCGGCAAAGCCAAGGTCATTGAAAACAGTGAAGGTACGCGGACCACGCCCTCGATCGTCGCCTACACAGACGACGATGAAGTTCTGGTCGGCCAGTCGGCCAAACGCCAAGCAGTCACCAATCCGCACAATACGCTGTATGCCATCAAGCGTCTCATCGGCCGCAAGTTCGATGATGATGTTGTGCAGCGCGACATCAAGATGGTGCCGTACAAGATCGTCAAGGCCGAAAACGGTGACGCCTGGGTCGAGGTCAAGGGCAAGAAGATGGCGCCGCCCGAGATTTCCGCGCGCGTACTCATGAAAATGAAGAAGACGGCCGAGGAATACCTGGGTGAAACGGTCACCGAGGCCGTGATTACGGTGCCGGCCTATTTCAACGACTCCCAGCGCCAGGCCACCAAGGACGCCGGCAAGATCGCCGGTCTCGAAGTCAAGCGCATCATCAACGAGCCGACCGCCGCCTCCCTGGCCTACGGTATGGACAAGAAGCGCGGTGACGCCAAGATTGCCGTGTTCGATCTGGGCGGTGGTACCTTCGATATTTCGATTATTGAAATCGCCGAGGTTGATGGCGAGCATCAGTTTGAAGTGCTGTCCACCAATGGCGATACCTTCCTGGGTGGCGAGGACTTCGATCTGCGCGTCATCAATTACCTGGCCGATACTTTCAAGAAGGAATCCGGCATTGACCTGAACAACGATCCGCTGGCGCTGCAGCGGCTGAAGGAAGCCGCGGAAAAGGCCAAGATCGAGCTGTCGTCCAGCCAGCAGACCGATATCAATCTGCCGTACATCACGGCAGATCAAAGCGGTCCCAAGCATCTGAACATGAAACTGACCCGCGCCAAGCTGGAGTCGCTGGTCGAGGATCTGATCGAACGCACGATCGAACCCTGCAAGACTGCGCTCAAGGACGCGCAGGTCTCCGCCGGCGATATTACCGATGTCATTCTGGTCGGCGGCCAGACCCGCATGCCCAAGGTGCAGGAAAAGGTGCAGGCATTCTTCGGCAAGGAGCCGCGTAAGGACGTCAATCCGGACGAGGCCGTGGCCATAGGTGCCGCCATTCAGGCCGGCGTCCTGGGTGGCGACGTCAAGGACGTGCTGCTGCTCGACGTGACGCCGCTGTCGCTGGGGATCGAGACGCTGGGTGGCGTGATGACCAAGCTGATCGAAAAGAATAC
>CAZFUS010000065.1:0-14247 GCA_964522485.1 uncultured Enterobacteriaceae bacterium | reverse complement strand
ACCCGGCAGTCCTCGCACATTTTCAGGCGCGAACGGGCGCGCTCGTTCCGGAACATCCAGTGCCCGGTCAGCCGGCCGAGCATGACTTCGATCATTTTCACCGTGGCAAACGGCTTGCCACAGCTGATACAGGCGAACGGCTGCTCTTCGTTGAGGGTCTGGCGGCTACGTGCGGTTTCGCGATCGAATAGCAGTCGCGGTTTCAGATCGATAGCATCCTCGGGGCAGGCTGACTCGCACAGACCGCACTGCACGCAGTTGGCCTCGATGAAATTCAGCTCCGGTTGGTCGCCCCCGGCTTCCAGCGCATTCACGGGGCAGACGCCGACACAGGTCATGCACAGGGTGCACGCCTCGCGGTCGACTTCGATGGCACCGAACGGCGCGCCGCCGGGCAGCCCGGCTTCGCTGACCGGCCGCCCGCTGGCCTCGTACAGGTGATCGATGGCGAAATGCAGTTGCTCACGCTTGCTATCAAGGCCTGCAAAAGCCGCCGCCTCCAGCGTAACGACGGTAAAGGGTTCGGCTATTGCCCCCGCCACGTCGTCGGCCGTGCGGGCTTCGACACACGTCAGGCATTCGGCCGGCAGAGCAAGCGCGGTGACAATGGCACGGGCGTAGTCGAGCTGGTGATTGAGCTCATGGCGGGTATCATCGGGCAGGTGCGGCCCGGCAACGAGCAGGATGCGCCGGGCGCCGTAGGCCAGCGCCGACAGCCATACCTCCATGCCGACCGATCCCAGGTCCTCGACGGCACAGGGCAAAACACCGTCCTCACTTTCCGGCGCCAGTTCGGGCCGGTCGTAAAAGACCACGGACAGAGGAACGGATTCGCTGCGTGCGTTCCTTATACGGCCGCGTAAATCGTCGATCAGGGTGGCACGGTCGGGATAGTTGTAGCTGACGGCCCCGCTCGGGCAGGCGGTGGCACAGGCGCCGCAGCCCTGACACAGCCAGGGATTGATACGGATACGGTCGTCCTCGGCCTCGATGGCTTCGGCGGCGCAGGCGTTCAGACAGCGGGTACAGCCGACCTGACCGCTGTCGCCGTGGGCGCAGATCGACGCATCGTAAAGAAAATAACGCGGCTTCTCGAACTCACCCACCATGCCGGGCAGTTCCTGCAACGTACGATCCAGCGCCGTCGGGTCACGCGGCGCGTAATAACCCGGTGGCAGCACCGATCGGCGGATACACGGCTCGCCGCCCAGATCCAGCACCATGTCGAACTCTGCCCGGCTGTTGCCCAGGCGCTCGCCCAGGTCCGTGTCCTCGGGTTCGCCGTTCAAACGCGCCCGGACCCGGAATGCGCCCAGATAGCCCCGGACGTCGATCAGCCGGCCGCCGGCTCGCAGCGGCAGTTCGCTCTCCTCGGCCGGATCCGGCTCACCCTCGGTCAGTAACGTACACTCCAGCCTGTCGCTCAGTTGTCGCGCACAGACGATCACCCTTTCTACGGGCCCTGCAATCAGCAGCGACCCGAGTGAGTGATATTCAACGGCACCGGAAGCCTCGGTGCCGGAGACGACCTCTTCAACTGCACTCATGACTGCCGGTTCGCGCTGATACGCGATCCGGTGTGCGCCAGACGGTAATCCTCGTCGTAATCGTCGAGGCCATCGCGGTGATTGAACTTGGGTTTGTGAAACAGCGCCCTCAGCGCCTCGCGGCGGCGGTCTTCATCCACCTCGGGACGCATGAAAGCACTGACATCATCATCCGCATGGATCTGGTCGGCTGCGGGAAGAGACGAAACATCTGTATCTGAAGTTGCCGGTTCGTTGAGCCGGCGCCAGAACTTCTGCAGCACAGCTTACCTCCTTCCGGCAAAGCCATGACCGCCAACCTGCAGGCTTGTCACAAAGCCTGATAACGCGGACTGTATGGCCTTCCGGGCTTCAGCGATAACAGCAAACCGGCCGAGATGGGGTATGGACGCTGTCTTTTCATACGTACGGCTTGCAATGCATGATTACCTAACATTTCTGGCGGTATGGCGGCCCCATCCCGGGACCCATCGCGCCGGATCGATAGTATAAATTAGACCCGCCATCGATTCTGATGATTCAATGACAGTGAAGGAAAATTCCTGCCTTCTGGTTACACTTTAGGAAGTTGTAAACGAAGTTGCAAACCCGTGCCAATAGTCAGAGGACAGTCGCTCAAACGCCATAACAGCAGAAATGCCAAGGGGGCAAGAGGGGATGATTGAAATTCACTCAAAAAGAATAAACGCATCATGCATCCGGTTTAAACTGTTCAGCAAAATCCTCTGCACAAAGGTGGTGCGGTCTTGAGCCCGGAAACGGTGGTATTGGTACACGGCCTGTGGATGCCGGGTTTCGATATGATCCCACTGCAACGGCGCCTGAATGCCCGTGGTTTCCGGTCGCTGCGTTTCCGCTATCCGAGTCTGCGGCGCGCGCCACGTATTAATGCCGCCGAACTGGCCGCGTTTGTCGATCGTATCAACGCGCCGGTGCTGCATTTTGTCGGCCACAGTCTCGGCGGCCTTGTCATCCGCCATCTGTTCGATACCTACCCCCGCCAGCGTCCCGGCCACATCGTCACAATCGGCACGCCGCATAAACCCAGCCATACTGCCCAGACACTGTACCGGGCTGCGCTGCTGCCACTGCTCGGCCTGAGCATCGAGGAGGGCGTGATCGGCGGCGCGCCGGCCTGGACGGGTTCGCACGCACTTGGGGTTATTGCCGGTACGCAACCGATCGGCGTAGGCCGTCTGATCCCGGGCCTGCCCAAACCAAACGACGGCACGGTGGCGGTCAGTGAGACCAGCTGTGATCACATGGCCGACCATATAACAGTCGCCACTACGCATACAGGTCTGCTGTTTTCACGGGAAGTGGCCGAGCAGACTGCCCTGTTTCTCGCCGAAGGACGGTTCAGACATTAAGCAGTCCGCAAATGAACGCCAATGAACGCGAATAAAAAATCGAACATAAGTATTTTAAGAATAGCGGTTTACTGGATCGTATCCATGGCTCCGTAAGCAGTACATCCCGGTGCCGCTTCTCCGGTTCCTCGGCCGGGATGACCATTCCCGTCAATCCCTCACAAGCGGGAATAGTGGCGCATGGACGCGCCGCTTACGAATCCGAGAAAGAGGGCCAGTATCTGTCAGCGGCCTGGGCATAGCACATGCCATCTTCTTTTATTACTATTTGCATCAATTCGCGTTCATTCGCGGACTGATTTTTTAACCAATGCCTTCAATGCTGCCCGAATCCAGTCTTCACCGCTCATGAATATCCGGCCCGGCAGGTCGTGTGCCCGAGACCGTTCCTTGTCCCTCGCAGCTTGATTTATAGCCGTTTTTTCGAGGAACGAGGCACGAGGAGCGAGGAACGGTTTGTACAGCGTATAGCACCGCTTTTATTACGTGCATGATAAAATTCGTCATCAACCTTCAACCGACAGATAATTCGAGACATGGCCGGACACAGTAAGTGGGCAAATATCCAGCATCGGAAAGGCAAGCAGGATGCCAGGCGCGGCAAACTGTTTACCAAACTGATTCGTGAAATCACCGTCGCCGCGCGCATGGGTGGGGGTGATACTGATACCAATCCGCGTTTACGCACCGCGATCGATAACGCCCTTGGCAATAACATGCCCAAGGATACAGTGGAACGGGCAGTTCGCCGCGGTACCGGCGAGGAAGGCGCCGACCAGGTCGAGGAAATCCGTTACGAAGGCTACGCACCCGGCGGGGTTGCCGTCATGGTCGACTGCATGACCGATAACCGCAATCGTACCGTGGCTGAGGTTCGCCATGCGTTCAACAAATGCTGCGGTAATCTCGGCACTGATGGTTCGGTTGCCTATCTGTTTACCAAAACCGGCGTAATCTCTTATGCGGCCGGTATCGATGAAGACCGGCTCATGGAAGTCGCGATGGAAGCCGGCGCCGATGACATCGTCAGCTATAGCGATGCTTCCATGGACGTACTTACCAATCCCGATGATTTCCTCGACGTAAAGGAACGACTGCTTTCCGCAAACATGGAACCGGAATCCGCCGAGATCACCATGCGCGCTGCGATTGACGTCAGCGTCGACCGCGACTGCGCCGAGAGCATCGTGAAACTGTTCGACATGCTCGACGAGCTCGACGATGTTCAGAAAGTGTATTCCAATGCCGATATCCCCGACGAGGTTCTGGCCGAACTGGCCTGAAACCTGACCATGACTGCTTGCGCCGAGAACTCCGCAAGAGCCGAGTGTATCAACGAACGCTTTCAATCGCGGCTGATAATCCGCTCCCACAGTTCATGATCAGAATCCTCGGCATTGATCCCGGCTCCCGCATTACCGGTTACGGCATCGTCGAACACGAGGGCAACAGACTCTGGCACCTCGCAAGTGGCTGCATCAGGCTGGGAGACGCGGACTATCCGGAACGGCTGCGGCAGATATTCACCGAGGTCAGCGCTCTCATCAAGGCACAGCCACCGGACGAAGTCGCTATCGAACGCGTGTTCATGAATCGTAACGTTGACTCCGCATTGAAACTCGGCCATGCACGTGGTGCGGCGATCGTTGCCTGCAGTGTGCAGTCATTGCCGGTATATGAATACAGTGCGAACGAGATCAAACAGGCGCTGGTCGGCCGCGGCCATGCCAGCAAAAACCAGATCCAGCATATGGTGAAAGTACTGCTGGATCTGCGCAAGCCGCCACAGGCCGATGCGGCCGACGCCCTGGCGGTGGCCGTCTGTCATATTCATACACGTTCCAGCCTGTTGCGCATGGCCGGAAGTCAGAAAACCCGTGCAGGAAGGATTCTATGATTGGCCGTCTACGTGGCGTGATTCTGGAAAAACAGGCCCCGCTGTTGCTTATCGAAGCCGGCGGCATCGGCTATGAAATCGAAGCACCGATGACGACCTTTTATAACCTGCCGGAAACAGGCACGGAGGTAATGCTCTATACGCATCTCGTCGTCCGCGAAGATGCACATCTGCTATTCGGCTTCGCCAGCGAACGCGAACGGCGGTTATTCAGAACACTGTTGAGGGTCAATGGTGTCGGTGCACGGCTGGCGCTTGCCATTCTCTCGGGCATGGATGCAGAAGATTTTGCGCGCGTCGTGCATGACGGAAACGCCGATCAGCTCACCAAGCTGCCCGGTGTCGGCAAGAAAACCGCCGAACGGCTGATCATGGAGATGCGCGACCGGCTCAAGGACTGGCAGCCGGCTGCAGCATCAGCCGGCACACCGACTGACAATGATGCGGACGACGCCAGTGCCGACGCGATCAGCGCCCTGGTGGCGCTCGGTTACAAACCGCAGGAGGCCAGCAAGTATGTCTATGCCGTGCTTGAGCCCGGCATGAGCAGTGAGGAACTGATCCGGGCGGCATTGAAGGCATCGGTTAAATAATCAGTCCGCGAATCAACGCAAATCAACGCGAATAAAATTCGCCATGACTATTTAAAGAGTTTGATAAGCTTACTGGATTGCAGCCTTAACTCTGTAAGCAGTGTCCCTTGTATCGCCGGCTTCCAGGATGAAATGACCATTCTGCGTCATTCCCGCAGAAGCGGAAGTCCAGTTATCATTTGCGTCTATTCGCGTTCATTTGCGGACTGTTTTTACTCATACGCTATTGCTTCGATGAAGTTGCGGTCGAATTCGGACAGGTCTTCGGGCACAGGTTTGGCTAATCAAGGGTTCATCTCCGGCAGCCGATTGTTAACCGCTATCGATATTGCCTGCCCAGAAACGTTCTCATCTTCTGTATAATAAAGGGAGCCTCTTCTTCCAGCGCAAAGTGCCCCGTATCCAGGATATTGTAATCGATATTGTGCACGTCCCGCCTGTAGGCCCGCGCACCGGCCTCAGGAAAGAAAGCATCATTTTTCCCCCAGACAATCAGCATCGGCGGTTGCGTGTTGCGTAAGTACGCCTGCCAGTCAGGATAACGCTTGAGGTTGTTCCGGTAGTCGTAAAACAGATCGAGCTGGATGCGGCGCTGGCCCGGGCGTGAGATTTTCATGAAGTCGAGATTCCAGTTGTCGGGATTAATGCCGGCGGGATTACGCGTGCCATGCGTATATTGCCACTTCATCCCCTCCAGGCTGAATACCTTGCTGGCGATTTCCCGTTCCAGTTCAGGTGATTTGTCCTTCCAGTACCTGAAGATTGGCCCCCAGCCTGCCTCGCTCAGGCCTTCCTCGTAGGCATTGCCGTTCATGACAATAAAGCCGGCGACGCGCTCCGGATGTCTGATCGCGATCCGGAATCCGACAGGAGCGCCGTAATCCTGGATCATGAGAAAATATCGATTGATACCACGCTGTTCCAGGAATCGATCGATAACACCTGCAATATTGTCAAATGTATATGTAAATTCGCCAGCTGATGGCGCGCTGCTGTTGCCAAAGCCGGGATAATCCGGCGCAACCAGGTGGTATTCATCGGCAAGGCCGCGAAGCACTTCGCGATACATGTATGACGAAGCGGGGAAACCATGCAGTAACACCACGGCCGGACGTGCCGGATCGCCTGCTTCGCGATAGAAAATATCCAGTCCATTGATTGTTTCTGTACCGTAACGGACCGTTTCGTGATTCGTTTCTGGAGTCATCGCCATAACCGGAGCCATCATCTGGGAAACCGAGTGAAGGACAAACAAGGCAAGCTGATGGATCAGACATGCCTTCCCCGATAATGTCAGCACCTTGTTATGGCGGTATTCCACGGTACCAATCGTATATTCAGGTGATTCGGTTCTCATTCTGTATACCTCAAAAAAGGACATGGCCTGCAGGGTGCACGTCAGGCCATGTCCAGTCGGGATAAATCAGCTCTTGACAGCTTTGGAGCGGGATACAGAAACAGCCGGCACATCACTGACTATGCCGCAATTCCTAATATAGTCATTGATTGTCCAGCCACAATTCCTGCTGGTGCTGGGCATATTACCGGACACAAGCGGCTTTTCCGTAAAGCCGTTGCCCTTCTTCGCTGGCTTCAATACAGTGTTAAAGTCGTCGGCGAACGCGTTCATGCTGGTCGTTAGGCCGACAACCAGGACACAAGCCGTTAAATTGATTAATCTCATGATAATATTCCTGTATTTAGAGGGTTAATGTTGATCGTTGTTGGGCTCTGCTTCTGCCATTCGATGTCTTCCGCGCACACGCTGCGGGAGTCGTATTACAGTTCGGTACTGGGTATACTCCGGATTTCCTTCCAGTTCTTGTCAGCGGTCCGGATGCGTCCTGGCACATCCTTCAACCACTGGTCCTGAATGGATTCGTCCAGATTGAGATAAAGCCGGCCATCCACAATACGCCAGACTTCGGGATCGCCAACGAACTTCTTGCCCACGGATACGCCAAATGCGCAATAGCCGCCGTATGCCGGGAGATATTTTTCGGGATGTCGATCAAACACATTTTTGTTTTCTTTACTCGAAAACATATACGTAACACCATTGTGAACACTGACATAATGGCCGTTGCCACGGACGGGGCGCTTTCCGGTCTGGTATGAGACCAGGTCGTAACCCTGTATGCCGGTAACGCTGACCGCATGCTCATTGGCAGCAAAAACACTAAATGACAGAACGGCCAACAGCATGATGGTCAATATTTGTCTGGTAATGCTCATCGCTTGCTACCTCATATCATTTAAAATGGGATTTTTAAGAGATCATCCTGCCCCTCTGTACGGCCACGGGTTATTACAGGATGACTTGCAAGCTTTGACGCACTTACCCTGCCGGATCTTACTTGCGGACAAGCACGCAGAATCTGTCCGGGAACAGACTGTCGGTAAGTGTTATTCAGGCGCTCGTTGCCAAGAAAAGACTGGCAAGCAGATGACTGGCGAAGAATAAAGCAGGCATGGCACTACCCGCCCGGGAGTTATTCGTTGATCTTTTTGAGTGCCTCTTTGAGAATCTCGTATTCCTCATGGCACTCGGAGCAGATGCCAAGATGGTGCTCGACGGTCTTCAATCCTTCAGGAATGGTCTTGCCTGCCAGCTCCAGCTCGGCAAACTCGGAAACATGGTGCATGCATTCGTCGCAGTTGATCTCATCCTCGCGAGTCTGGACGACGAAAGAAACCAGCTTGCGTATCTCTTCTTTAGACAGTTTCATGCTGCACCTTCATGAATTGAATGCCACATTAATATCAGACGGCTGGTAACCGGCTGCCTGGAGCCCCTGTTTGAGTTTCTTGCGGGCATCGTGTGCCAGCTTGTAGATGGCATTACGATTACTGTCCAACCACTGCGCGATGATCTCCTGTGGAACACCTTTCAGTTCTGCCAGTAAAACCGTGCGCTGACGTTCAGTCAGTGTATGGTTAATGAGATGATTGAGGTGTTCAACCATGGTATCCCGATCCCGCTCCTCTGCCGCATCACACTGCACGCCGAGTCTTTCATCAGTATCTTCCATCACATCTTCCATGGAGACATGCCGATAACGCTGCTTCCTGATGTTACTCATGGTGGCATGGATGGCGATCGAGCCGGCCCAGGTCAGAAACTGGCTGCGGCCCTCGAACTGTTCAAGCCGGTCCAGAACCAATATCAGTGCATCCTGCACGGAATCTTCCAGCAGGGACTCATCGATATACGGCAGACGCAATCTTGTTTTGCGAAGGACGCGCAACAATACCTGACGCAATTCTGCCAGTATGGCATCCCGTTCGGGACCATCGCCTTGCAGTAGCCTGACCCAGTCAGTATTACTGCGCGTTTTCGCATCCATCCTCAGGACCTTGCTAACATAATGGCTGCCGTTCCACGGCTTATGCCGTCATCTTCTGACGAATTCACCGACCAACAAGGGTTAATCGTCAGGCTGCATTCAGGACCGGAGCAGCCGGGAAATCAATGGGCGTACCGGCAACCAGATTGACGTAGTTGGTTAGTATATTCAAAGTGATATTGGCCACGATTTCCATGATCTCGCCATCGCTGTAGCCTGCCTTGCGTACCTGCTGCAGGTCGCCGTCCTTGATCATGCCCCGCTGTTCGAGCACTTGCATTGCAAATTCAAGTGCCGCCTGCTCCCTGGTATCACTGACATTACCGCGCCGGGCATTGAGAATCTCGGCATCATTCAGGCCAACGCCTTTGCCCAGTGTGCAATGCGCGGCCAGACAGTAATTGCAGCCGTTCACTTCGGCGACCAGCAGGGCAATCTGTTCCCGCAGTCGCGCCGACAGGGATCCGCCTGCGAGCGCCTGGCTGAAGCCCAGGTAACCCTTTGCCGCCGCCTCGGAATTGGCCATGGTGGCAATCACATTGGGCACGAGCCCCAGTTTTTTATTCACGAGATCAAGCAGTTGCCCGATTTCGGCATTGGCTTTCTCGGCTACGACGGGTTCGATGCGGGTCATTGGATAGCTCCTTATTGAGGGTGGAAAACGGGTTGTATTCACCCTGTAGACGCACACGGGTGGAAGATTCTTACTTCAGGCTTGTCAGGCCGGAACACATTGATCCGCCTCAAGTGTGTTTTCCGTACGTAAGATTCCTCATTCACTGAACGTCTATTGCCTGACGGAACCGTGTCCGGATGCACATTCAACCCCGCATTGTCCCGGAAGCCCATCCATCGAAGGAGAATGACAATGTTCAGAATTCAGGCCCTGATTGTTGTTGCACTACTCACCGTTGCTGGCTGTTCGCGGGAAATGAGCACCGCCGACTCCGGATCACTGTCCGGCGTTGACACCTTCTCAACTTACGTGGACGCCGACGGCAATATCTCCCGGCCGTACGGTTTTCGTGAAAACTGGGTGCATATCGGATCCTGGTTTGTGAAACAGGATGACGAAGCCAGCGGTGCCGGTGTTCATGACGTTTATGCGACACGCGAGGCTGTCACCGCATTCGAACAGTCCGGGCAGTGGCAGGACGGCGCCATAATCGTCAAGACTGTTTCAGACATCAGGGAACAGCGTCTCACGACCGGCAATGCACAATGGGCGGGCAAGGTCGAAGTCTGGTTCGTGATGGTCCGGGATCGGAAGAACCGTTTCCCGAACAACAAGGCCTGGGGCGAAGGCTGGGGCTGGGCACTCTTCAAGTCCGACGCGCCGGATCAGAACCTGACCTCGAACTGGAAAGGGGAAGGTTTCAACAACTGTTTCGGCTGTCATGCACCGGCCAAGGAGACTGAATGGGTCTATATCGATGGTTACCCCACAATACGCGATGCGGCCAGATATCCGCGTCTGGGTGAAGCGCCTGATGTTTTAATCCATGCAGAACCCGACCGCAGCATGCACATGAATACCATGCAGGCGCAATAACCGGCTTGCCAGTATAGCGACAGAAACATTCCAGTTTCTATTCAATTCTCAGGAGTAAGCGATGCGTACTATAGGACGTGAGGAAATCAAGCGCCGTATTGATGCACAGGAGCTCATGACTCTGGTGGAGGCGCTGCCGGAACGTTATTACAAGGCGGAACGTCTGCCGGGGGCGATCAATATACCGCACGATGAGGTTCGCAGCTGCGCGGAAAACGAACTGCCGGACAAGGATGCAACCATCATTGTTTATTGCGCGAACATAAAATGCCGCAACTCTCACATTGCAGCACAGTCACTGAACACACTGGGCTATCGCAATGTGTTCGTGTATGCCGAAGGCAAGGAGGACTGGAAAGCGGCAGGTTATCCCCTTGTGCCTGCCCATGCGGCCTTGAAGGCGTCAATTGAATAGTCAGTCCGCGAATGAACGAGAATAGCCGCAAGTGTTGTTGGCTGTCATTCTGGCGAAAGCCAGAAACTGGTTAAGCAATTAATCTCTATTAGATCTTTTCAGAAAGATGTTCCATGCCCTTCGGGCGGCCTTTTCTTTCGCCGGTTTCTTTTGGCCGCACAAAAGAAACCGGCCCGCACCCGACAGGGTGCGGAATAGTTCGTCTGATAAATACCTTATTTGGATGCCCGCTTTCGCGAGCATGACGTAGACTCATTTTTCACGGGAATGATGCAATCATTCCATTCACATTCATTCGCGGACTGATCATTCACCGCTCATCGCCGCGATAAAGTTGCGATTGAACTCGGGCAGATCCTTCGGCACGCGACTGGAGATCAGATTGCCGTCGCGGACACAGGGTTCATCCAGCCATTCGGCACCGGCATTGATCATGTCGTCTTTTATCGACCAGAACGATGTGCAGCGCTTGCCCTTGACGATGCCGGCGGAGATCGCGACCCAGCCGGCGTGGCAGATGTAACCGACCGGACGCTGTTCCTCGAAAAGTACACGCACGAAATCGACCAGCGGCTTGTGCCGGCGCATGTCGTCCGGAGCGTAACCGCCAGGAATGATGACGCCGTTGAATTCCTCGGTATTGGCATCGTCGACCTTCATATCCGGTTTGGCGGTGACGCCGCCCTTGGAACTGTATGTATCCTTGCCGGTACCCAGGATCAACACTTCGGCACCTTCCTCCTGCAGTCGGTAATATGGCACCCAGAGTTCGCGGGGCTCGTAATTATCTTCGACCAGGATAGCGACTTTCTTGCCGTTCAGAAACATGGTTTCCTCCTAACAGGTTGTGGGTCATGGATATCTTGTATTCAGTGGGCGACGAAGCCAATTCGTTCCGCCAGCCGACGCAATTTTCTCGCCGGGTGATGCCAACGCCACAGCCAGCGAGCGGCTGACGATCCGGCCCTTGCCGGTCTGAATTTGATAAAACCACTAAAATTCACTAAAAATCGTAAATTTACAGAAATTTGCTGCTATCTGACTTCATCAGGCCGGGATCGCGCAGATGTTTCACAATTTTGCCATGATTTATCAGGATCTTGGCGCAAAGTCACGATAAACTCACATATTTATAGACGCAGCCGCATTGCGATGATACTCGGATATGGGGAAAATAGGCGCCCATTCCGTTATGGCAAAACCCAATCCGATCATCTCGCCAGAGCGCAGCGACGAGGACTTCGTCGCCGACAAAGCGCTGCGGCCGAAACGGCTGACCGACTATGTCGGCCAGCCGGCGGTTCGCGAGCAGATGGAAATTTTCATCAGCGCGGCGCGACAGCGGCAGGAAGCGCTCGATCATGTGCTGATCTTCGGGCCGCCGGGGCTGGGCAAGACCACGCTCGCACACATTATTGCCAATGAGCTTGGCGTCAACCTGCGGCAGACCTCGGGGCCGGTGCTGGAGCGGCCGGGCGATCTGGCGGCGCTGCTGACCAATCTTGAGCCGAACGACGTGCTGTTCATCGACGAGATGCATCGTCTCAGTCCGGTGGTGGAAGAAGTGCTGTATCCGGCAATGGAGGATTTCCAGATCGATATCGTAATCGGCGAGGGCCCGGCGGCGCGTGCCCTCAAGCTCGACGTACCGCCGTTCACACTGGTTGGTGCCACCACCCGTGCCGGATTGCTGACCTCGCCACTGCGCGATCGTTTCGGCATTGTGCAGCGGCTGGAATTCTACGGCGACGATGATCTGGCCGGTATTGTGCTGCGTTCGGCACGGTTGCTCGAGGCCATAGTGGCTGAAGAAGGCGCGCGTGAAATCGCCGGCCGATCACGCGGCACACCCCGCGTTGCCAATCGTTTGTTACGCCGGGTGCGGGATTACGCCCAGGTCAAGGCAGACGGCGAAGTGACAGCCGGGACCGCGGCCCGCGCCCTGGACATGCTGAACGTGGACATGCACGGCCTCGATCTCATGGATCGAAAACTACTACTTGCCATCATGCAGAAATTCGATGGCGGACCGGTTGGCGTGGAAAGTCTGGCGGCCGCCATAGGCGAAGAACGTGACACGATAGAAGATGTGATCGAACCTTTCCTTATTCAGCAGGGCTTCATGATGCGCACATCGCGTGGCCGCCTCGTGACCCGCAATGCCTGGCTGCATTTCGGCCTGCAACCACCCGAACAACCGTCAGAGCCCGATCTGTTTGAAAGTCAATAACACCAGCGACAGCCAGGCACCCGCCAGTGGCAACGGCGATGAATTTCGTCTGGCGATCAGAGTCTATTACGAGGATACCGACGCGGGCGGTGTCGTCTATCACGCCAATTACCTGTGTTTTATGGAGCGCGCCCGCACAGAATGGCTGCGCGCACTGGGTTACGAGCAGGATGAGCTGCGCCGTCAGGGTCTCCTTTTCGCGGTTCGCAGCGCGTCGATCGAATTCATCAGACCAGCCCGCTTTAATGAATTACTGGAAGTCAGTGTTGAAATCAAAAAATATCGCGGCGCAAGTGTGGATATAGGCCAGATGATTTTCAATCAGACAGGCGAGACAATCTGCACGGGTGACATACGCATAGCCTGTGTCGATGCGGAAAACCTGCGCCCGCGCCAGATTCCCAAAACAATGTTTCCGGAGCTAAGCCATGTCGGCTGAACTGTCTTTTACCCATCTCATACTGGAGGCCAGCCTGGTCGTTCAGCTGGTCATGCTTATCCTGGTGCTGGCCTCCGTCGTTTCCTGGTCGATGATATTCGGCAAGCGCCTTATGCTGAAGCGTGCCGGTCGCGATGCGGATAATTTCGAAGAACGTTTCTGGACAGCCGAGGATCTCAGCCCGTTGTATAACCGGATTACCGGCAGCCGGCACAAGTCTACCGGCATGGAACGCATCTTCGAATCCGGCTTCAAAGAATTCGCCCGTCTGCGCAAACAGGAGGGCATTACGCCGGCGGCCGTACTGGAAGGTGCGCAGCGATCGATGCGCGTCACCCTGAACCGCGAAATCGACTATCTGGAAACCAACCTGTCGTTTCTGGCGACAGTTGGTTCAACCAGTCCCTACATCGGTCTGTTCGGCACTGTCTGGGGTATCATGAACAGTTTCCGCGCACTCGGCGGGGTACAGCAGGCCACCATCTCCATGGTAGCGCCGGGCATTGCCGAGGCGCTGATCGCCACGGCCATGGGCCTGTTTGCCGCTATCCCGGCAGTGATCGCCTACAACCGCTACTCCAACGAAGTCGAGCGGCTCATTAACCGCTACGACACTTTCGCGGACGAATTTTCATCCATCCTGCATCGTTACTCCCATCACAGATAAGCGATGCGAATGAATGCTTTACTTGCGTCAGTAACCGCGGATTGACTTATGTTGCGACAACAGCGTAAACGCAGAAAACAGATGGCCGAGATCAACGTCGTGCCTTACATCGATGTGATGCTGGTGCTGCTGGTGATCTTCATGGCGACGGCGCCCCTGCTGACCCAGGGCGTGGTCGTGGATCTGCCCG
>CAZFUS010000064.1:0-14313 GCA_964522485.1 uncultured Enterobacteriaceae bacterium | reverse complement strand
ATCCAGCAACGGCTTGATCAGATCCTCAATGCGGGCGGAATACACATTCACTTCGGCAGCATGGACACTCTGTCCCAGCGATAACACGATAAAAAGACATAGCCACAGACGCTGCTTCATTACATTTACCTCGTCAATAATCGCTTCGCATACAGACAATACAGCCTGGATAGCTGGCAGCTATCCAGGCTGTGTCTGGCAATATTTATACTGATAGATTGTTACAGTTCGAGTTCAATACCCACAAACCAGGTGCGGTCGATACCCGGACGCGGGCCATGCGGCTGACGCGAGACGATGTATTCCTCATCGAATGCGTTATGCAGACCACCAAACAGCTTGGTATTCGGCCGCAGCTTGTAATACGCGGCCAGATCGACCAGCGTGTAACTGTCCGTCTTGCCGAAACGGGCATCCGGATCGCCGTTGCCGTTCACCTCGTTATCGACGTTATTTGCACTGGTGAAAGTATCGTCGACAAAGCTGGCCGTCAGCGACGTGCCCCAGCGGGCGAAGTCCAGCGCCGATCCGACAGTCAACTGATATTCCGGAATATAGGGCACCTTGTTGCCCTTCTCACCAAAGCTGAAGATCGATTCCGCGTCGGTTGACTGCGCCTCATTCTGCTGCTCGGCATTGGTATAGGTAAAGGCGATAAAATATGGATTGCTGAACGACCAGCCATTGGCCAGACCCAGATCGAACTGACCCGACAATTCCAGGCCGTAGGCGTCAACCTCACCGAAGTTCTCGTCGTCACCGGTGCCGGTGCCGCCAATATTGCTGACCACCAGCAAGTCGTCGAACTGGGTCAGGAAACCGACGGCTTCACCGGTGAGTACGCCGTCACGCCGCGCATATCGTGTACCGAGTTCGTAGCCGATACTGGTTTCTTCTTCGAGGCCGGAAATTGCTGCGCCGGGGGACGGTGGCGAAAAACCGAAGTGCACGCCGCCGAAGGTCTGCCACTCGTCGGTCCAGTTGTAACCGACACCAATACCGCCACCCATGACATCCAGGGATTCGGAACCGCGCGTTCCGGCATTTTTATCGACACGTTGATAATCGATTGTTTCATACCGGAAACCGGGCGTTAACCACCAATTACCAAATTCGATCCGGTCGCGGATAAACAGAGCCACGGCCTCTGCCGAGTCTTCACGATTGGCCTGACTGCCGGGCACGCCCTGGGTAACACCGCTAATGGCACCGTTGGCGGCTTGATTGAACGTATCCTCCTCCTGGAAGCGATCTTCCTGGTCCTCGTGATACCGCAGGCCGACAGTTAATTCATGCGCCAGACTGCCGGTATCGAAACGCATTGTGCCCTCGCTTTGAATGCCATAGGAATAGTATTCACGCCGGTTGGCCCGGACGATCAAATCGCAGGCGTTGTTGCCGCGCAGACATTCCAGACTGGCTCCACCGGTCGCGAGCGCCTCCGAGAGACTGGTGACTGTGCTGCCAACCACGTTATCAATACTGCCAAGCTTGAACCAGTTGCGGCGGAACTTGTTATAATAGGCTGTCGTCACCAGATCGAAATTTTTATTCGGTGAGAAAAAGTGGCGCAGATGGGTTCGGTGATGCTCGGTATTGATGTTGTCAAAACGCGAAGCCGAGTAACGTCGGTTCGGGTCTTGCCGGAAGTCGGCCGTACTCAGACCGAGATAGGTTTCGTCGGCTTCCTTATCAGTAAAACCGTACTTGAACTCGAAGCGATGGTAACTTGATGTATTCGGCTCCCAGGCGAGCTTGAGCATCGGTTCGATATTGGTGAAGCCGGTCCGATCAGTAGCGGTAAAGCCCGGCGCCGGGTCGATGGATTTGAAACCCTCGGTATCGCGCAGATAGAACTCGGCCAGATAGCCGACCCGGCCAATATCGGTGTCAACCGTGTTGCCGTGGAAAGCGTGGGTACGGTATTCGTTATCGTCACCGAACTGACCGCGCAGATAGGTACGCTCCTCGCCGGGAATCGGTGTAGACAGATAATTGATTGCACCGCCGGTGGTGTGCGGACCGTATTTAATCTGACTGGTCCCCTTGAGCACTTCGAGGCCACTCATACGACCGGTGGTCGGCGAGTAATACGCCGACGGCGCGGCATAGGGTGCCGGCGCCGCCAATACGCCGTCTTCCATCAGGGTCACCTTGGCACTGCGGCTCGTATCAACTCCGCGCAGACTGATGTTCGGAAACAGACCATAGCCGTCCTCCTCGCGCAGATACACGCCCGGTACCCGGCGCAGTACACGGTTGATATCGTCGTAGGAAAACTCACGGATTTCTTCTGCGTCAATATAGTCGGCGGAGCCGGGTATTTCGTAAATCGTTGCAGGATCACCGATGACGTCGACCTGCTTCAAAATCGCGGATCGTTTACTGTCACGCTCGTCTTCTGCCACGGAAATAGACGGTGTCGTGACCATAAACATCGCAGCAAACAAATTCGCGGAGTGCGAAATTCGAGAATGCAACATGTGGAATTCTCCCAATAATGCCGAACATCATGCCGCAACCAGCCACGGCAGATTAATCAAAATGCGAATTGTAGTGATAATTATTTTCTAAATTTATTACGCAACGGCCCTGCCGCAATCCGGTCATGATTGATAAATTGTTGCTAGACGGTTAACGGCTCGGGACGGGTATCAAGCAACGCCGGCAGGCTCTTGCAGCCTGCCCGTGGCCGCTCCACCAGCGCGCGCTCCAGGCAGGCTTCTGCGCAGCCGCTGCAACTTCCACACTGGGTGGATATCCGCAGCGTATTGCGCAGCGCATCCATTGAAGTAGCACCGTTGTCGACGGCTTCGTCGATATCGTGTTCGGTTATGGCGTTGCAGACACAGACAATCATGATTCCTCTTGGCGTCGCTGATCCGGGGCTCAGGAATATTCCCGTAGACGCATTGCTGTTTCAAATATTAGTACTAATGAGAAACGTTTGCAATCAGAATCCAATAAAAAGCCCGACACCTGGCCGGGCTCATTACGATAGCGCCCTGTTGTGAAAAACGCCTACATCTTCGACTGCAGATAATTCTCCAGACCGACGCGATCGATCAACTCAAGCTGGGTTTCCAGCCAGTCGATATGTTCTTCCTCGCCCTCGAGAACATCCTCAAACAATTCACGGCTGATGTAATCGCTCACTTTCTCGCAATACTCGATTGCTTCTCGCAGCAACGGCACCGCCTGGTGTTCAAGCTTCAGATCCAGCTCCAGCATTTCCTGGGGATTTTCGCCGATGAGAAGTTTGCCGATGTCCTGCAGGTTCGGCAGCCCCTCAAGAAACAGAATCCGTTCAATGAGCTTGTCGGCATGCTTCATCTCGTCGATGGATTCATTGTATTCATGCTCATTGAGCGATCCCAAGCCCCAGTTCTTGTACATGCGGGCATGCAGGAAATACTGGTTGATAGCCGTCAGCTCGTTAGTCAGCGTCCGGTTGAGGTAATCGATGACTTTCTTGTCGCCTTGCATGGCCAAGCTCTCCGGGAAAATTAAGTCATTCGGATCTTAGGCGGCACGGACTGCGACTTCAAGCACTAACTATTTGATTTTACTTGATAAGTATTCTTGTTTCGATCTGCGCTGACGGGCAACTTGCTATACTAGTCCCGATATATCAACAACAAAGCAAACGGCTGGAACATATTTGCTCAATCAGGGGGGATGGCGATGACATGGGTCAGTTTCGTGGTAGGGGGCGTTCTGGTCGTCCTGCTGCTGTACGGCGTCACACTTTACAATCAGCTGGTTGCACTCAAGCATAACGTCGATAAAGCCTGGGCGAATATCGACGTGCTGCTCAAGCAGCGCCACGACGAGTTGCCCAAGCTGGTCGAAACCTGCAAACAGTACATGCAATACGAGCAGGCAGCGCTCGAACGCGTCATGAATGCCCGCGCCCGGGTGTCGGCAGCGCGCGAGGCGGGCGATGTGGAGGCGCTGGGACCTGCCGAGACCGAACTGCGGCTGGGGCTGGGCAACCTGTTCGCGGTCGCCGAGGCCTACCCCGATCTCAAGGCGAATGAATCTTTCCGGCACCTGCAGGGCCGCATCAGCGGACTGGAAAATGCCATCGCCGATCGACGCGAGTTCTATAACGAATCGGTCAACCAGAATAATATCCGCATCGAACAGTTTCCGGACGTCGTCCTGGCACGGCTGTTCAATTTCCGGACCAAGGATTTACTCGAATTCGGCGAGGCACAGGTCCGCGACGTCAATATGAAAGAACTCTTCAGCTAGTCCCCGCAGGCGGCCTTATGGATTTCACGAGCTGGGCCGCACATGCGTCCAGTACCGACTTCTGGCTTTTGACTGGCCTGCTGGGAATTATCGGACTGGTGAGTCTGGTACAGGCGTTTGTCTTCCTGCTCCGCAAACGCGTGATCGAGGATATCCCCACCTCGCGTATCCGTTCGGCCGCGCAGGGATATGTCGAGCTGGAGGGCCGGGGTGAACTCATGAGCGGCCCGCCCGTTCTTGCCCCGCTAACCGGCAGCCGCTGCCTGTGGTACGAGTACAGCATTCAGGAACATCGTGGTAACGGCAAGAACCGCCGCTGGGTCAGCGTCGAATCCGGCCGCAGCAGCGATCTGTTTCTGCTTATCGATGGCACCGGCCAGTGCGTGATCGATCCCGACGGTGCCCGCGTCACCACCAGTGTGACCGACAAATGGTATGGCCCGAATCGCGACAGCCGCCTGAAAACCACGGGTGGCCGCTGGCTGATATTCGGGGCCCGCTTCCGCTTCCGCGAAGCGCGACTGCAACCTAGCGATCCGCTTTATGCCATCGGCCTGTTTGAAACCGTTGGTGGCGCCGGTACTGCGGCCGACAACCAGACCCGGTTACGTGCACTGCTGAGCGAATGGAAGGCCGATACCGAACTACTGCTAAATCGTTTTGATCAGAACCGCGACGGCGAGATCTGCCTGGAGGAATGGGAGCAAGTCCGTGCCGTGGCCTGGCAGGAAGTACTGAAGCAGCATGCCGAACTGCAGGCCGCTGAGCCGGTTCACATGATGGGCGAAACCCGGGACAGGCGCCGGCCCTATCTCCTTTCGGCGACGCCACAGTTCGATCTGGTGAAGCGTTACCAGACGTTCATACGCCTGCTATTGATCGCGGCACTGGGAAGCGGCACCGCCGCAAGTTTGCTAATCTCCAGCCGCCTGGCTGGCTGATTTTCCACCACACGGTTACCACCACGACAAACCGCTAAACGGTGTCCGGAGCGACTGCCTAAGCTATCCCGGAAACCGGAAATGGCACTTTACAATTGATAATGATTATCAGTATTATTAACCAACAGCAAACGCAATCCTACCAGCCTCATGAACAATGGACTCGATCTTACCAACAGGCCGGCCGAGAGCCGTTTCGAAAATATGGACGATGCCCTGTTGCGGACTCTGATGCAGCAGAAGCTCAGGGAAAACCATCAGGAACAGCTGAAAACACTGGAACCCGGCGAGCGCGTCAATTATCTGGTAATTCAGCATAACGCCGAACTGGCCGCGGCACTCGGTGCCGAACTGATCATCCGAAAGATATTCAACCGGAACCGCCGGCATGACTAACGTACTCGACCTTCCAACCATCAACCAGCAGCTGGCCGGGCAATCGCCGCTCAGCATTATTCAGTGGGCGGTAGGCCTCCAGCAGAAAATTATCGTCACCACCAACTTCGGACCGTTCGAGGCTGTCATTCTGCACATGGCCAGCCGGGTGAAACCGGACATTCCCGTTGTCTGGATTGATTCCGGCTATAACACCCGGGAGACCTATCAGGTCGCAGAACGAATCATTAACACCCTGCAACTGCAAGTCCATGTCTTCATACCGGAGATGACTGCGGCCCGCCGCGACGCCCTGATGGACGGGATACCCGACGTCGATAGTGAACTGCATGCGGAATTCACCCGGCAGGTAAAGCTCGAACCATTCCAGCGGGCGCTGGCCACCCTGCAGCCTGATATCTGGCTGACCGCCGTCCGCAAGGAACAGACCGCTTTCAGACAGACGCTTGATATCGTCAGTCATGGTCCCGGCCGGATCCTCAAGGTGGCGCCTGTTCTGAACTGGACCGAGCGCGACATGAAAACGTATCTGCATGATCACCAGTTGCCCCAGGTCGAGCACTACTTTGATCCCACCAAGGTGCTCGGTAACCGCGAATGCGGTCTGCATACCATGGCATCGTAAGTACCGGCTGACCTGAGTAGCGATTTTCCAGCATCACCGGCAAGCGGTGGCGGTGCCATACTGTCAGTGATATTTACGCCTTCCTATGGCCAGGTTACCGCTTGCCGGTCAACAGGCGACGTAGCTTTGTGGCTGTTGGGGAATCGGGTAAAGTAACGTTCCCTGCAACTTTCCGGCCTGGCTTTGCCAGCTGCTGCCGTTTCCGACGTGACTTTCTATGAACCGTTCAACGACAAGCCAGAACAATCCTCTGCTGAACACGGCCGGGTTGCCGGCCTTCGATCAGATCCACCCGGAACATGTCGAACCAGCCGTCGATGTGCAGCTCGCACACAACCGCGAGCGGATTGAAGCATTATTGAATGCAACAACGGATTACACCTGGAACAACATACTCGCGCTGCTGGAAGAACTCGGCGATCAACTTAACCGGGTCTGGTCACCCGTCAGTCACCTGCACGCCGTTGCGGACAATGAAGCCCTGCGCCAGTCCTATAATACCTGCCTGGCCAGACTCGCCGATTACTCCACCGAGATGGGCCAGCACCGTGGCCTGTATCAGGCTTATCATCACATTGCCAACAGCGGCGAGTACGATCGGCTCAACCCTGCGCAGAAGAAGATTATCGACAACGCCCTGCGCGACTTTCGTTTAAGCGGCATCGATCTCGAAGGTGAAGCCAGAACCCGTTACCGTGAGATTCAACAGCAACTAACGCAGCTGCAGACAAAGTTCGAGGAAAACCTGCTTGATGCGACGAACGCCTGGCACAAGCACATCACGGATGCCGAGCAGTTGCGCGGTCTGCCGCAGTCGGCACTGGACCTGCTTAAGCAGAACGCCAAACACGATAACAGGACCGGTTGGTTGATCAGGCTCGACTTCCCTTCATACATACCGGTGATCAGCTATTGCGATAACCGTGAATTGCGCCGTGAAGTTTACGAGGCATTCGTGACACGCGCTTCGGATCAGGGCCCGCATGCCGGCCGCTGGGACAACAGCGAGACCATGGAAAAGATACTGGCATTGCGCCATGAACTCGCACAGCTGCTCGGCTTCGACACCTACGCACATTATTCACTGGCGCGCAAAATGGCCAACACCCCGGAAGAGGTACTGGACTTTCTTACTGACCTCGCCCGGCGTTCGCATGCTGCCGCGCGTGAAGAACACGAAAGTCTGAAAGCATTCGCCGCCCAGACCGACGGCATCGAGCCGCTAGAAGCCTGGGACGTCGCTTACTACACGGAAAAGCTGCGCAAAGCTAAGTTCGATTTGTCGCAGGAAGATCTACGGCCGTATTTCCCGGCCCATGCCGTAATCGAAGGCCTGTTTACCGTCGTCAATAAACTCTACGGCATCCATGTCAAACCACGCGGTGATGTCGCCGTGTGGCACGACGACGTGCGCTATTACGACATAATCGATGCAGAAGGCAATCTGCGTGCCGGCTTTTATCTTGATCTTTACGCGCGACCCCAAAAGCGCGGCGGCGCCTGGATGGATGAATGCATGGTGCGCCGGCGTACGGCTCAGGAAGTGCAACTGCCGGTCGCCTATCTGATCTGCAATTTCACGCCCGGCATCGACGATCAGCCGTCGTTGCTCACCCACCAGGAAGTGCTGACGCTGTTTCATGAATTCGGTCACGGCCTGCACCACATGCTCACGCGCATCGACTATCCCAGCGTCGCCGGTATCAATGGCGTGCCATGGGATGCAGTCGAGCTGCCGAGTCAGTTCATGGAGAACTGGTGCTGGCAACGCGAGGCGCTGGATCTGTTCGCCCGCCATTATGAAACCGGCGAACCGATCCCGGACGAACTGTTCACCAAGATGCAGGCAGCGAAGAATTTTCAGTCCAGTATGCAGATGGTACGACAGCTCGAATTTTCACTGTTCGACTTCCGCCTGCATCTTGAATATGCCGGTCACGACAGCCGTGCAATTCAAATCCTGCTAGACAAGGTCCGTGAACAGGTCGCCGTGCTCAGACCGCCGGCGTTCAATCGTTTCCAGCACAGCTTTGCGCATATTTTTGCCGGTGGTTACGCCGCCGGTTATTACAGTTACAAGTGGGCCGAAGTGCTGTCGGCCGATGCTTTCTCGCTGTTCGAAGAAAGAGGCCTGTTCGATCCTCTCACCGGCCTGACTTTTCTGCAGACCATACTCGAGCAGGGCGGATCGCGCGATGCCCTGGAGCTGTTTGTCGAATTCCGCGGCCGTGAACCCAGTATCGAACCGTTGCTGCGACATTCCGGTATTGCGGCCTGATGTTAATGAAAGTTGCAACCTGGAACGTCAATTCACTGCGCGTGCGACTGCCGCAGGTGTTGGACTGGCTCAGGAAAAACCCGGTGGATCTGCTGGGCCTGCAGGAAACCAAGCTGCCGGATGATGCCTTCCCCCTCGACGAGCTGCGTGCGGCCGGTTATGGCGCGTTGTCTTCAGGCCAGCGTACCTATAACGGCGTCGCCATACTGAGCCGGGTGGACTCGCTCACGACTATCGCTACAGAAATACCCGGTTTTGAGGATCCGCAGAAACGCTTGCTTTGTGCCGATGGCGGGTTGCTGTGTCTGCTGAATCTCTATATACCCAACGGCTCCGACGTGGAATCGGACAAATACGCCTACAAGCTCGAATGGCTGGCTCACCTGCAGAAGTATCTGCAACAGTTACTCAGAGACTATCCGCGTCTGGCGGTAGTCGGTGATTTCAACATCGCCCCGGAAGATCGCGACGTCCACGATCCGGAAGAATGGCGCGGCAAGGTTCTGTTCAGCGAACCGGAAAAGCAGGCCTTCCGGGCTCTCACCAGCCTAGGTCTGGTCGACTGCTATCGGCTGTTCGAGCAGCCGGAGGCGGCTTTCTCCTGGTGGGACTACCGCGCCGCCGCCTACCGCCGCAACCGCGGCCTGCGCATCGACCACATTCTGGCCAGCCCCGCACTGGCTGCCACGTGCAACGGCTGCTACATTGACAAGACTCCGCGCGGCAATGAGCGACCTTCTGATCACGCCCCGGTGGTTGCGACGTTCGACCTTTAGCATGCGCGGACACGGCCGCAGCGCCCGATTTGCGTCAGCCGCGGCTTTGGACTAGACTTTGCCGCCCTCGAATAGAGGCAATCGGTTCCGAAGCGGGCGGGTTACTTCCTGTTCTCGCCGCCAATACTTGCAGATACAGCAGACAGGAAACACTTGCAGAACCCAGAACCATGAAAGCAGATATCCATCCCGACTACCAAGAGATTGAAGTGACCTGCAGCTGCGGGAACACCTTCAAGACGCGTTCCACACTCAGCGACAACAAACTGCATGTGGATGTCTGCTCGCAGTGCCACCCGTTCTACACCGGCAAGCAGAAAATCCTCGACTCTGCCGGTCGTGTTGATAAATTCCGCCGCAAATACGGTCTGCAGTAAGCCACCACACTACAGCACTTTCCGGCAGGCCCCGTTCGCTGTGCACGGGCAGCTTCTCGCCGCATCCGGCACGTTCGACCAGGCGATTCAACAGCAAACCGGCTCGAACGGCGAACGTTTTGTATAACATCAGCAGCCAATCCGAAGTATTCGGCTAATCTTATATTACAGAAGAGTCGCCAAATGGACCGGAACCGTCATATAAGCCGGAGAGTCTGATGGAATCATGCTAAATCTGCGCCATAGCCTGCTACTGCTGCCATTGCTTGTGCTGCCGGCCTGCGCCACGAATCCGGTCACGGGCGGCTCCAACCTGGCGCTGATGTCCGAGGAACAAGAGCTGGCCATCGGCCGGCAGACACATACAAAGATCCTCGAGGCCTACGGTGAGTATGACAACCCCGAGCTACAGTCGTATGTCGAGCGGATCGGCGATCGGCTGGCGGCCAACGGTCACCGGCCGGAATTGATTTACCGCTTTACGGTGCTGGACAGCAAGGAGGTCAACGCCTTCGCGCTGCCCGGCGGCTACATATACATCACCCGCGGCCTGCTGGCCTACCTGAATTCCGAGGCCGAACTCGCGGCCGTGCTCGGTCACGAAATCGGTCACGTCACCGCCCGGCACGCCGTGCAACAGTACAGCGCCGCGCAGATGGCCAATTTCGGCGCCCTGCTCGGCGCCATTTTCGTTCCCGGCCTGGGAACCCAGGCGGGCCAGGCGCTGGCCCAGGTCGGCGGCACCGCCATCCTGCGCGGCTACGGCCGCGAGCACGAACTCGAAGCCGACCGCCTCGGTGCCGAATACCTCGCCCGTACCGGTTACGACCCGCGCGAAATACTGGCTGTGCTGCGGGTACTCAAGGATCAGGAACGCTACGCCACTGAAATCGCCCGCCAGGAAGGCCGCGAGCCCAGCAGCTATCACGGTCTGTTCGCCACCCATCCGGACAATGACACCCGCCTGCAGGAAGTGGTTGCTACCGCCACTTCACTGCAGACCGTGCAGGCGCCAACCCTCGGCCGGGAGCGGTTTCTTGAACTGATCGACGGTCTGGTTTACGGAGACAGTGCCCGTCAGGGCATTGTCCGCGGCCATACCCTCTACCATGGCGATCTCGGCTTCGCGCTCAAGTTCCCGCGCGACTGGCGGATCGACAACCAGCCCAGCCAGGTGGCCGCCACCGCCCCCGACGGTAATGCCCAGCAGATACTGGTGTCCGAGGATCTCAACAAGCGCATCCCGCCGCGCCAGTATCTGCAGGAGCGGCTCAAAACGGGCGAAATCCTGGAACAGGGCGAGCTACAGATTAACGGTCTGCCCGCCTATACGTTGCGCACGGTAGTGAACAGTCGCAATGACCGCCAGACGGCGCGCTTTACGACCGTCTACTTTCACGACAAAGCCTACACACTGGCCGGCATCAGCCGGGCGAGCACCCAGGCCGACGACCATGACCAAGCGTTTCTTGAAAGTGCACGCAGTTTTCATGAACTGACCGAAAATGAGCGGCTGCTGGCGAAGCCGCTGCGTCTCGACATCATCGAGGCCGAGTCGGATACCAGTTATCCGGCACTGGCCGCCCGATCGGCACTGGAATCCTTCGCCGAACAGCAACTGCGGCTGCTCAACGGCGCCTATCCGGACGGTACCATCACTGCCGGCCAGCACCTTAAAATCGTGCAATAGAGCGCGCCTCGCACATCGCGAGTTAACGCTGGTTGTTCAGGTAGCTTCTAACCTTGAAGCATTAACATCTTGCCAGTGCGGATGATCGGATTCTTATACACAGATTCTGTGGATAACTCTGTGGAAGAGATGCGGGCATTGCCCTGCAATCGGCTATCACTCTAGGCTTTGTGACGAATTTATTAAAATTTAACCAATAGGAATTTATTTATTATTATCAAATAGTTATATTTGACGATCAGGTGTAGGCCTCAGCTGATGTGATTGTTGCAGTGCACACAGCAGTTTCTCCGTCGAGATTGTGTATAAAAAAGTCAGGCCACGCTACTTGAAACTTTCCAGCCGGGGCCCCATCTAAATTGATCCTGGCATCCCCGCTCCTCTCCCAGAGCGGGGAGTCTGAACCCGGTCTCCCCAGCCGGGTAATCCTCGGCCCCGGTGTGCCCTCCCTCCCCTATAAAGTACCGGGGCCGCTTTTTTTGCCCATTCACGCCGTATCACCGGTCGGCTCGAACCAGCCTTCCAGATGTTCGCGCAGTGCTTCATGGCCCGTTGGCTTCTGACAGGAAAGCAAGGCCGCCGTGACACCTTCCGGTAAATCGGCGGTTACACTCAGTAGCGTCTGCCGGGCCTGGCCGCGGCTCAGCTTGTCCGATTTGTTGAGCAACACATGCACCGGCAGCGTATGCTCGCGGCAGAAAGCCAGCATGTAGGAGTCCAGCGGCTGCAACGGATGGCGGCTGTCCATGACGATAAGCACGCCGCGGAGCGCCCGGCGCCGGGCAAAGTATGCCTCGATCATGCGCGGCCAGCGGCTGACCTGGGCGACAGGCGCCTTGGCATAACCGTAGCCCGGCAGATCCACCAGTCGACAGTCGGGCCGCAGTTCGAAAAACAGCAACTCGCGGGTTCGCCCCGGGGTGCGCGACACCCGCGCAAGCGCCCGGCGGCCACAGATCACATTCACGACGCTGGATTTGCCGGAGTTCGAACGTCCGGCCACGGCGACTTCGATACCCGAATCCGGGGGGCACTGCGCCAGCGCCGTGGCAGCGCTCATAAAGTGACTGTTTGGATAAAGCTGTACGGACATGACGGCCAGCGAGTTGAACAGAACGCCTGAGTGTAGCGATCCGCCACGACGGATGCACGAACGCTCACGCTCGCATCGCCGCGCCCGGCCGCTTACAATAGCGCCCGGTCGCGCGCCAGCCGTGCTCTAGAATCCTGAAGGAAGCCGTTTACAATGCTGAAATCCTGTGTTGTTGTTTTACTGACCCTGATCCCTATCACTCTGCTGTCGGCCCAGACACTCGGTCCCGGTGATCCTGAAAAGGGACGGGAAAAATCCCAGCAGTGCGCCGCCTGCCACGGCGGCGACGGTAACAGTGCCAATACGATCTGGCCCAAACTGGCCAGCCAGCATAGCGACTATATCGTCAGCCAGCTGCGGGCTTTCCAGTCCGGCGCGCGCCAGAATGAGCAGATGTCTCCAATGGCGCAGGGGCTCAGCGAACAGGATATGAAGGATATCGCGGCATTTTATGCCACTCAGGACATACGTATCGGCAAGGCGGACCCCGCGTCCGTAGAAGCGGGAGCCGAACTTTACCGCGGCGGCAACAGCACGACCGGGGTACCCGCCTGTATCGCATGTCACGGTCCACGCGGCAAGGGCATCCCGGGCGTGGGTTATCCACGGCTCAGTGGTCAGCATGCCGAATATACCGCCGCTCAGTTGAAAGCCTACCGCAGCGGCGAACGGGGCGGCGGTCAGTCCCAGATCATGCAAACCATTGCCGCCGAATTGACCGATGACGAAATCCGGGCTGTCTCAGAATATCTCAACGGCCTGCACTAGTAGCGCCGGGGGCGGCAAGCGCTGGCCTGGCGCGATGTTCCTGCAGTTGAGGCCGTAAATGCGTTCACTGTCTGCCACACCGCCATCGCGGCTGTTTCGTTTTCTGGGATCCATGCCGCTGGCGGTCACACTGCTGGCCGCCGTGGCGATTGCCTCGGTCATCGGCACCCTGCTGCAACAGAATCAACCGTACAACGACTACATCATCAAGTTCGGACCTTTCTGGCACGCGATATACCAGCGGCTCGGCCTGTACGATGTCTACAGTTCGCTGTGGTTTCTGCTGCTGCTGGCATTTCTGATCGTATCCACCAGCGTCTGCCTGATCCAGAACGGGCCGGCCATCCTGCGCAATGCACGCGATTTCCGCGAGCGCATGACCGGCGGCGTACTTGGCCACATGCCGCAGGCAGACCGCTGGCACCGTTCGCAGCCCGGCGAACCGCTGGCGCAGTCGCTGGTTACGCTATTGCAACAGTACGGCTACCGGCTGCGCCGTCAGCACGAAGGCGGACGTATTCTGATAGCCGCCAAAAAAGGTTCGGCCAACCGGCTCGGTTACATCTGTGCCCATCTGGCCGTGGTCGTCATCTGCATCGGCGGGCTGCTCGACGGCAACATACCGATGAAACTCCAGACCCTGACCGGCGCACTCGAAATCGAGACCCGCGATCTGCCCGCATCGCAAATCCCGCCATCCAGCCACCTCGGCAGCAATAATTCGTCATTCCGTGCCAATATCAGCATTCCGGAAGGCGCAGGTGCGGACTTTGCTTTCATCAGGCTGGGGCCGGGTTATGTGCTGCAACAACTGCCGTTTTCGATCCGTCTCAAGGAGTTCCGCATCGAGCACTACAGTACCGGCCAGCCCAAATCCTTTGAAAGTGATATCGTCTTGCACGATCCGGCACGCGACCGGACCATTGAACAGACCATCAGCGTCAATCAGCCACTGCGCTACCATGGCTTCAACATCTATCAGGCCAGCTTCGAAGATGGCGGCTCACGGCTGGACCTGACACTGCACTCACTGAAGGGCGCGACAGCAACCACCAGCGACCTGCAGGCACGTGTCGGCGAAACCAGTGAGGTTGCAACGCGCGGTAACAATA
>CAZFUS010000063.1:12335-14380 GCA_964522485.1 uncultured Enterobacteriaceae bacterium | reverse complement strand
AGACGGGCGACTGCGTGCTTCTCCATGTATTCCGACATGTCGATGCGCACCATGGCTTCTTCCGTATCGAACAGGAACTGCGCCAGAGATTTACACAGCTCGGTTTTGCCGACGCCGGTCGGGCCCAGGAACAGGAACGAACCATTAGGCCGGTTCGGATCCGACAGTCCGGCCCGCGAGCGGCGGATCGAGTCAGCCACCGCGCGTACCGCCTCGTCCTGGCCGACGACGCGCTGGTGCAGCGCCTCTTCCATGCGCAGCAGTTTGTCGCGTTCGCCTTCCAGCATCTTGGCCACCGGAATACCGGTCCATTTCGAGACAACTTCTGCGATTTCGTTTTCCGTGACCTTGTTGCGCAGCAGTTTGTATTTGGTCTGCTGCTCAGCTTCGCGGCTTTCACTTTCCTCGGCCTCGGCCAGCTGTTTTTCCAGAGCCGGGATGATGCCGTACTGCAATTCCGACATACGGTTCAGATCGCCGGCGCGGCGTGCGGTTTCAAGGTCATTGCGGGCACGTTCCAGCTGTTCCTTGATCGAATGGGCGCCCTGCAGGGCGGCCTTTTCGGACTTCCACTCTTCCTCGAGATCGGAATACTCGCGCTCGAGCTTGTCGATCTCTTCTTCCAGCACGCCGAGGCGTTTCTTCGACGCCGCATCGGTTTCCTTTTTCAGGGCCTCACGCTCAATCTTCAGCTGGATCAAGCGTCTTTCCAGCCGGTCCATGACTTCCGGTTTGGAATTGATCTCGATACTGATACGGCTGGCAGCCTCATCGATCAAATCGATTGCCTTGTCGGGTAATTGCCGATCGGTGATATAGCGATGGGACAGCGTGCTGGCAGCAACAATGGCCGGGTCGGTGATCTGGACGTTGTGGTGGACCTCGTAGCGTTCTTTCAGCCCGCGCAGGATCGCGATTGTGTCTTCGACGCTTGGTTCGTTAACCAGGATTTTCTGGAAGCGGCGTTCCAGCGCAGCATCCTTTTCGATGTTCTCACGGTATTCGTTCAGCGTGGTGGCGCCGATGCAGTGCAGTTCGCCGCGGGACAGCGCCGGTTTCAGCATATTGCCGGCGTCCATGGCGCCTTCTGCCTTGCCGGCGCCGACCATGGTGTGAATCTCGTCTATAAACAGAACGATCTGGCCTTCCTGTTTCGCCAGATCCTTCAACACGGCTTTCAGGCGTTCCTCGAAATCACCGCGATATTTGGCACCGGCCAGCAGAGCACCGAGGTCCAGCGCCAGCACGCGCTTGTTTTTCATCGCCTCCGGCACTTCGCCGTTGATAATGCGCTGGGCCAGTCCTTCAACGATCGCGGTCTTGCCGACGCCCGGTTCGCCTATCAGCACCGGATTGTTCTTGGTCCGGCGCTGCAGTACCTGGATGGTCCGGCGTATTTCATCGTCCCGGCCGATGACCGGATCAACTTTGCCCTGTTCGGCCCGGGCGGTCAGATCGATGGTGTACTTATCCAGTGCCTGGCGGTTTTCCTCGGCATTCGGATCTTCCACGTTCTGGCCGCCGCGCAGTTCGTCGATGGCTTTGCCGAGACTGTCCTTGTCGACGCCACAGTCTTTCAGAATTCGTGCCAGGTCATCCTTGCTGTCGAGGGCGGCGAGCACGAACAGTTCACTGGAGATGTACTGATCGCTGCGCTTTTGCGCAAGTTTGTCGGTCAGGTTCAGCAGATTCTCGAGGCTCTTCGAGATATGGACTTCACCGCTGCTGCCGGAAACCTGGGGCAGGCGGCTTAAGCTCTCACCCAGCTGCGAGCGCAGACGGTTGAGATCGGCACCACTGCGTGACAGCAGCTGACGCACAGTGCTGCCTTCCTGGTCGAGCATGGCCGACAGCACATGCACCGGTTCGATGAACTGGTGATCACGGCCGATCGCCAGCGACTGGGCATCGGCCAGTGCCAGCTGAAATTTGGTTGTGAGTTTGTCCAGGCGCATTTTTTAGCCTCGGAAGAATTTTGAATTAATTGCTAGATGTGGGCGGGTGGTGAGTTATTCAAGCTTGAAAGTTAAAGGTGAAAGGTGAAA
>CAZFUS010000063.1:5329-12235 GCA_964522485.1 uncultured Enterobacteriaceae bacterium | reverse complement strand
AAAGGTGAAAGGTGAAAAGCGGAAGGACGCAGTCCGTTGGACATTTCACTTTTCACGTACGACATTTCACGTATTAGTACACTCCGATATCCTGATAGGAACGCGCTAATTTGCTGATCGCGACCACGTAGGCCGCAGTACGGTAATCGCCGCCGAGATGATGCCGTTCCAGGGCCTCGTGCATTTCCTGGTAAGCCATCCGCATGGTGTCGTCGAGCCCCGAACGCACCAGGTCCAGTTCGTCGGCCCCGCGAACGATTTCCTTGCGCATCCAGTCGGGGACACTCTCTCCGGTCAGGGATTCCATGGCCGTAATCAGATGCTGGCCACGCACTTCGTCAAAGCGCCGTTCCATACGTCCGAAGCGGATATGGTCGAGATTGCGAATCCATTCGAAGTACGACACGGTCACACCGCCGGCATTGACATACGTATCGGGCAGGATGGTGATGCCGCGCCGGCGCAGGATTTCGTCCGCCTCGAAAGTTACCGGTCCGTTGGCGGCCTCAACGACCACCTTGGCCTGGATATGCTCGGCATTGTCACTGGTGATCTGGGTCTCGAGCGCGGCCGGGATCAGCAGATCGCAGGGTAACTGCAGGGCGGCGTCGCGCTGGTCAGAGAAGGTCGCGTCCGGGAAGCCGCTGATATTGCCCGCGTGTTCATTCATGTACTGGCGAACCCGTTCAACGGACACGCCGGCTTCGTTCAGCAGCACACCATCGTGTTCGATGATGGCGACGATCCGGGCATTATCCTCTTCCTGCAGCAGTCGGGCGGCATTATAGCCGACGTTGCCGAGCCCCTGGATGATGATGCGCTTATCGCCCAGGCCGCCGCTGATGTCGGCAGTCTTCAGGGCATCGGCATGCCGGAAAAATTCACGAATGGCATAGACGACGCCGCGCCCGGTCGCCTCGGCCCGTCCCGGGACACCACCGTGATGCACCGGCTTGCCGGTGACGCTGGCCAGATAGTTGATATCTTCCGGTTCCAGGTGCTTGTAGGTGTCGGCTATCCAGGCCATTTCGCGCTCGCTTGTGCCGACATCCGGCGCCGGCACATTGGTCGCCGGACTCAAAAAGCCCTTGCGCACCAGCTCGCGCGTGAAACGCCGGGTAATGAGCTGCAGTTCATGGCGATCATAGTCCTGGGGATCCAGGCACAGACCACCCTTCGAACCGCCGAACGGCACCTCGACAATAGCGCATTTATAGGTCATCAGGGCGGCCAATGCCTCGATCTCGTCCTGATTGACGATCGGCGCATAGCGCATGCCACCTTTGGCGGGTAACCGGTGGGTGCTATGAACGGCGCGCCAGCCGGTGAAGACCCGCACTTTGCCACGGATGTTGACCGGAAAACGTACCTGCAGTACCGAGTTGCAGGCCTTGATGGCTGCGGCTATCCCCGGTTCGATTTTCAGAAGCCGGAAGGCCCGATCGGCCATCCGGTTGACGCTGGTGGAAAACGAATGACGATTATTCCGTTTCGGCATCAAAGCCCGTCCATTCTGCGCATATATTTATCGCCAAGCCTGCCACAGGCATCATTACAGGCAAGTCCGGTCGGCTGTATTTGGGTCTATCCAGATCAGACCGGCCATGCGGCCGGTAGTGCCGTCACGGCGATAGGAATAGAATCGCCGCGCATCGCTGTAGGTGCACAGTCCGCTGGAATAACAATGGTTAACGCCGGCCTCGCCCAGAGCGAGCCGGGCGAGCGCGGGCAGGTCCGCCTGCCAGTGACCCGGCTGACCGGGGCGGAAACAGCCTTCGGCGCCGGTGATCGCTGACCGGCAGGCATCATATACATCCGGGCCGACTTCGAAGGCTGTCGGGCCGATCGCGGGACCGAGCCAGGCCAGGAGATCGCCGGGCCGGTCAAAGACCGCCACGGCTGCCGCAATAATTTCCGCCACGAGACCGCGCCAGCCGACATGAACGGCGGCGACCCGGCTACCGGTCCGATTACATAAAAGCAGCGGCAGACAGTCGGCGGTCAGCACGGCGCAGGTGACGCCGGGCGTGTCCGTCCAGCCGGCATCGGCCGGTTCCGGGTCCGCTGCATGGACCGGCATGACCCGGTGGCCATGCACCTGTTGCAGCCAGACCGGCTCGTGCGTCAGCGCCAGCATGTCCTTGAGCTGTTGCCGGTTGCGGTTGACGGCGTCGGGATCGTCGCCGACGTGCTGCGCCAGGTTGAAACTGTGGTATGGCGTATAGCTGTTGCCACCCAGGCGGGTCGTGCAGCCGGCGTGTACGTGCGCCGGTGCCGGCCAGTCGGCCCTGAGCCAGCTATCAGTCATGATCGGCGGCATCTTTTGCCAGCAGATTGCACAAGCATTCGATGTCAGCCGGGAGCCGGCTCTCGAACTGCAGAGCCTGACCGCTCAGGGGATGATCCAGACCAAGCGCGCAGGCGTGCAATGCCTGACGCGGAAAACCCTGAATCGCCTCGCGGATTGCGGTGTCAGCGCCGGGCGGCAGTTTGGGTCTTGGACCATAGAGTGGATCACCAAGCAGAGGATGATCCAGATGCGCCATATGGACGCGGATCTGGTGGGTGCGGCCGCTCTCCAGGCGTACCCGGATGAGCGTATGGGCGCGAAAACGCTCGCAAACGCGGTAATGGGTCACTGCCGGTTTGCCGCCGCGGACAACTGCCATGCGGGTACGCTGCCGGGGATGACGGCCAATCGGCGCCTCGACCGTGCCGCCGGCGATGAGTACGCCGGTGACGATGGCCAGATATTCGCGCTGGATCCGGCGCGCCTGCAGGTCGGCGACGAGTTTCGTGTGTGCAGCGGGTGATCGCGCCACCACCATCACGCCGCTGGTGTCCTTGTCCAGCCGCTGGACGATGCCGGCGCGCGGCAGCCTCGCCAGTGCCGGATCAAGATGGAGCAGGGCGTTGAGCAGTGTATGACGGGCGTTGCCGGCACCCGGATGCACCACCAGCCCGGCCGGTTTGTCGAGGATCAGGATATCCTGATCCTGGTAAAGAATGTCGAGTGGTATGGGTTCGGGCGCCAGACTGGCATCCGCCTCCAGCCGCGCAAGAATGTCCACCTGTTCGCCGCCCCGTACCCGGTCGCGCGGGCGGGCCGGCTGCTGGTTGACCCGAACCTCACCGCGCCGGATCCAGTCCGTGATGCGGGCCCGCGAATGTTCCCGATACATGGCCGCCAGCGCCTGATCCAGCCGCTGTCCGGCCAGTGTTTCCGGTATCATTCCCGCCAGTCGGATCACTTCGTCGGACGAATCAGCCATGATCGCTACTGTACTTTACCGCCTGCGCCTTTGCCGATACTCTTGACGTCATGCGCTACTTATTACTTGCATTTTTACTTATCGGGCTGACGGGCTGCGGCTGGTTCGGCGGCGATGAAAAGGAAGATCCAACCGCCGAGTGGGATGCCGAGCGACTCTATTCCGAGGCCAAGGGCGCGCTCGACGCCGGCTATTATGAACGCGCGGTCGAGTATTACGAAAAACTGGAAGCGCGCTTCCCCTTCGGTGTGTATGGTCAGCAGGCTCTGCTGGATCTGGCGTATGCCTATTACAAGAGCGAAGATCCGGATGCCGCGGTCAGCACACTCGATCGTTTCGTCAAGCTTTATCCACGCAACGAAGGCGTCGCCTACGCACTTTATCTGCGCGGTCTGGCCAATTTCAGTCGCGGTATGGATTTCACCAAGCGCTATCTGCCGCTGGACCTGGCGCAGCGCGATGCGGGCGGCAACCGCCGGGCATTTCAGGATTTTTCCGAACTGGTGAAGCGTTTTCCCGACAGCATGTACGTCGAGGACGCTAAAAAGCGCATGATTTATCTGCGCAATCTGCTGGCCAAGCATGAGGTGCAGGTCGCCAATTACTATATGCGCCGCGAGGCTTATGTCGCCGCCGTAAACCGTGCCCGTAACGTGGTCGAGAGCTACCCGCGCACGCCGTCGGTGCCCGCCGCCCTGGCCATCATGGCCAAGGGCTACAAGATTCTGGAAATGCCGGATCTGTCGGCGGATGCACTGCGAGTGCTGGAAATCAATTATCCCAACCATCCGGGCATCTACGAAGTCCGCAGAACGGTACTGAATTAGGACTTGGCAGGAGCGGCCTGCTGCCGCGGTTGAATATCTTCGCGCCGACACGGCGCTCCTACGATCCTCGGTGGTTTTGTTGGTTTCTTGTGGATCTGCCTGCGGCCCTGGTTGAACATCCTCGCGCCGACACGGTGCTTCTATACTCGTTCCTACCCGGCTTGTTCGTCGTAACCTGAGGTAATCGGATAGCGCCGATCGCGTCCGAATGCCCGCTCGCTGATGCGGACGCCCGGCGCCGCCTGACGGCGCTTGTATTCGTTGCGGTCGACCAGGCGCACCACCTTGTTGACGATCTCGGACGCGAATCCCGCCGCGATAATCTCGCCGGGCGGTTCATCGTGTTCGATGTAACGTTCCAGGATCGCATCCAGCATGTCATAGGTCGGCAGTGAATCACTGTCAAGCTGGTCCGCTTTCAGTTCCGCCGACGGCGGCCGGTCGATAATGCGTTGTGGCATCACCCGGCCCTGACTGTTGCGCCAGTTGGCCAGTTTGAAGACCAGTGTTTTGGGGACATCTTTAAGCGGCGCGAAACCGCCGGCCATGTCGCCGTACAGGGTTGCGTAGCCTACCGCCATTTCACTCTTGTTGCCGGTTGCGATAACCATCTTGCCGGTCTTGTTCGAAACCGCCATCAGCAGAAGGCCGCGGCAGCGCGACTGGATGTTTTCCTCGGTGGTATCGGGCGGCAGTCCGGCCAGTATCGGTTGCAGCACATCGAGGATCGCCATGAACGGTGCCTCGATGGACAATTCATGGTAGTGCACGTTGAGCATACCGGCCATGGTCCGGCTGTCCTCGATGCTCATGGCAGCCGTGTAGCGCGACGGCATGCACAGCACTTCCACATTGTCAGCGCCCAGTGCATCGACGGCCAGCGCCAGGGTCAGGGCGGAATCGATACCACCGGACAATCCGATGACGGCGCCTTTGAAGCCGTTTTTCCACACGTAGTCGCGAATACCGAGAATCAGCGCCTGGTAAATACCTGCCGGCGCCGGCGCTGGCGAGTACACGACAGGATCAACCGCTTCTATATGCCCCGGCTTCGTCCGCCGCAGTTCCAGCGGATACAGGCCGGTTTCAAACTGTGGCACCGACCAGCGCATTGTGCCGGTGTGATCCAGCATCATGGAGCCACCATCGAAGACCAGTTCGTCCTGACCGCCGACCAGATTGAGATAGACGATGTTCAGTCCGGTTTCGTCAATGCGCTGACCCATGACACGCTGACGCTGGTTGAATTTGTCGGTGTGATAAGGTGAGGCATTGATGTTGATCAGTAATTCGGCACCGGCGTCACGTGCCTGCCGGGCGGGGCCGGGCTGCCAGATATCTTCGCAGATGGTGATGGCGGTCGGGATACCCTTGAAATCAAGCACGCAGGATTCGGTGCCGGCCGTGAAATAGCGTTTCTCATCAAACACGCCGTAATTGGGCAACACCTGTTTGCGATAGCGGGCGCGAATCTCCTGATCGTTGATCCAGAAACAGCTGTTGTAAAGCGGGCCGTTATCATACTCCGGCAGACCGACCAGCAGGCCGATGCCATCACTCGCCTGGCGGATTGTATCGACGGCATCCTGTACCTGTCGCCGCAGGCCGGGCCTCAGCAGCAGATCCTCCGGCGGATAGCTGGTGATCGCCAGTTCGGGAAAGATAACGAGATCGGGCTGGTATTCGTCACGCGCCTGCCGGATGGTTTCGATAATACAGCGGGTATTGGCCCGGATATCACCGACTGTCAGATTGCACTGGGCGAGAACAAGACGCAGGCTGATCGGGCTCATAGGGAATGGCTGACAGATAATAGCAAGATGGCGAAGCAGTTTATCAGATAGAGGCTTCTTCTATTGACCATCAACTGTCAGTTTAATGTCGCCTGAATGGCTTTGCCCATTTCGGCGGGTGAACGTACGGTTGTGACGCCCGCTGCTTCGAACGCATCGAACTTGGCGGCGGCAGTGCCCTTCCCGCCGGCGATGATGGCGCCGGCATGGCCCATGCGTTTGTCGGCCGGCGCCGTGACGCCGGCAATGTAGGCCACCGCCGGTTTATTGACATGCTGCCGGATGTAATCGGCTGCTTCTTCTTCTGCGCTGCCACCGATCTCGCCGACCAGAATAATGCCATCGGTCTGCGGATCCGCTTCAAACAGGGCAAGGCAGTCGATAAAGTTCATGCCCTGGATCGGATCACCGCCGATACCGATACAGGTGCTCTGGCCCAGCCCGTTACGCGTGGTCTGATGCACGGCTTCATACGTCAGCGTGCCTGAACGTGACACTATACCGATACGGCCCTCCCGGTGAATGTTCCCCGGCATGATGCCGATCTTGCATTGACCGGGCGCGATGATGCCGGGACAGTTGGGTCCGACCAGACGCGTATCCGGTGTCTGATCCAGACAGGCCCGAATGCGCACCATGTCAATAACCGGTATGCCTTCGGTGATGCAGACGATAACCCGGATACCGGCCTCGATGGCCTCGGCAATTGCCTCGGCCGCCAACAGCGGCGGCACGAAGATCATGCTGGCCTCGGCACCCGTTTCACTCACCGCATCAAAAACAGTATTGAAGACAGGGCGATCCAGATGGGTATCACCGCCACGACCGGGGGTAACGCCGCCGACCAGCTGTGTGCCATAGGCGATGGCCTGCTCGGAATGGAAGGTGCCCTGTTTGCCGGTGAAGCCCTGGCAGATGACCCTGGTGTTTTTGTCGATCAGAATGCTCATTAGTTATTTAAAGAATCCGCGAATGCACGCAAATAAACGCAAATAATAACGAAGTTAATGTTAT
>CAZFUS010000063.1:0-5229 GCA_964522485.1 uncultured Enterobacteriaceae bacterium | reverse complement strand
AAAGAATCCGCGAATGCACGCAAATAAACGCAAATAATAACGAAGTTAATGTTATATAAAAACTCATTGGCGGGGGCATAAATTTTTTCCTTGCCGACTTTCTTTATCCTTTCCATTGGCGTTCTTCGCGTTCATTTGCGGACTGATTATTTTGCAGCAGCGAAACCTTTTCCTGTGAAAGAATCCGCGAATGCACGCAAATAAACGCAAATAATAACGAAGTTAATGTTATATAAAAACTCATTGGCGGGGGCATAAATTTTTTCCTTGCCGACTTTCTTTATCCTTTCCATTGGCGTTCTTCGCGTTCATTTGCGGACTGAATTTTATTTTGCTGCAGCGACAACCTTTTCCGCTGCATCGGCCAGATCGTCCGCCGGTGTAATGTTGAGTCCATTGTCTTGTAATTTTGCCCTGCCTTCGTCGACGTTGGTGCCTTCCAGCCGGACGACAATCGGAATACCAACGCCTACTTCCTTAACGGCACGGACAATGCCGTCGGCGATCAGATCGCAGCGGACGATGCCGCCGAAAATGTTGACCAGAATCGCCCTGACGCTGTCGTCAGCAACGATCAGTTTGAATGCCTCGGCCACCCGGTCGGCCGTGGTGCCGCCGCCCACATCGAGAAAATTGGCCGGTTCACCACCGTGCAGCTTGATGATATCCATGGTCGCCATGGCCAGGCCGGCGCCGTTGACCATGCAGCCAATGTTACCTTCCAGCGCCACATAGTTGAGGTCGAAACGCCGTGCGATGCCTTCCTTTTCGTCCTCCTGGGAAGGATCGTGCCATTCGGCCAGGTCGGTCTGTCGCATGAGAGCGTTGTCGTCCAGCGAGACTTTGGCGTCCAGGGCCATAAGATTGCCGTCCGGACGGATGATCAGCGGGTTGATTTCAATCAGGCTCAGGTCCTTGTCGATGAAAAGCCGGTACAGACCCTGCAGAATCCGGTTCAGTTGCCGGCGCTGGTCATCGTCGAGCTCCAGCGCAAAACCGAGCCGGCGCGCCTGGTAGTCCTGTAACCCGAGGATCGGATTTATGATGATACTGAAAAGCTTCTCCGGCTCGCGTGCAGCGACCGTTTCGATATCCATGCCCCCGGAGCGGGAGGCGATCACCGTAATTCGGCGTCGCGAGCGATCAACCAGCATCCCGAGATAGAGTTCACTGTCGATATCGATACAGTTTTGCACCAGGACGCAGTTGACGGGCTGGCCGTGCGGTGCGGACTGGCGGGTGACAAGGCGCTGGCCAAGCAGACTGCGGGTATGCTGTTCGACTTCTTCCGGGCTGCCGGCGAATTTGACGCCACCGGCCTTGCCGCGGCCGCCAGCGTAAACCTGAGCTTTGATGATCCAGCTTGAACCGCCGAGATCACTGGCATGGCGTACTGCCTCGCGGATGGAGTGCGCCGGTTTACCCGGCGGCACCGGGATACCGTACTCCGCAAACAGGATTTTGGCCTGATATTCGTGCAGATTCATGCGTATGCTGTGGAACCACGATCTATGGGTCCGACTATAACCGAGTCACCCGGGCTTGGGTATGACGTCACCCATGCATTGCCCGGAACACCACGCCGGTGCGACGATATTCAATCGCGGCCGCAGGCCGCTCCTGCAGCAGGTCGGTATTATCCGGGCCCTTGTGGGAAGCGCTTTCAAGCGGCGACATTGACGCCGGCATATTGTTCACCGGCTGAAGCTGTCTTCCACGAGCAGCCCGGTATCGGCGCGATAAATTCGAATTTCGCCGCAGACGGTTCTCACGATTCAGACCAGTCCGAATAGCGCAGAAAATCCCATGGCTCATGCGATGAATGTTAATCGCGGTACGAATTGGCTTAGAATTGCCAACTGTGTTCGGTTGACTGAATCCAACCGGAAAATGCTGAACAGAAGACAGGGCTAAACATTGCTCCGCTTATTGATTCTCCTCGCACTGGTGTTCGCCGCCGTACTGCTGGTACGGCGCTGGCTGCGTAATATGAAAGTCGGCGTGGATAAGCTGGATAGTAATCAGAATGTCCCCACCGTACGCTGTGAACATTGCGGCCTGTTTTTGCCACAGGCTCAGGCGTGGTCTGAAGCGGAACGGTTTTATTGTTGCCGGGAGCACGCAAAACTGGCGTCTGACCGAAAGGGGTCATGAATACGTCCCTGCTGCCGGAGTCGGGGCGCGGTCAGACGGCCTGGCGCGCACTGGGCTATTTCAGCGCCTATCGTTTCCTGATCGCTTTTCTGTTCACGGCGCTGGTGTGGATCACGGATCTGCCCAAGCCATTCGGGACTTTCCAGCCGGAACTGTTCCGTGTTGTCACGCATGCTTACCTGCTGGCCGCCGTGCTGCTGTTCGTACCGCTGCAGGCGCGCATGCCGCGTTTTCCCTACCAGGTGGCCGGTCAGGTCTGCGTGGATATCGCCGCGATTACCCTGATCATGTACGCCAGCGGCGGAATCAGCAGCGGCTTTGGCATTCTGCTGATCATCGTGGTCGCCGGCGGCAGTCTGCTGAAACCCGGCCGGATCGCGTATTTTTTTGCGGCCACGGCCACGCTTGCCGTGCTGGGTGAAGAAGTCTACGCAACGCTGCAAGGGTTATTCCCGGTATCCAATTACACATACACTCAGGCGGGGCTCCTGGGCGTCGCCTATTTCTTTACCGCATTCGTCGGTCACATGCTGGCCAGGCGGGTGCGCGAAAGCGAGGCGCTGGCGGAACAGCGGGCGCTGGATCTCCGGCAACTGGCGCGGCTCAACGAACACATCGTTCAGCACATGCAGTCGGGCGTTATCGTGCTCGATGCGGACAGACGTATTCGTCTCATCAACACTTCGGCAAGACAGCTTCTGGGGCTCACAGACAATGTCAGCGGCCGAACGATCAACGCCGTATCGCCGTTGCTGACGGCTGCGCTTGACCAATGGAATACACAGACCGACACAACGCCGCAGGTCTTCCGGCCGGAAAACGGGGAGGTGGATGTGCAGCTTTCGGTGCGCAAACTGAATCCGGACAGCGATACGGGTCAGCTGGTGTTTCTGGAGGATGCCTCCCTGCTGCGCCAGCGTGCCCAGCATCTGAAACTCGCCTCGCTGGGCCGCATGGCCGCCAGTATCGCCCATGAGGTGCGCAATCCGCTCGGTGCCATCAGCCATGCCAGTCAGCTGCTGACGGAATCGGACTCGCTCAGTCAGGATGACCAGCATCTGAGCCGGATCATCCAGAATCACTCGCTGCGCGTGAATGCCATCATCGAGAATGTCATGCGCATCAGCCGGCGCGAACCGGCCGTCCCCCGGGCGATCAGCATCAGGCCGTGGCTGGAAGAATTCGTGGCCGATTTCACCGAGCAGAATCGATTGCAAGCCAATGCCGTCCGCATTAACGTTGCACCTGCAGAGATCGAAATCAATACGGATACCAGTCAGTTGCAGCAGGTTCTGTGGAACCTCTGCGATAATGCGATTCGATACAGCCGGGGGGCGGTACCATGGCTGGAGCTGGACTGCGGGATACGACCGGATATCGGCCGGCCGTATCTGGATATCATTGATCACGGCACGGGTATGCCGGAGGAGACTGCCAGGCATGTGTTCGAGCCGTTCGTGACCTCGGAATCCCAGGGCACCGGGCTGGGGCTGTATATCGCCCGCGAACTCTGCGAAGCCAATCAGGCGGCCCTGACGCTGTACAGTAACAGCGATGAAGGCTGCTGTTTCCGCATCACCTTTCCGCATCCGGCCAAGCACCAGGCCGTCGAATGAACACACCGCACGCCCTCATTGTCGATGACGAACCGGATATCCGCGAACTACTGGAGATCACGCTCGGCCGCATGGGCGTCACGTGTACTGCCGCCGCCAATCTCGGTGAAGCACGCGAAACCCTGAGCCGGGATAACTTCAATATCTGTCTGACCGACATGCGCCTGCCGGACGGCAACGGTATCGATTTCGTCAGTTACATCCAGAAACACCAGCCGCAGCTGCCGGTCGCGGTGATCACGGCACACGGCAATATGGAATCGGCTATCCAGGCGCTGAAGGCCGGCGCCTTTGATTTCGTCACCAAGCCGGTCGATCTTAACGTGCTCCGCTCGCTGATCGAAACGGCGCTGAAACTGTCGCTGGAATCGCCGCAGCCGCAGCGCGACATGATCGGTCACAGTCAGCAGGTGCAGACGGTCAGATCGATGATCGCCAAACTGGCCCGCAGCCAGGCACCGGTCTACATCAGCGGCGAGTCCGGCACCGGCAAGGAACTGGTCGCGCGGCTGGTTCATGAACAGGGGCCGCGACGCGACCATGCCTTTGTACCGGTCAACTGCGGGGCCATTCCGCCGGATCTGATGGAGAGTGAATTCTTTGGCTATAAAAAGGGCAGCTTTACCGGCGCAACCACGGACCAGGAAGGCCTGTTTCAGGCCGCCGACGGCGGCACCCTGTTCTTCGACGAGATCGCCGAGCTGCCGGCACACATGCAGGTCAAGCTGCTGCGCGCCATCCAGGAAAAGCGCGTGCGTCCGGTCGGTGCGCAACAGGAAGTCCCTGTCGATGTGCGCATCCTGAGCGCGACCCACAAGAACCTGGCCGAACTGGTCAAACAGGGCGAATTCCGTCAGGACCTGTTCTACCGCATCAACGTCATCGAACTGCACGTGCCGCCGCTGCGGCAGCGGACCGAAGACATTCCGGAACTGGTGGAGTATGTGCTCAAACGCTTGGCCAGTGACAGCGAATCATTGCCGCAGCTCAGTGACGCCGCCTTGACCGCTCTGGACCGTTATACATTTCCGGGTAACGTGCGCGAACTCGAGAATATCCTTGAGCGGGCGCTGACCTTGTGCGAGGGAGAGGTTATCCAGGCCGAGGATCTGCGCCTGCCGGCGGCCGACACCGAATCCGCTAAAGCTGACATGGAAGCAGCCACGGCACCGTCCGACACGGACAAATCACTGGATAACTACCTGGTCGACATAGAGAAACAGACTATTCTCGATGCCCTGGAAAAAACCCGCTGGAACAAGACCGCCGCCGCCAAGCTGCTCGGTATCAGTTTCCGCGCGCTGCGCTACCGGCTGGAAAAGCTGGGGCTGGAATAAAGAATTCCCCCGAATTGTTTGAGATAACCGAACGTAGGAGCGCCGTGCCGGCGCGATGAGGGTCAATCGCGGCCACAGGCCGCTCCTGCATAAAGATCGACATTATCCGGCATCCTGTGGGA
>CAZFUS010000062.1:0-14429 GCA_964522485.1 uncultured Enterobacteriaceae bacterium | reverse complement strand
CTGCTCCGGATCGAGTACCTCCAGCAGTGCCGAGGACGGATCACCGTGGAAGCTGGCACTGAGTTTGTCCATCTCGTCGAGCATGAACACCGGATTATTGGTGCCGGCCTTGCGAATGCTCTGGATGATCTTTCCGGGCATGGCGCCGATATACGTCCGCCGGTGACCGCGGATTTCGGCTTCATCGTGGACACCACCCAGTGAGGCTCGCACAAACTCAAGGCCGATGGCGCGGGCAATGCTCTGGCCGAGCGAAGTCTTGCCGACACCTGGCGGACCAACAAAACACAGTATTGGGCTACGGCCTTCCGGATTGAGTTTGCGCACTGCGAGGTATTCGATAATCCGCTTTTTGATCTTCTCCAGACCATAGTGATCCTCATCGAGAATACGCCGGGCCGCCTCGATATCGATCGTCTCAGTACTCATTTTTGACCATGGCAGCGCTGTCAGCGTATCCAGATAGGTGCGCAACATGGAATATTCGCCCGACGCCTCGGTCATGCGTTCCAGGCGCTTCAGCTCCTTGCGTGCGTGCTCCTCAGCCTCTTCCGGCATGCCGGCATCAGTAATCGCCTTGCTGATCTCCTCGATCTCTGCTTTTTCGTCGTCCTCACCCAGCTCCTTCTGAATGGTACGCATCTGTTCGCGCAACAGAAACTCGCGCTGGCGTTCATCCATCGATTCCTTGGTCTGCTGATCGATCTTGTGCGAGAGTTTCAGTACCTCGATACGATGGCTGAGATGGTCGATGACGAGATCCATCCGCTTTTCGAGATCCAGGGTTTCCAGAATCTCCTGCTTCTCTTGCGGCTTGATGTCGATGAAGCTTGCGACCATATCGGACAGGGCCGTCGGTGAGGTCATGTTCTGAATGGCATTGGAAAATTCCGCCGGCGCCTGCGGCAGCAGCTCAAGCCCCTCGAACGCGAGTGATTTCAGGCGGTGTTCACGTGCTTCGATAGCGGTGGTGATGGTTTCCTTTTCCTTGATCGGATCGACCCTCGACAGCAGAAACGGAAAGCCGTCCAGATATTCCATCGTGCGGAAACGCCGCTCACCCTGACAGATGATGTGATGGGTGCCATCATCAGTTTTTACGTGCCGCAGAATGCTGGCCATAGTGCCGAAACGATGCAGATCACCCGCGTCCGGATTTTCATCCTGTGGGTCGCGCTGCAGAATCAGGCCGATTTTGCGCTTGCTGCGCACCGCTTCCTCAATGGCCACGATCGAGCGCTCGCGCGCCACCATGATAGGCAGAATCACGCCCGGAAACAGTACCGTGTTCCGGACAGGCACGATGATAAGAACATCCTCCGGCATGGCCGGCAGCAATGAGTCTTCGTCGCGGATATCCTGCCGCGCATCCCGGTCCTGAGTCAGAGCTTCCGACTCGGGGGATTCGTTGGATTCCGAGCTGATTTTCTCTTCATTATTCATGCGAAAGCATCTCCGGCCCGTGGGCCAGTAGCTGGCTTGGAGTGTTCTTTCCAATGAATATGGGTGTGGCGACACCGCATTGCAAGGGTAGACCGATCACCGCAGCAATCGCTCAGTGGCGTTTGGAATCGAGCCAGCGGCCGGAGGAATCGCCATCTTCCGCGCCGAGACCGGAAAAATCGAACAGTGCCCGGTCGAGCATATGCGAAGGGACGATATTCTGCAGACTGGCCAGGAGGGTTTCGATGCGGCCCGGATAGCGGCGTTCCCAGTCAGCCAGCATCTGTTTGATGGCCTGGCGCTGCAGATTTTCCTGCGAACCGCACAGATTACAGGGAATGATGGGAAACTCACGGGCTGCTGCGTATGTCTTGATGTCCTTCTCCCGGCAGTAGGCCAACGGCCGGATCACCGTGTTGCGGCCGTCATCGGAGCGCAGCTTGGGCGGCATGCTCTTGATCTTGCCGCCGTAGAACATGTTCAGAAACAGGGTTTCGAGAATATCATCGGCATGATGGCCGAGCGCGATGCGGGTAAAGCCGTGTTCGGCCGCGAAGCTGTACAGCGCGCCGCGCCGCAGACGTGAGCACAAACCGCAGGTCGTCTTGCCTTCTGGCACCACCCGCTTGACGACGCTGTAGGTGTCCTGCTCGAGTATGTGACAGGGAATACCACGGCTACCCAGATACTCCGGCAGGATATGTTCCGGGAAGCCCGGCTGCTTCTGATCCAGATTGACCGCTGTCAGTTCAAACTGCACGGGTGCGCTGCGCTGCAGATCGATCAGGATGTCGAGCAGCGTATAGGAATCGGCACCGCCGGACAGACAGACCATGACCCGCTCGCCCGCGCCGATCATGTTGAAGTCCTCGATGGCACGACCAACCTCACGCCGCAGTCGTTTGTGCAGCTTATTGAATTCGTGGGTCACTTTGCGTGCGGGCATGCTCATGACGAATCGGCACTGACATCCTGTTGCGAACACGGATAATAGGCGCCAAGGGCCTCGGCCGTCACCAGATAAGCCGGATCTTCATGGCGTTCCGGATGCTCGGCCAGCCATTCGGTAACATTCAGCGTGACCTGTTCAAGACCGACCTCATTCGGATCGATACAGAACATGTGTTCCGATTCCGGCTGCATTTCCTGGAGACTGACCAACGTCTGTACCAGACCGTAGATGAACTCCTTGCAGTAGGCTGTTGGCGCAGGCTCTTCGTCATCGCCCTTGCAGTTCTCATAGAGTTCCCCACCGGTCAGCAGTTCCTCGCCGGCACCTTCTTCGTTCTGGGCAAGTACCGGCGCGATCACCAGCGCCATCATTACTAACAGTAATTTTTTCATCATCCACTCTGTAGCTGTATCACCGGCCAGCCAGTTCAACGGCCGGTGCCACGGCCTGTTTTCAAACCCGGCGTTATTGGAACCGGTGCGGTAGCTTCAGTTCCCTTCAACAGCAACCGTCCCATTACCTCAAAAATGCGCGCATGCACGCAAAAGCCCTGGCTATCATGCAAGCCAGATTAGTAACAACACAAACAGAACCACGCCACCGATCGGCAGCAGCGCCCCCGGCCAGTCCTTCTCCGCCTCCTTTGACCGTTCCAGCGTCTTTTTGACACCCGGCCAGAACAGGAAGATCAAAATCAGACCGCCGACACCCAGCAGTATCTGTTCCCATAACGCCATTGATTCCATAGCTTCACTCTACTCGCGTGCCCGTATCCGAGTATGATCACCTTTCTGCCGGAACGTCTCAAGCTGTCCAGTCCGAATCCCGAACAGATATACTGCAGGCCGATTCGAAATCATCCAGTAGCCACAACTCTATTATGAATGAGACCGCGCTCGGAATAGTCCTGATCCTGCTGGGCCTGTCCGTCCCCGCCGTTGCCCTGCTGCGGCGGCTGCATATGCCGCCGATTCTGGCTTATATGTTCATCGGCATGGCTGTGGGCCCGCATGCGCTCGGCTGGATACCCGATGCCGAATCCATCCACCTGCTGGCCGAAATCGGTGTCGTCTTCCTGCTGTTCATGATCGGACTGGAATTCTCCGTGCCGCTGCTGCTGAACATGAAATCTGCAGTATTCGGCCTCGGCGGCGCTCAAGTTGCCATTACCGCGCTGCTGGGCGCCGGTCTGTTATGGCTGTTCGAAGTCCCGCCGGCAGCAGCGTTCGTGGCCGGCGGAGCACTGGCTTTATCTTCAACCGCGATTACCGTACGCCAGTTGACTGAGCAACTGGAGATGTACGGCCGTCACGGTCGTCTGGCCCTCGCAATATTGCTGTTTCAGGATCTGGCGGTCGCTCCGTTCCTGGTCGTGATCCCGATTCTGGCGGCAGGCGATGGCCAGTTATGGTGGTCGCTATTGCTTGCCCTGCTCAAGGGCGGTGCAACTCTGGGTTTGATGTATCTGATCGGTCGTCGATTACTACGGCCCCTATTCCACACCGTGGCTGCGACGCATTCCAGTGAACTGTTCACGCTTGCGGCGCTACTGGTCGTGCTGGCAGCGGCATGGATTACGCATTCAGTCGGTTTGTCCCTGGCACTTGGCGCGTTCATGGCAGGCCTGCTACTGGGCGACACGGAATACAAGCACCAGGTGGAAACCGACATCCGACCGTTCCGTGATGTGCTCATGGGACTGTTCTTCGTCAGTGTCGGCACACAGATGAATTTCGCCGTACTGCCCGAAATCTGGCCGCTGGTGTTACTGTTGCTGATAGTACTGATCCCCATGAAAATCGTACTGATCACGTTATTGGTGCATCTACATGGCCATGAGCGCGGCGTTGCCCTGCGCACCGGTATCAGTCTCGGACAGGGTGGTGAATTCGGCTTTGCCATACTGTTTGCCGCGCTAACCACAGGGCTGTTCGGCAACGACATGAGCCAGCCACTCAGTGCTGCCATCATCCTGAGCATGCTGCTGGCACCACTACTCATTCGTTACAACGGCGCCATCGCCGAATGGGTGTATGCCGGTGAATATGTTCGCGGCCAGAATGTCCCGGCCCAGGAGCTGGAAAAGGCCAGTGCCGAACTCGACCAGCACATTATCATCTGCGGTTTTGAACATATCGGCCAGAATCTGGCCAATCTTCTGGAACAGGCCGGTATCGATTACGTCGCTCTGGATCTCGATCCGTCCCTGGTGCGCGAGGCCTGGGAAGCCGGTGATCGTGTCTATTACGGCGATGCCACTCATATCGAGAACCTGGAAAAGGCCGGTCTGGACCGGGCACGCGCTGTGGTGGCGACATTCAGCATGAGTGAATCCAGCGAACGCCTGATCCATGTCATTCGTCAGCGTAATACCGATATCCCGATCATCGTCCGTACGCGGCATGAAGATCGTATCGACAAGCTGCTGGCCGCCGGAGCCACCGAAGTACTACCGGACGCCCTGCAGACGGGCCTGAGCATGGCCGGCCGGTTGCTGACGCAGTTCAACGTCCCGGAAGAAGAAATCCAGACAATGCTGGAGGAGGCCCAGGCCAATCATTACAGTCGCTTGCGCGGCTTCTTCCACGGCAGCAACGCCGAGAACATCGAAGAAAATTCGGATACGTTTCTGCGTACCGTCGTGCTGTCACCGGAATGCTATGCCACCGGCCGGTCCCTTGGCGAAATCGAACTGCCTGACCAGGTCCGGGTCCAGGCTCTGCGCCGTGGCCGCATACGCGGCGAGGCACCGCAACCGGACATGGAACTCAAAGCCAACGATGCAGTCGTGCTGCAGGGACCTCAGGAAGGGCTGGAAAGCGCCGAAAAGGCCTTCCTGCGGGGAACATAAAAAACCCCGCGACAGCGGGGTTAGTCAGATTATATTTATTATTCTCTGATGTTATTTCGGGTATCAGTCCTTAACCACAACCTCTGTTGCATGCGAACCCTTCGGACCTTGCTCGAACTCATAGGCCACAAACTGACCTTCGTTCAGTGTCCGATACCCATCGGCCTTGATTGCTGAATAATGAACAAAGACATCATCACCACCACCTTCAGGTTCAATGAAACCATAACCTTTGGCAGCGTTAAACCACTTAACAGTACCCGTAGACATAATACAAATCTCCCAACAAAAACTTACTTATTTACTTTAATCCCCATATGCAGACGTAAGGACTTTCTACTGGAAAAGGCGGAATAGCTGCTGAAATCCATGCATCCCTGACTGCACACAGTCGTAAGCATAGACCAATCATTTACGCAAGGCCACACGCACACAGGCCTTTTCAAGGCTTTTTTGGGCTATAGCGCGTAGCGATACATTTTTCGGCAATGCAACATCAGACCTGTTGCGCAACCGTTTTAACGGACTGGAAATACCATGATGAAAGCGGCATGTTAATAGTCATCCAGGCAGGCCGGGGTCGTACGCAGCCACCATCAGGAATGAAAGATCATGCCGTTACAGCAACATCTTGATTCAATCTACGAATATCTGGCGAACGAAGAGGACGCCCGGGTCTGCCGCGACCTCTCAGATGAAGCCTGCCGGGTCGTCCCGCACAATTTCTTTCTAATCATTGCTGCCAACACGCTGAGCAAACTGGGCGACAGTCTGGCGAATCCGAAAACCGTGCTTGCCTGGATGCTGGAATACATGCAGGCACCGCTGTATCTGATCGGTCTGCTGGTACCGATCCGTGAGTCCGGTTCGATGATTCCGCAGCTCGTCATCGCCAGCTGGATCCGGCGCATGGAATTCCGCAAATGGGCCTGGATTGCCGGCAGCCTGATCCAGGCAGCCAGTGTCGCAGGCATGGGAATCACGGCCCTGTATCTGCAGGGTCATTCCGCGGGCTGGCTGGTGATTGGTCTGCTGGTGATGTTCAGCCTCGGCCGTGGTCTGTGTTCGGTCGCCTTCAAGGATGTGCTCGGCAAGACCATTGCGAAAACCCGGCGCGGCCTGTTGAGTGGTTACAGTGCCAGTATCTCGGGCTATCTGGGTATCGCCGCCGGCCTCGGCTTCCTGTTTCTGGATCAACCGGGAGAAACATCAGCTACCGTCTACGCGACGATATTGATCGGCACGTCAATCCTGTGGCTGCTGGCAGCATCCATCTATGTGGCCGTGCGCGAAGCGCCCGGTGAAACGGCGGGCGGCGGCAATGCGCTGCCGGAAGCGCTGGCACGCATGAATCTGCTGTTGTCTGATCGACCATTCCGCCGCTTCGTGATTACACGGGCACTGCTGTTATGTTCCGCCCTGACCGCACCCTATTACGTAGTTCTCGCCCAGGATACCCACCACGGCGAATTGTCCCTGCTGGGGCTGTTCATCATTGCCAACGGCCTGGCCAGCAGTCTCAGCGCCCCGGTCTGGGGCCGACTGGCGGATCAGTCTAGTAAACGCGTGATGATCTGGGCGGCCATCCTGACCGGTGTACTGGGTATCTTCACGTTTCTGATCGCAAGCTACATTCCGTTGCTGCATGAAAACCGCTGGACGTATCCACTGCTGTTCATGATCCTCGGTATCGCTCACAACGGCGTGCGGCTCGGCCGCAAGACATATATTGTCGATCTTGCCGGCGGCAACAAGCGCACCGATTACGTTGCGGTCAGTAACACCGTCATCGGCTGCATCCTGCTGCTGATGGGCGGCGTCGGCGCGGCAGTTTCGGGCACATCGGCGGCAGGCGTGATTCTGCTGTTTTCACTGCTCGGGCTGGTCGGCGCCGTCATCGGTCGCGCACTGCCCGAAGTTGAATAGACTTAACGGCTGCAGGTCGCAGACTGACCGTAGCTGCTGTCGCGGTCAGGTTCACGCTCATATGCATAACTGACAGTGTTCACTGCGCGATCTCCATATCCGGCAGCCACATCAGATCGGTGACGCCCGGTTCATGACCCACCTGGTTGATCAGTGTGGTCAACTGGCCACGACACACCGTTACAACCCTAAATATTGTGCTATACGCCATCTCTGAAAATATAAAAAATAGCTGACTGATTATCATAAATATAATGCACTTATCCAAAGTGACAGACCGGCAGCTCTGGCATAATTACATAGAACCCTATATAATTAGCAATCATGAATGACAAGCAGCCGAAAGAGCAGCTCGGCGACGATATTCTTGCTGCCCTGCGCCGCATCATCCGCGCCGTCGATCTGCAGTCGCGCCAGCTCGTGCGCAGTCACGGTCTGACCGGCCCCCAGGGGCTGCTGCTCAAGGAAGTGATACTGGCGGGGGAATTGACTGTCGGTCAACTGGCGGAGCGCGTCAGCCTGAGCCAGGCGACCGTAACTGATATCCTGCTGCGCCTGGAGCGCCGCGGCCTGGTTGAGCGCCAGCGTTCCAGCCAGGACAAACGCCGCGTGCTGGTACGTGTGACCATTGCCGGCCGCCGGCTGATGAAGCATTCCCTGCCGCTGCTGCAGGAAGCCTTTCTGGACAAGCTCAACCAGATGCAGGAATGGGAACAGACCCAGTTACTGGCATCCCTGCAGCGGCTCGCCGACATGATGAACGCTCAGCAGATTGAAACCGAAGAGCGTTATCCGGATGAAGTCAGCGAACAGGGCCCGCCCCTCAGACAAACCATTCTCTAGTCGGTCAGTGTTGTTACCCGGCGTATTTGTATACAGGAACCCGATTCAAAAATAACAGGGAGCACTGAAGCTACCTATGTGCGGAATAGCAGGAGAAATTCGATTTGATCAGCGCCCGGCCTCACTCGAACGGGTCCAGCGTATCACCAGCGCCATGCGCGCGCGCGGCCCGGAAGGCCAGGGCGTTATCGGCTACGGCCGCTATGCGTTCGGTCATCGGCGTCTGAAGATTATTGATCTGAGCGACCGTGGCCGCCAGCCCATGGACGACCCGATACTGGGTCTGTCGCTGGTTTTCAACGGCTGTATCTACAACCACAAGAACCTGCGCAAGGATCTGGAAGCGAAAGGTTATCGATTCTTTTCCAGCAGTGATTCGGAGGTCATCCTCAAGAGCTATCATGCCTGGGGCGAACAGTGCGTGGAACGCTTCAACGGCATGTTCGCATTTGCCGTCTACGAACGTGACTCCGGCCGTGTATTCATGGCGCGCGACCGGCTCGGCATCAAGCCGCTGTATTATCAGAAAACGCCCGGCGCATTACGGTTCGCCTCTTCCCTGCCGGCACTGCTCAAAGGCAACCGCAGTCATCTGGATATTGATCCGGTGGCACTGCATCACTACATGACCTTTCATTCAGTCATACCGGCACCGAAGACGATTATCAAAGGCATCTGCAAACTGCCACCGGCCTCGACCATGACATTCGAACCGCATGGCACTGTTCGCGAACGCACTTACTGGCAACTCGATTTCGATCGCGAATTGGCCATGCGATCCGAGGGCGAGATCAAGGAGGCACTGCTAGAGCAGCTCAAGGCAGCCGTCCGGCGCCGCCTGATAGCGGATGTGCCGGTTGGCGTCCTGCTTTCCGGCGGCGTCGATTCCAGCCTTATCACGGGACTGCTGGCGCAGAACGGTGCCGAAGATCTGCAGACCTTTTCGGTCGGTTTTGAGGACGCCGGCGGCGAAAAAGGCAACGAATTCGACTATTCGGATATCGTCGCCCGCCATTTCGGGACCAAGCATCATAAAATCGAGGTGGATTCCTCGACTCTGCTTGAAAACCTGGAAGCCTGTTTCAGGGCGATGTCTGAACCCATGGTCAGCCACGACAACATCGGCTTTTACATGCTCAGTAAACATGTGTCCCGTCATGTCAAGGTGGTGCAAAGCGGCCAGGGTGCGGATGAAGTCTTTGGCGGCTATCACTGGTATCCGCCGCTGTTGGATTCAGACGATCCACTGGCCGACTACAGCAAGGCGTTCTTCGATCGCGATCAATCTGAGTACACACAGGTCGTGAGCAGCGACTACGCCGAAGACGACGTCAGTCGGGGCTTCGTGCGTGAACATTTCAACCGTAAAGGGGCGAGCCATCCTGTCGACAAGGCATTACGTCTTGATACCACCGTGATGCTGGTCGACGATCCGGTCAAGCGGGTCGACAATATGACCATGGCCTGGGGCCTGGAGGCACGGGTGCCGTTCCTGGATCACGAACTGGTTGAATTTGCCGCCGCTATCCCGGCGCATCTCAAGGTAGGCAACAGCGGCAAGCATATTCTGAAAGAGGTGGCACGCGAGGTGATCCCCAGTGAAGTCATTGACCGACCCAAGGGTTATTTTCCGGTACCGGCGCTGAAATACCTTGAAGGTGAACAGCTCGATTTTGTCCGCGACATACTCAACAACGACGCAGCCCGTAAGCGTGGCCTGTTCAGGCAGGATTACCTCGACGAACTTATCAGCGATCCTCCGGCGCATATCACGCCGTTACGCGGATCCAAACTGTGGCAACTCGCAACACTGGAGTACTGGCTGCAAACTCATGGCATTGATTGACGTATCTCGAAGCACATGACTGATCGCCGTTATTACAAAGACCGCATGCGTCGGCATAATACGCCCTCGCTGCAACTACTCGACAGTCGGGATAAAATCACCTATCCGGAAGAGGAACATCAATTACCGAATGACGTGATTATAGAATGTGGCTGGGGGCGGCTGATATTCGGACATACCTTTTCCGATCCTCACAAGCTGGTTTCCACACTCCGTTCGGAAGAAAGCGGCAAGCGCGATATCGCGTTATATCTTCGCGACCCGCATGTCGTGCTGTCGCTCGACCCACAGTCGCTCTTTCTCGACCCTTCGCACACTTATCGGCTCTGGTTCAGTAACTATCGTTCGTCCCGGATCCAGCCACAAGGCTATTACATCCGCAAGCTGCACACCCGTTCGGATACGGAGGCGGTCAATCGTATCCTGAAAACCCACGGCATGGTGCCAATCGATGAGGAATTCCTCTACCAGCACCGCGATTCCAAGACCTTTACCTATTACGTCGCCGTGGATCCGCATAATGAACGCCTGATCGGCGTCATCACCGGCGTCGACCATGTGCATGCATTCAACGATCCGGAAAACGGTTCCAGCATGTGGTGTCTGGCCGTTGATCTGCAGGCTTCCTATCCCGGCATCGGTCGTGCCCTGGTCGCTCATCTGGCCGATCATTACGCTACCCGCGGCCGCGCCTTCATGGACCTGTCGGTCATGCACGACAATAAACAGGCCATCAAACTGTACGAAGATATGGGCTTCGAACGTGTACCGGTCTTCTGTGTCAAGCGCAAGAACCCGATCAATGAAAAGCTGTACATCGGGCCGAAGCCGGAGGCCGATCTCAATCCCTATGCGGCCATTATTACTACCGAGGCGCGCCGGCGCGGCATCGCCGTGGAAATTCTTGACGCCGAGGAAGGCTATTTCCAGCTCAGTTTCGGCGGCCGCTCCGTCATCTGCCGCGAATCACTCAGTGAACTGACTACAGCGATCGCCATGAGCCGCTGCGCAAATAAAAAAATCACCTGGAAGCTCCTGCGCCAGGCGCGCATTCACGTGCCCGAGCAGATGCTGGCTGCCAGTGAGGCGGAAAACGAAAAATTTCTCGAAACCCACCTGGCGCTGGTCGTCAAGCCGCTGGAAGGTGAACAGGGCAAGGGCGTACATGTCAACATCAGTAATCGCAAAGAACTGCATGAAGCGATCGAGGCTGTCCGCCAGCACAGTGACAAAGTATTACTGGAGGAATTCGTCAAAGGCGACGATCTGCGCATCATCGTGATCGACTATAAAATGATTGCGGCCGCGATACGCAAACCGGCGCAGATCACTGGTAACGGTCAGGACACAATCGAAACATTGATCGAAAAGCAGAGCCGGCGGCGTGCTGCCGCGACACGGGGCGAGAGCCGTATCCCGATGGACAATACTACTTATCGCTGCGTCAGCCGCGCCGGTTATGAGGTGGATTCGGTTCTGCCCTATGGCGAGACTATTCCCGTTCGCGACACAGCTAATCTGCACACCGGTGGCACGATTCACGACGTTACCGCGAAAGTCAGCGATGACCTGCGACAGATAGCCGAACGCGCCGCGCGGGTGCTGGATATTCCGGTCGTCGGTCTCGATTTCATCACACCGGATGTCAGTCAATCCGAGTATGTTATTATCGAAGCGAATGAACGCCCGGGCCTGGCCAATCATGAACCTCAGCCGACCGCGGAACGATTCATCGATTTTCTGTTCCCACAGACTGCGAATTCATAAAACAGGCGCGCTATGGAACAAAAGGAAAAAAAGGCGGCCACCGCCATTCGTAAAGTCGATATCGACATCGAATACGTTAAATCCACGCTGCTCGATCTGCTCGCCATACCCAGCCCCTCCGGCTTTACGGACGAGGCAGTACGCTATACCTGCCAGCAGTTGGAAGAATTCGGATTGCACTACGAAATAACGCGCCGTGGTTGTATCCGCGCTGACATGAAAGGCCGGATCTACAGCCCGGATCGCGCCATCGTTGCGCACCTCGACACGATCGGCGCCATGGTCAGAGAACAGAAGGACAACGGCCGCCTGGCGCTTATTCCAGTTGGTACCTGGTCCAGCCGCTTCGCTGAGGGTGCGCGCGTTACCATCTTTTCCCACGGTGTACAGTACCGCGGCACCATCCTGCCGGTGAAGGCTTCCGGCCATGCATTCGACAAGGAGGTGGATACGCTGCCGGTGAGCTGGGAAAATATCGAATTGCGTGTTGATGAGCAGGCCTTCTCAAAAGCAGACCTGGTCAAACTGGACATTAACGTCGGTGACTACGTCTCGGTCGATCCCCAGCCGGACATCAGCGGATCCGGTTTCATCAACTCCCGGCATCTTGATGACAAGGCCGGTGTGGCCGTGCTGCTGGCCGTCGCCAAGGCGACCAGTGAATACAAACTCAATCTGCCGCTCGACTGTCATCTGCTGTTTACCATCAGCGAGGAAGTCGGTTCAGGCGCTTCCGCCGTGCTGCATCAGGATGTCGCCGAAATGGTCTCCATTGATACCGGACCGGTCGCACCCGGCCAGAGCACCGATGAATTCGGAGTTACCATCGGCATGCAGGATTCGAGTGGACCTTTTGACTATCACCTGACACACAAACTCATCAAGCTCTGTCAGGAACACGGCATTAATCACAAGCGTGATGTCTTCAAATATTACCGCAGCGATAGTGCCTCGGCGCTGGAAGCCGGCAATGACATTCGCACGGCCCTGCTGTGTTTCGGTGCTGATGCAACGCACGGCTACGAACGCTGCCACATCCGCAGTCTGCAGGCACTGGGCCAGTTACTGTGCTGCTATATCCAGAGCGCACCGACTTCCAAACACGACCAGTATGAGCTGGGCCCTCTGACCGGCTTTTCGCATCTGCCCGTGGGATCAACACCGGCCGATTCCGAGTCATAAGGGATGCCGATTTTGTTCTATAATTAAATCAGGTGACATCAATTTTTCGGCCGGCGATCCTTTCAGGCCCAGAACCAAGCAGAGGCCAAGATGAAGATACACGTCCTCAAGCTAATCGCGTGGTTTTCCCTCTGCCTTTACCTGTCCGTTGCACCTGCAGCCAATTATTATGAATGTCCCGCTCAGGGCGAGGATGGCACGACACTGTTTTCCGATACCCCCTGCGGAGCGAGCGAAAAGCCGGTCGAATTGCCGGACGACAGCAGTTTTAATCCCTCAGGGGATTCCGAGCGCGGCGATACTTATACGCTCGATCCGCTGCAGCGTTACCGTCTGGACAAAACGTACATGCGCCGGACACCTGATCGTCGCTCTGCGGCCTATGGCACGGCGGATTCCGTCAGCCAGGCAGAATGTGTCGCGGCGACGCGCTCGCTCGAAGTCTGGCGGGGTCATCTGAGATCCGGTTATACCTTTTCCGAAAGCCAGTCGATGCACGACGAGCTGCGTCGGCGCCTCGAAGCCAGAGACCAGGCTTGCCGCTAACAGGACTTATCGAACCGTATTTTATAGGCCGGAGATTCGAATAAATTTCTCCGACCTGTTTTAATTCTGCGCCCCCGGCGGAGAAAACTGACACTGAATTGATCGCCGCAGACTTCCTGATTAGACAGTTGATATACAATCCTGCCCATACCAGATTATCCGCTTTGGCCAATATCCAGCAGAAGACGTATTTGTCTCCGGATTGTGGTATTATTGCACTTAATGTTGTGTTTTATGAATTTACCGCCATTCCAGCCAAATGCTCTTACTGCGCTATATGCATCTGATTAGTTTACGAATCCATGTGAATTAATGCATTTCAGAAAATGAAACCTGCTCAATGAACGTACACACTACCGGACGAAAGAAAGCGGATGATGGAAGTATTTCATTTCCACCGTTGCAATGCTGGAATCCAGTCACCAAGGTCGCAACTATCGCAGCCCAGGTTGGGGGCCGACGGGTTTCTTGCAGAATCAAGATAGATGACCTGAGCAGGAGATTTGATTTCATGCTCAGTAACCCGATGCAATCTGTCAACAACTATCGGTCTGAAATAGAACGTGCAGCAAGAAGCCTGATTGAGAAAAATGACTTCGAAGAAGATGGCTCAATAATGATTAGATACAAGGATATTTAAGTCAGTAGAGACAAAAGTTATTACTCACGCTTTCTATCATTAATCAAAAAGTATTCCTGTCGAACAGTCATACCTTCCTGTAACACCCTGCTGTCGGTAGTGTACAAATCTCTGGATGGCTGAGTCAGATATGCCGTCTAGGCTGGTACTGTATAAAAGCTGACTTCTCCGAAGTCAGGTGAAAAAATAATAATCGTACGGACTGCTGTTTTGCCGAACCAGCTTGTTTATATGGCCGGAGGCCTGTATCCGGCTTCTGGACACTGCAAAATAATAGGGCCACCGTCTGGTGACCCTTTATTATTTTATATGGCGCGCCCGGAAGAATTACTCGCACTATCGTGCTCGCCCGTCGGGCCGGCCTGCGGCCGTTCTGCGCCGCTGACGCGGCTTGTCGAACCGTATTGTCCATACGGTCGGAGGTTTGAATATA
>CAZFUS010000061.1:0-14511 GCA_964522485.1 uncultured Enterobacteriaceae bacterium | reverse complement strand
TGTATTGGCTACCAGCATGGTAATGGTCATCGGTCCGACACCACCCGGCACCGGTGTAATGTAACCGGCCTTTTCCTTCACCGCTTCGTAATCGACATCGCCGACCAGTTTGCCTTCCGGCAGCCGGTTGATGCCGACGTCGAGTACCGCAGCGCCTTCCTTGACCATATCTGCAGTGATAATGCCGGGCTTGCCGACGGCAACCACGAGGATGTCAGCCAGACGGGTATACAAAGCCAGATCACGGGTTTTCGATGTACAGATGCTGACGGTCGCACCCTTGTGCAGCAGCATCAGCGCCATCGGCTTGCCGACGATGTTACTGCGGCCGACGACGACGGCGTTTTGTCCTTCGATCGGAATATCGGTATATTCCAGCAGACACTGTATACCGTAGGGTGTGCATGGCGGGAATACAGTATTGCCGACCACCAGCGCGCCGAGGTTGTAAAGATGAAAACCGTCGACGTCCTTTTCCGCCGAGATTGTCTCTAGAACCTTATCATCGCTGATGTGATCAGGCAGGGGCAGCTGCACCAGGATGCCGTGAATATCGGTATTGGCATTCAGATCCTGGATCTGTTTCAGCAGCATTGCCTCGGTGGTATCGGCGGGCAGCTCATGCACTTCGGAATGCAGGCCGACGTCACGACAGGCTGTGACCTTGTTGCGGACATAGACTTTTGATGCCGGATTGTCACCGACAATAATCACCGCCAACCCAGGCAACACGCCCTGTGACTTGAGTGCGTCGGCACGCTTCTTCCACTCACTGCGAACCTGTTCGGCTATCTGCTTGCCGTCGATAATCTTCGCTACCATATCCAGTCTCCCGCTGAGTCAGTTCAATCTGCTGTGCCAACCTGCCCGCAGCAACGCAAAGTGAAATTATATCCATCACCGCGGCCAACGTCTGCCTGCAAAAACGTTATAATCAGTCGGAAAGCCGCTTCCTGAGGTTCCACTGCATGCGCCGTTTCATAACCGGACAGTATCCCGCCACCCGCCCGCGCCGGATGCGGCGAAACAGTTTTTCCCGGCGGCTGATGCGTGAAACCAGCCTGTGTGCCGACGATCTGATTTATCCGGTATTTGTCCTCGACGGTGACAACCGGCGTGAAGCGGTCGCCTCCATGCCCGGCGTTGAACGCCTGAGCATTGATCTGCTGTTAAAAGAAGCTAACGAGGCGGCCGAACTCGGCATTCCGGCGCTGGCACTGTTTCCGGTGATCGGGGCCGAGCTGAAAAGCGATAATGCCGCTGAAGCCTGGAATCCCGATGGTCTGGTGCCGCGTGCCGTTCAGGCGCTTAAACAGGCGCTGCCGCAGCTTGGCATCATCACCGATGTGGCACTGGATCCCTACACAAGCCACGGTCAGGACGGCCTCATCGATGATCGCGGCTACGTGGTCAATGACGCCACTGTCGAGGTGCTGGTCCGACAGGCACTGAGTCACGCCGCCGCCGGCGCAGACATCGTCGCACCTTCCGACATGATGGACGGTCGCATCGGCGCAATACGTCAGACTCTGGAACAGGCCGATCATGTGAACACGCGCATCCTCGCCTATTCGGCCAAATACGCCTCGGCCTTTTACGGCCCGTTCCGGGATGCGGTAGGTTCCGCAGTCAATCTCGGCAGCAGCGACAAATACAGCTATCAGATGGATGCGGCCAACAGTGACGAAGCCCTGCGTGAAGTTTCCCTGGATATTAGTGAAGGCGCCGACATGGTCATGATCAAACCGGGTCTGCCTTACCTGGATATTGTTCAGCGTGTAAAGACAACATTCGGTCTGCCGACATTTGTCTATCACGTGTCGGGAGAATACGCGATGCTGAAGGCCGCTGCCCAGAACGGCTGGCTTGATGAGCGCCGGTGTGTGCTCGAATCTCTGATCGCCTGCAAACGGGCCGGCGCGGACGGCATCCTGACCTACTTTGCCAAACAGGCGGCAGCATGGCTGCACGAATCAGGACCAGACTGACTCCCTTGCTGATGCTGCTGGCGGGTTTGAACGCCGGCTGTGATCGATCCGCGCATGAACTGCAGACGGAAGCCGACCTCCTGACGCAGGACAGCAACGAAACCCAGCAAGCGGCCTATGAGTGCCGGGATGGCGGCAACCTGACAGCACAATATGAACCGCAGACCGGTTCAGTCGTGATCTTCATGGAGCAGCGTGCTGTGCGGCTGCAGCAAGCCGTTTCGGCGTCTGGCGCCAAATATGAAGCAGACGGAATAACTTTCTGGTCCAGGGGTGACGAGGCACTGCTGACGCGGGTCGGCCATGAAGACACGCAATGCCTTCGCAAAGCGGATTCGATCGACTGACACGCAGACTCAGAATCTCACAAACCGCTCCATCCACAGAAGGTAGCAGGCCGCCGAAATGCCGGCAGAACCGAACACCATACACATCACCACAATCTGATACTGCGCGGCAATCAGTGGCGAAATGCCCGATAGTATCTGTCCCGTCATCATTCCCGGCAAGGCGACAATGCCGACGGCCAGCAGTGCGTTGATCTGGGGTATCAAACATGCGTTAAATGCTGTGCGCCGGGCAACTACTGTACCGCCCTCCCGGTTCAGTTCCGACTCGTACCGCTCTGCTGCAAGACTGACGGCATTCATGCAATTTGAAAATATCATTCCAGCCAGCGGTATTACATAATTTGGTTCGAACCATCGCGCCAGGCTCAATACACCCTGTGTCACCAGCAGCAATGTTGTTGCACCACCTGTCGTGATGGAACCCACCACAATCCAGAAGGTGCGCGGATCTCGCTGCACAATCGGCCGCATCGCTATCCAGCTGGCTGCCAGCAGCATGACTATCAGAACAGCTATGACAACCAGACCTCGATCAGCGGCAAAAATGTAATTGAGCACATAACCGACCAGCAACAATTGCAACAGCATGCGCGCATTTGCCAGTATCACCTGTCGATCCGGCAGACCCCAGCCTCTGACAATCAGCCAGACAATAATGACCGGTATAAACCCCAACGCCAGATTAAGGAATGGAATAGGCTCGACATTATTATTCATGAATTCCACCTGCAGCCATTACAAGCAGCTTCCGCTATTGATCCGATAATATTTATAACCACAGTTGAGCAAACCCAATCATGGCATTAATCTATGCATTAATCACCGATCAACCAGTGAATCCGGCAGCAGCGCCATGATAACGGCATTAATCGACCCACGCCTGATATCCGATTGCCACTATCTGGCAACCATGGAGCACCACCATTATCTGCTTCACAAGAACGCCCTGATACCGTGGCTCATCATCGTGCCAGAGTCCGAGGTTTCTGAACTGCATGATCTGGAACCGGCTGACTATCAACAGCTCATGCTGTTAATACGCAGTACCGGTCAGTTCATGAAACAGTACTTTGCCGCTGACAAAATCAATACCGCCGCGATCGGCAATATCGTAACCCGGCTGCATGTCCATGTTGTAGCACGATTCAAGCGAGACCGCTGCTGGCCACGCGTTGTCTGGGGCAATCTTGATCAAAGCGAAGCGTATACTGATGCACAAGTAACGGCGATAACCATATCACTAAAGAAAGTCTTGAAAGCGTGTCCGGGCACGGCATCATGATGATCGGGCTGTGGCTGCTGGCCTATTTCTCGGTACTGATATGGTCTGCCATCGCACCTTACGACTATGCCACCTGGCTGCTGGAAGTTCTGCCCGCCATTCTGGCACTGATTCTAATTTCGGTGTTCCGGAAGCGATTCCCGCTGACAACTCTGGCCTACATTCTGATCCTCATACACTGCGTCATTCTGATGATCGGGGGCCACTATACCTACGCCCGTGTCCCGCTGTTTGAATGGCTGCAGCCCGTATTCGGCTGGGAGCGCAATAACTATGACAAGCTGGGGCATTTTGCGCAGGGATTCATCCCGGCGATTATTGCGCGCGAGTTATTGATCCGCCTCGCCATAATAAACGGCCGCGTCTGGCTCGGCTTCATTGTCGTGTGCATCTGCCTGGCAATCAGTGCGTTTTATGAACTAATCGAATGGTGGGTGGCGCTGGCCAGCGAAGAGGCGGCCGAGAGTTTTCTCGGCACCCAGGGCTACGTCTGGGATACCCAGTCGGACATGGCCTGGGCACTGATCGGTGCCATCTCGGCGCTGGCCTTGTTAAGCCGTTGGCATGACCGGCAGCTGCGCCGGTTTTTATAAGCTCCTGTAAATAAAAAGGCCGGCGTTGCCGGCCCTTCTGTTTACTATCTTTCCATCAACGATTTTCTACGGGCTGTTAGCCGTAAACTCACCAGATCGACGCACCGGTTTCAGGATTGTACATTTCATGGTGAATCTTGTGCCGGTTGGCGATGAGTTCATCGGCACTCGGCTCATTGTTCATCGCACGCTTGATCGCCAGCTTCATCGCTTCGTAGTTGGTGCGGTATAAATCCTTGCGATCCAGATTCTTGTCGGTCACGCACTCCGGTGCGATCCAGAGCATGACAATGATACCGAGGTCGTTAACCTGGTCTTTTGGCAGTGTACCGTCAATCACACAGTCGAGCACAGCGTCGGCCACGGCCGACTGTACCGGACCACCGAACAGGTTCGCGTAGTCCATCGACTTGATGGTCACTTTCGGCACCATCAAAGTAGCTGGTTTGACCTGTTGATTGGTGGCTCGAACAGCGAACATCCGGGTATGGCCCTCGGTCTGCCCCATCAGGCTGGCGAAGGCATTGCCAACCGGTCCATCCAACCGGCCGATGACAATTTCTGGCATGGCATCGGTAAACTGGCCATCAGCGGCGAATACCGTCGCTTCACCGGTACGAAACGTAACTACTTCAGACATGGCATATTTCTCTCTGTTTGCTTGCAAAAATGGTGCAATTGTAGGGAACCGCGCGGCGTCAGGCAATGCGGAGCCCGGCCGCGGGGGCGGTTTGACCGGCGCCTGCAGTGGTCGTAAGGTAACAATCATTGCTTTTCATGCAGCAGTCCGGATACTGCCATGCTACTTTGCGCGGTCAGGACCAGAATGGAACCTGTTTCCGTTCTGAATGTATGAGAAGGCCTGCCGCCCGGGAGCACAAGGAACGTTTCGTGATTGATAGACCAGGAACCGCAGGAGCGCTACCGCATGACGAATACGAACAGTGACATCAAGACCGGCGAGCTCAGCGCCGAAAATGTTGCTGAATACCTACGCCGGCATCCACATTTCCTGAATGACAGACCGGCCCTGTTGAGTGAACTCAGTATTCCACATCAGACCGCCGGAGGTGTGAGCTCTCTGATCGAACGGCAGATCGCCATTTTGCGCCAAGAGAATCAGCACCAGCGTCATCAGATAGAGTCGCTCAGTGAGACACAGAACAAAATACGTACGCTCACCAAGCAGGGACACCACCTGGCACTCAATATACTGAGGTCCGAACAGATACTGGACGTTTGTGAACTGTGGCATGATTTCGTTACCCGCCATTACACAGCCGATGCTGCTGCACTTTTTCTGTTCCTTGAACTTACTTCGTTGCCGGAAACCGCCCTGCTGCGGATACGCGGCCGGTATGACAAGCTGCGTCTGATGCTGGTTGAACTGTTCAACCGGAACCGGCCATTAATCGACAGTCTGCAGGCCGAATTGATCCCGTTGATGTTTGATCGTGACTCCGATGACATTCATTCGACGATATTGCTGCCGATGTCAGGCCGGGGATGGGACGGCCTGCTGGCTATCGGCAGCCAGCAGCACGACCGTTACTGCCGTGATCAGGCATTCGAACTGCTGGTATTCCTCGTTCAAATCACCGCCATGCGACTGGAACAGTGGCTGCAAACCGATCCCGCGTTATGCCGTGATGCCGACTGAGAGAAATCACATTTGTGTTTTCGATGCCTACGGTACGCTGTTCAATGTGCACTCCGCTGTACAGCGTCTGAGCAGCCGACTCGGCGACAGGGCCGACAGTGTTTCGCGGGTCTGGCGCCAAAAGCAGCTTGAATACACCTGGCTGCGCAGCCTCATGGGCGCCTACGCCGATTTTGAACAGATCACGGCGGATTCGCTCACTTACGCCTTAACCAGCAACGGCATAGACGATCCGGCATTGTATGCGGATCTACTGGCGGGCTACCGGCAACTGGACTGCTATCCTGAAGTACCGGAAATTCTACAGGCAATCAAAAAGCTGGAATGTCAGACTGCGATCCTCAGTAACGGTACTGCAGCCATGATAGAAAGCTGTGTCCGGCATGCCGGTATTGCCGACTGGATTGATGCAGTTCTGACGGTCGACAGCGTGCGAATCTACAAGCCCTCACCCAGAGTGTATGAACTCGCCGTGGATCGATTCGGCCCGCCACCGGCAGCCATTTATTTTCTCTCGGCCAACGCCTGGGACATAGCCGGCGCCAGTCGTTTCGGCTTCACGACCATCTGGATCAACCGGTCCGGTAATAGACCGGAAGTATTGCCTAATCATCCGACCCACGTATTGCCGGACCTTGCCGATCTGCCAAACCTCCTTGGAAGCAACTAACTGCAGGGCCAGCCTGAACGCTGTCAATTCGATTTTGAATTCAGCATATCAGGCAGCACCCAGTCGATAGCCAACGCCGATCTCTGTAACTATATACTCCGGCATTGCCGGATTATCACTTAATTTCTGACGCAAACTGGCTACCAGTACGCGTAGATGCTGGCTGTCTAGATCAGGGCGATCCTGCCATACCGCTTTCATGATCTGTGCATGTGTCAGAACCTGTCCCGGATGTGTGGCCAGGAAACGCAGCAGATCGTATTCCTTCCGGGTTAGGTGGATATCCTTGTCAACCAGCCATACGCGGCGGGCATTAAAATCAATCGTTAATTCACCATAGACAAAATTCGCGTTCGTATTCACATCTATGGAAGACGTCCGTAACAGCGCACGGACTCGTGCCATCAATTCTGCGATGCCGAACGGCTTGGTTACATAATCATTGGCGCCGGCATCCAGAGAATTGACTTTATCACTCTCATCCGAGCGAACGGAGAGCACGATGATCGGTACAACTGACCACTCACGCAGACGCTGGATAACCCGCACACCATCCATGTCCGGCAGACCCAGGTCAAGAATTACCAGACCAGGATGACCCGTACTACACTGTTCCAGTCCGTCATTTCCGGTTCGGGCTTCTAATACCTTGAAGCCATGTGCCTCCAGGCTGATACGCAGAAATTTACGAATCTGTGCCTCATCCTCAATAACAAGAACCGTTTGCTGATCTTCATCCATGTCTATTGCTACGGCAATTCATGCCATGGTAATCGTAACTGTATACATGTACCTTGCCCGGCAGGCGCCGGCAGTGCCTGGACATGTCCGCCATGCGCGCCAATAAGACTTCTGCAGATTGCGAGCCCGAGACCCGTTCCCTCTTCCACACGATTTTCCCGCGAAACGGTATAGAACATATCAAAGATTTTCTCGCGTTCTGCATCCGGAATGCCAGGGCCCTCATCAATAACTTCTATGAGAATGGTATCTTGATCCTCTAAACAGGCGTTGATGGTGATACTGCTGCCGTCGGGCGCAAAACAGCTGGCGTTCTCGATAACATTTACCAAGGCCTGCTCTATCAGGGCGCCGTGAACATAGAGCATGCTGGCACCCCTATTGATGTGAATATCCAGTGTGAGGTTATCCAGTTCCCTATTAAGGCGCCGCCGTGCAGAAGCCAGTATGTCATTCAAATCGACCCAGTCTCGATGGAGTTTTATATCACCCTGACCCAGTCGAGTCATATCGAGCAAATTCTGAATGTAGCGGTTCAGCCGTCGCGCTTCATCCGCAATTGATTCAATCAAAGCCTGCCGGTTCTGGGGACTGATGGCAGAATCATATTCACGCAGGCTGGTGGCACTGCCAATAATCGATGCCAGTGGTGTCCGCAGATCATGCGATACGGAGGCGAGCAGGCTGGAACGCAGACGTTCAGTTTCGGCATCCAGCTGCGCGTTCTGCAGATCTTCAGCGAGGCGCGTGCGTTCGTACGCCAGTGCCGCATGGTCGGTCAGCGTGCGCAGCAACTCTTTCTGTTCCCTGCTCAAATCCTCACGGTCCAGTATGAGTTCACCCACCTTACCGCTGGGTGTGTTCAGCTCTACCCGCCAGCCATGTTCGGTCTTATGCATACGGATTTTAGCCACATCCACCGAGGCGGCATTCTCTTCTTCGCTCTGCTTCTGCGCTTCAGTGTCAGCGTAATCCGAAACGTCGACATCGACGGCTACGGGGGCATCGAAGGTCCTGGCCACGTGTAACCGCAATGCATTCAGCACGTCATCACCGGTGGCAGCCCTGACCATCCGGTGACTGAATTCATAAAGATTGGAAACCCGATTAAGTGCAGCCTCACGCCGGGCCAGGGCGGCCCGCAGGCGTGATGCCATATGGCCCGACAGTGCGGCTACAAATACAAAAAAAACCAGCGTCGCCACATCGCCCTCCTCACCGACCCAGAGCGTATACAGCGGCCAGGTAAAAAAGAAATTATAAACAAAGAAACTCAGCAGACTTGCATACAGCGAAGCGGCAAGACCATGGCGGGCCGCCACGATAACGACTACAAACAGAAACATTACCGACAGATTGGCATGGGGGAGCCGCTGCAACAGCAAAGCCAGAACACCCGCCAGTAGAACCCATAAAGTTGCCGCCGCGAACGGCTGCAGTCTGGCCAACAAAGGGGAATGGCGGGTCATCATCATTCGCAAACCATTATCCAGCCAACGTCGTTCAAATACGATAATAATATAAAAAAGTCATAAAAAAATTACGGTTTCTTTAGTAGCGCTGCAGCAAAGTCGGGGAATAATGGAAATCCAGATACTACCTCATAAGTACTGACCATTTACCGATGCTGACACCCCTAATAATACGTACTCTCGGTTTTGTGCTGATATTGTTCGCGGGCATGCTGGTGCCAACTCTGGCTGTATCACTCTTTTATGTGGATGGTGAACTGTACAGCTGGCTGGAACTGATGATCATGACGGGTTTGACCGGCCTCGTACTGCTGCTGATAGCACGTGGCAAGAAAGGCCGTCTGCGCAACCGGGATGGCTTCATCATAGTGGTCGGTCTCTGGATCATTGTCAGCCGGCTGGGTGCACTGCCCTTCTGGTGGCTACTGGATGTGACGGCCGCCGATGCTGTTTTCGAATCTGCATCAGGCTTCACGACAACCGGTGCTACGGTACTGTCCGGCCTTGATCAGATGCCAAAGTCCATGCTGTTCTTCCGGCAAATGACCCAGTGGCTGGGAGGTATCGGAGTCATCGTCTCAGCCGTCGCACTGTTTCCGTTACTGCGCATCGGCGGCATGCAACTACTCAAAACCGAAACGCCGGGACCAGTCAAGGGTGACAAGCTGGCACCCAGGGTGTCACAAACAGCAATATTGCTATGGCATATTTATCTTTTCATGACTGCCGCCTGCGCACTTTTTCACTGGCTGGCTGGCATGACCGTATTTGACGCCATTACACACAGCTTCTCTACTGTTTCAACCGGTGGCTATTCAACGCATGATGCTAGTTTTGCCCACTTCGGTGATCCTGCTGTTGAGCTGATTGCCGTCATCTTCATGGCGCTGGGCGGCATCAGTTTCAATCTGCATTACTTTGTCTGGCGCGATGTTTCCATCATCCATTACTTCAAGAGTCTCGAAGTGCGCAATTTTCTGGCCCTCATTCTGCTGGTGACATTCTATATCGCTTTAATTATCTGGTTAAGCGGATGGAATACTGAAGCTGCAAATGCCATACGGCTGGCACTGTTTCAGACAGTATCCGTCATTACCACCACCGGCTATGGCACCGAAGACTTTTCTCAATGGCCGCTTAATCTGCCTATCCTGCTGATCTTCATAAGCTGCATTGGTGGTTGTGCAGCATCCACCAGCGGCGGTATCAAAATGGTACGCTTTACCATTCTCGTTCGTCAGGCAGCCATTGAAATCCGGCATTTAATACACAGCCAGTTGATCCGGCCGCTGAAACTCGATCAGCGCGTGATTCCGGATCGCGTGATCCAGGGAATATGGGGGTTCTTCGGCGTCTATGTCATAACTTTCGCCGTGGCCGTGCTGGCGCTGACCGGCAGTGGCATGGATCATGTGACCGCTTTCGGTGCGGTCGCATCCTGTATGAATAATCTTGGGCCGGGGCTGGGCGAAGTGGCGACAAGCTTTGCCAGTGTCCCGGACAGCCAGCTCTGGTTACTCAGCCTGCTCATGTTGCTGGGCCGGCTGGAGATTTTTCCATTTCTGATTCTGCTGAGCCGCGCCTTCTGGCATGAATAAACCACTCTGCCAGCACCGGCCGTTCAGCCAAATGTATCCCCGGTGATACTGGCATACCAGCCATACGCGTATTCGGCCTCGCGCTTTCGCACCGACAGCGGCGCCGCCAGCGGGCTGACACCGCCGGCCCTGGCAACAGCATTGATATGACCGTCTTTCACATCATAAATGCCACTCACCGAGAAACCGTAATCCGGTGCCGCCAGGCTGTAGCAGGTATTGTGAAATGATGCCGGCGGCGGCTCTGCACCGGCCAGTAAGGCAACAATCGCCAGGGCACAGAGTTTGGCTTCACTGTTGGCCGCCGAGGCTGATTTCGGGATCGGATGAGCAATCGTCGCATCGCCAATAACATGCACGCCGGGCACCAGGCTGGATTCAAACGTTTCCGGCTCCACCGGACACCAGCCAGCATCATCGGCCAGACCGATATCCAGCGCGATTTGACCCGCGTGCTGTGACGGGATCACATTGGCGACATCGACACGATGACTGTCCGTTTCGGTATACAAAATATTTTTCTCTGCATCGACGCGTGTAACCGCCCCGTAGCCGGTGACGCCAACCCGTTCGATAATATCGGGATACAGTCGCGCCCAGCATTCCTCGAAGACATCCTGCTTCGAGAAGGTTTCGTTGCCATCGAGTATCAGGATCTTGGCGCGCGGTTTATGCTGCTTGAGGTAATAGGCCATGAGACAGGCGCGTTCGTAAGGCCCGGGCGGACAGCGGAACGGCTGAGGCGGCACGGCAATTGCCACGACACCGCCATCCGGCATTGCAACCAGTTGATCGCGCAACAGCTCGGTCTGAGGCCCTGCCTGCCACGCATGCGGCATCTGTTGTGCGGTGGCGGCGGTGTAGCCCGCCGGCGCATTCCAGATAAAGGAAATCCCCGGTGAAAAAACGGCGCGATCATAAGTCAGCCAGGAACCGCTCGCCAGCTTGACCACCTGGATATCGGTATCGATACCCACGGCGCGATCATGAACGATCCGTACGCCATGATCACGTTCCAGCGCCTGATAGTCATACACCAGTTTCGGCATCGACTCCAGACCTGCCAGCACCAGATTGCTGAACGGACAGGTCACGTACTGTTGTTTCGGTTCAACCAGCAACACTTCGATTTGCGGATTCAGCCGGCGCAGATATTTTGCGCAGGTCGCGCCGCCAAAACCGCCGCCCACGATCACCACCCGGCCGCCGCCCAGGCATTTGCAGTCCGCGAACAACGGTGCGGCTGCGACACCCATGCCAGCCGCGGCCAGCGTCTGCAGAAACTGTCGCCGTTGCTTATTCATCCTGCTTCAGGCCGGCTATATAGTCGGCAATAATGGAGATTTCTTCATCGCTGTAGCCTTTGGCGATACGGTTCATGATGGTGGGATCGTCTTCATCGCGCTTGTACGCCTGCAATTTGCTGCGGATCTCGTCAGCACTCAGTGTATTCAGCGACTTCATCGTGCCCGGCCTTTCGCCATCGGTGCCATGACAGGTAAAACAGTTGAAACTCAGCACTTGTGCGTATCTTAGCGCTGCAGCATCGGTGTCGTCGGCCACACAAACAGCCGTTGCGGCAAACAGCAGCAAGCCGCTCTGGAATGCTTTAGTCAGCCAAACGCTCAAGTGAGTATTCCGGTAAGCTGTCTGAATTATTATTGTTGGTGATTTGGACCATTATCCCGGCTTAAATTCATTCTGACTATACCTCACTGGCAAACATGCCTCCGCTATAATCCCGCTTATACCTACGGTGACACCGCATCATGGCACGCATACTGCTCAAACCCGGCCGCGACAAATCCCTGCGTCGACGGCATCCCTGGATATTTTCCGGCGCCATTGCCCGCGTTGAACAGGCGCCGGCAGCCGGTGTCAGTATCAGTGTCTGCGACACCGAAGGCAAACCCGTCGCGACTGCCGCCTGGTCTCCGGTCTCCCAAATCCGCGCCCGCGTCTGGTCATTTCATCCGGATGAACGCATCGATGCCGCTTTCATACAGCAGCGCTTGCAACAGGCGGTCGACCTGCGGCGTGAATGGTTTGCCGATCCGGAAAGTGCCTGCCGGCTGGTCAATGCCGAATCCGACGGTCTGCCCGGCCTGATTGTGGATCGTTATGCCGGCTTTCTGGTCTGCCAGTTTCTCGCGACCGGGGCCGAATACTGGCGGAGCACGATAATTGATAGCCTGCAGTCGCTGCTTTCCTGTTCCGGCATTTACGAACGTTCTGATATCGACATACGCACCAAGGAAGGACTGGAGCCGCGCAATGGCGTTCTTGCCGGTCACGAACCGCCCGGACAGCTGACCATTCATGAAGCCGGCGTGCGTTACCAGATCGACATCCGGCACGGCCACAAGACCGGATTCTATCTTGATCAGCGTGATAACCGGCTGCGGCTTGAGGCGTTATGCAGGGACCGTGATGTCCTGAACGGCTTCGCCTACAGCGGCGGTTTCGGGCTGCGTGCCTTGTACGGCGGCGCCCGGCATCTGGTCAACGTCGAGAGCTCGGACCAGGCGCTGGATCTGCTGAATAGCAATATTCAGCTCAACGACTTCGACAGCAGTCGCGTCGAAAACCTGCACGAGGACATGTTCGCCTGCCTGCGGCGCCTGCATCGGGAACAGCGACGCTTTGACGTCATCGTGCTCGATCCGCCGAAGTTCGTCGACAGCAAGGCCCATCTGGCCCGTGCCAGTCGCGGCTACAAGGACATCAATCGACTGGCTCTTTTATTGCTGCGGCCGGGTGGTCATCTGCTGACCTTTTCCTGTTCGGGCCTTATGCCAGCAGACCTGTTCCAGAAGATCGTGGCCGACGCCGCCCTCGACGCCGGACGCACCGGCCTTATCACCGGTTACTTCCACCAGACCGCCGATCACCCGGTGCGGCTGAGCTTCCCGGAAGGCAGTTACCTGAAAGGCCTGCTGGTGCGGGTGGTTGTATAAGGATGTTTTTCACCGGGCGGTCGTGCATGCCACGCCGGCGAACGCTTTCGCGACGATACAAAAAGGGCACTGTGAGGCGGAGCACTTGTCTAATCTCTACAGCGCTGCTTCTCCGGAATGTTTGCACGAATTAACGCGGTAAGTGTAGTGTAACGCAGGCCGGCATGGCGCGGAGTCCCGTGTTTTGCAGGCATGACGGACACATCAGTCATGAAGTGTTGAAAGGAGACTTTACCGCACAGATCATAGTTGTATAGATGAGCGATAGACTGATCGATCCTCCAGCCAGCCGTACGATATCGCCTTTATGGGCTATCGTCGCAAGTATTCTGTTCGTTTCGGCAATCGTCGGCATACTGGTTTATTTCGGCATGCATGAACAACTGGTGCATCTGCTGAGATGGGTAGAGGCACAGGGAGCCTGGGCGGCCGCGCTGTTCATACTCATCATGGCAATGGTGGTGGTACTCCTGTTGCCGGGAATATTCTTTACCATGGGCGCGGGGTTTGTCTTCGGTGTTGTGGAAGGTTCGATATACGTGGTGGTTGGTACGACACTGGGGGCCGCCATTGCATTTCTGATCGCCCGTTACCTGTTTGGAAGGCGGGCTGCCCGCTTTGTTGTGTCCCACAGCCGACTCAGAGCTGTGAATGAAGAGATGGCGCGGCACGACTGGAAAGTCGTTCTGCTTACGAGGCTCATCCCGTTCTTTCCCGCCAAAATCTCCAATTATTTTTTCGGCCTGACTTCGTTCTCGTTCCGTGGTTATGTGGCGGGTTCGCTAATCGGTTTCATTCCATTCTCCGTTCACAACGCGTACCTGGGATCCATCGCTGCGGATGTCGCGACTCTGGGTCAACACCAGCTTGGTCGTTCACCACTGGAATGGCTGCTTTATGGGACTGGTTTCGCGGCTACCGTCGTCGCCGTTCTGTACTGCAACCGACTCGCGCGCCGGGCGCTGGCCCGTTACACGCACGAAGGCAATTCGAGCGAGGGTTTAGCATGAGCTGGATGAAATGGCTGCCGTGGCGATTCATCATACGCCGGGCCGCCCACAGCCAGGGGTTTCTGGACCCAATCGAATTGATGGCCCGCTTGCGGAGCGCATCTATTCCATACCTTTAAACCCTCCAGTTAGTATAATAATTGCTCCAAACCGAGTTGAAATTTTTTAAACCAATACAAGGTTTTGCTGG
>CAZFUS010000060.1:4376-15084 GCA_964522485.1 uncultured Enterobacteriaceae bacterium | reverse complement strand
CTGCTGTGCGGCCTGACCGCACAGGAGAACTTGACCTGGACAAGACTCCAGGGTCTAAATTTTCCGTCAGATGTCATTGAGCAGGAGATGACCATGGCTTTCAAATCCACTCTCAATCGAACAGTGGCCGCACTCAGTTTGTTTTTCATGATCACTGCGGTATATGCGGCGGGATCGAGCTATCAGATTGAAGTCGACGGTCTTGCCTGTCCCTTCTGCGCCTACGGCATCGAGAAGGAATTGAAGGCAGTACCGGGTATTGAAAAAGTTGAAACGGATATCAAGGAAGGCGTGGTCATCGTGACAATGCGGGGAGGTGAAGATCTCGATGAAGCAACTGCGAAGCAGGCCGTCAGGGATGCCGGGTTTACACTCAGAGCCTTTAACCGCATGCCGTCTGACGGCGAGCAATGAATATCATCGAAGAATAGGTTATGAAAGCTTCTTGTACTCATTGGCTGGGATTCGCGATGATTTCTGCCGCGTTCATCGCATCCGGACTATCTCATGCCGCTCCGCAGACGTTCAATACGGCCCTTCCTGTTGGCAAGAATAACTTTGTTTTCCGCGAGCAGTTCCTGTATCGGCAGGCGAGCGATGATCCCAGCGCCATGGATCGGAATCTAGAGGTACGTGGCGCTGTGTCGGTGCTCGGCTACGGTGTTACAAGCGATCTGGCGCTGTTTGGCGTTCTGCGCTATCTCGACAAGAACCTTGATCTCACAAACTCCGATGGACAACGTATCAGCCGCAGTACAAGCGGCCTGGGCGATGCTCGCGTTTTTGCCCGCTATACGCTGTTCCAACAGGACCGGCGCGGCAGCACGTTCCGGGTCGCGCCTTTCCTCGGTATCAAACTGCCGACGGGCGATGATGATGACCGGGATAGCCTTGGTCGAATACCGCAGCCGCTTCAGTCCGGCTCCGGCTCCTGGGATCCATTGGCCGGCGCGGTGCTGACCTATCAGACTCTCGATTACCAGATTGATGCCCAGATCAGCTATGAGGCCAACACCGAAGCCAATGATTTCGAGTTCGGCGACGAGTTCCGGTTCGATATCTCGCTGCAGTACCGGTTGTGGCCACGTGAGCTCGGCGCTGGTGTGCCGGGTTTCCTCTACGGGGTCATTGAGACGAACCTGCTGCATCAGGCGAAAAATGAGATCGACGGTAACCGGGATGCGGACTCCGGCGGCACGACGCTGTTTCTTTCCCCAGGTCTTCAATACGTCACGAAGAAATGGATCGTGGAGGCAATTGTGCAACTGCCGGTTATCCAGAATCTGGGTGGTGCGGCATTGGAAGATGATTACACAGTTCGTGCCGGTTTCAGGGTGAATTTCTGATGACCATGTTCAAAAGCCGCGCAGTGCTTAAATTCCTCGGCGGCATCTTGCTGGGCGTATTGGTTCTGGCCGCAGCGGGCTGGATCGCTTTTGTCCCGCCGGCGCAGGAACCGCCTTATGAATTTATCAAGACCTGGGGCGGCAAAGGTTCGGCGCCTGGCCAATTCAACGATCCAACGGGCATTGCGGTTGCCGCTGGCGAACTATTCGTGGCGGATTCGCGCAACGGCCGCATTCAGGTCTTCGATCTCTATGGCAACTTCAGACGCCAGTTCGGCAGACCCGGCGATCAGGTCGGTGAACTGAGCCGGCCGATGAATCTATCTATATACAATGGCGAACTCTATGTACCTGAATATTTCAACGATCGTGTCCAGGTCTTCAGCCTGGACGGCATATCCAGGCGCATCATCGGGAGCCCTGGCAGTGGTCCGGGCGAGTTCAGCGCGCCCGGCGGTGTTGCCGTTGACAAGAACGGCGATGTCTATGTAGCCGATTTTTACGGTCAACGCGTCCAGAAACTTAAACCCGACGGCACATTTATTCAACAATGGGGTACAACCGGACAGACGAGCCACGACTCAGGCAGCTTCTACTATCCAACCGATGTGGCGCTCGGTAAGGAAAGCAATCTCTACGTGGCCGACGGTTACGGCAACCGCATCCAGGTGTTCAGTCCAGAGGGGACTTTTTTGCGTAAATGGGGCGGTCCACTGGCACGCGGTATCTACGGGCCATTCAATGGCTGGTTCACGACAGTGACTTCGATCGCCTTTGGTCCCGAGGGAAACCTGTTCGTCGCTGATTTTTATAACGACCGGGTCCAGAAATTTTCACCAAATGGCACTTTTCTCACGAACTTTGGCCGCAGGGGAGCAGGCCCCGGACAGTTCAATCATGCGATGGCCGCGGCCGTGGCCAGGGATGAATCCGTGTTCATTACAGACCTGGGTAACAATCGTATTCAGAAATGGCAGCCGGCGAGTCCTAAACGGCAAGACAGCAACGATGAAAAACAGAATCCATGATCTGGCACCTGGCTCTCCCCGCATTCTTATGATTGCCGGAACTGGCCATTGCCGAACAAAATATCCCAGCTACTGTCATCATCGGGATTAACCGGAATATCCTCCATGACACTCAGACCGCGTTGTACAGCGGGTCGCCCGTTGATACGGTTATACCAGCGTTGTACGTTGGGATACCGGCCAGGATCAACGCCCTGATCATCAGGTGTGCGCAACCACGGGAAGGTAGCGATATCGGCAATGGTATACATATCGCCGGCGAGGTAATCCGTCTCGTCAAGACGTTTGTCAAGTATGCCATAGAGCCTTCTGGCTTCATTGGTATAGCGCTCGATGGCATAAGATATCTGTGTACGCGCATATTTTCGGAAATGATGTGCCTGTCCGAGCATGGGGCCGATATGTGCCATCTGGAACATGAGCCACTGCAATATCACCATCCGTGAACGATAATCATCGCCCATGAACTGTCCGGTCTTGTCGGCCAGATAGATCAGCATGGCACCGGACTCGAACATGGACAGCGCTCTGCCATCCGGGCCGTTCTGATCGACCAGGGCCGGGATCTTGTTGTTGGGACTGATGCGCAGAAAGTCCGGTTCAAACTGTTCGCCGGTGGTGATATTGATCGGATGCAGGCGATAGGCCAGGCCCGTTTCCTCGAGCATGATATGCAGCTTATGACCATTTGGCGTCGACCAGGAGTAAAGATCAATCATGGTGTGAATCTCCATTTGCCGATCTGGATGACGGCAAGAGCTGGTAAATCCCGAAATCGCCATGCAGATACAGCCGCTCTTGAAAACGATTGAAAGCAATGGTTGCTAAGGGCTCATTTTCGCGTCGAGAATGCCGTTGATCCACCGCTATCTATAAGTAAACGTGGCTTGCCATTGCCCAGGCGGGTATAGAGCTGTCCCTGTTTCATGGTAACCACCAGGTCATGACTCCCTGCCTGATCCGTTTTGCTCCAGGGGAAACGCCACGTAACCTTTTGGTACTGTCCCGTCAGTTGGCGCAGATCGTCAGGGTCAAGCTGCGCCACGGGGTAACTGCCTGATTCAGGAAAAGTGTTTTTTCAGGGCATCAAGAAGCGCCTTGTAAATGGGATCGCAGAATTCGGCCACACCGCCCTTGCTGTCTTCCCAGGAAGAAGTCCACCGTACGAAGGTCCGGTCGCCATCGGTGACCGGAAAGACCCTGACTTCGCCGATATAGCCGCTGACATTGTCCTTGGAAACTGCCTCAGGACCGTCATCAATACTGTAGCGGACGATATGTTCGTGATCGTCAAGTGCCAGCAGTGTTTCATGGAAGGCATTATTGAGGACGCGTTTGGCACCCACTTGCGTGCCGGGCAGTTCGTTGCCCTTTTCACAGCTATCGATGACGCCGCTGGCCCAGGACATGTCGTGGAAGTCACGTAGTTTGTTCCAGACTTTATCCATGGGTGCGGGTATAACGGCGGAATTGAAACAACTCATTATGAAATCCCGTTTTAGTGGTTAATGCCTGATTACCGTGATTTGATGGTCAGTAATGTATCGCTGTCACGCAGCAGATAAAGGGCGATACAGGCCGCCAGCATTGGCCAGGCGGCGAAAAACAGCAGGCTGTTCCATGGATCCAGGTAATTCGGAAAACTGGCGAATGTCGAGACCGCGTGTAACACCAGCACCAGACCATAGCTCCAGCGCTTGAACAGGCCGAGCACGAAGGCAATGACAACAACCAGCTCGGCCAGGCCGATGAAAAGCATGATCGATTGGGCGTCAGCAATGCCGTAAAAGCCTGCAAATACCCCGGCTGCATGTTCCGGATTGATAAATTTGTCCAGTGTCCACATCAGCATGACGATGAACACGCCGATTCTGAGCAGAAACAGACTGAACCGCAGGCGTTGCTGGTCCGACATGGTTGATTGCCTCCGTTGTTATAGCCGGGATACACCGGCAGTGGATATCCGGCGATACCACCGGTTACTGCAATGCCGTCAACCCGTGCATGTAACTGCTGCCGGATTCAATGCATGCTAGCCCGGTCGTGATTGCGGCTCCCGGTTCTGTATCGCCTGCCATATGCGATCGACGGTATCCGCCTCGGCTGCTAGTTGGCGGTGCCTGCCGGACAGCACAGTGAGCAGCAGCCGCAGCTGGCGCACATAGCGACGGCAGTGCCGGCACATCAGCAAATGCAGTTGCACTGAAAAGCGCAATGAGTGGCCGGGCGTGATCAGATCCGGATCTCCCGTGGTTTCGTTGACCAGTTCGCGGCAGCTCAGCATTCTCCTGTCTCCTGATAACCTTCCAGTATGCGATATACTGTGCTCCGGGCACGGTGCAGCAGTACCCGGGCATTGGATGCGGAGAGTTCGAGTTCGTTACAGATGGTGTCGAACGGCAGCGCTTCGATATCACGCAGCCGTAACAGCGACTGCTGGTTCGGGGGCAGGGCCGCAAGTGTCTTTTCCAGGCATTCCAGCAGATTCTCCTGCATGAGCAGTGCGTCGGGTGAATCCGGATTCCACACGCCCGGTGGCCGTGCCCAGCCGCCGGTGTTTTTGAACCTATCCTGCAGGCTGTCGTCACCGTCATCATTGCTGACGGTCATATTCATTTCGAGTTTGTGACGCCGCAGATACATTCTGGCTTCGTTCAGCGCGATGCTGCACAACCAGGTCTTGATGTGCGACCGGCCCTCGAAACCGGCACAGGACCTGTGTACCTTGATCCAGGCTTCCTGGACCACTTCCTCGGCCTGTTCGCCGACCAGCGGCCGGACCACGGCCAGCAGCGTGTGCTGGTAGCGGCGGATCAGTTCGCGGAAGACGGTTTCATCGCCGGCGCGCAGGGCGTCAATATCGATTGCATCCGTAGTCATCGACGAACATCCTCCCTCTGCACAGTGTACCAGAGCGTATACCACCAGCGGGCAGGCCCCTTCAATGCGCCTGGAATGCGGGAATGCAAAGCGGAATATCAACCTAGCGGGAATTTTTTAACGCATTGATTTTCATAGATTAAATATCATAATGATTCTGTTGTTATTCTGCAACATTAATAATAAAAATGGTTCAATCGTCACGCATTCTACAGACAAAATTCCAGTTAACAGAGCAAATGCAAATTATGCGCTAAGCGGGCAAGTTATCTGAGAAAACTGAACGAGTGCAGATTTTTTCGTTGTATGAAAACAACAAAAAAGGACGATTTTGGATGGTTGTTGTTTTTTTGAAAATTTTTCTTGCAACAGGTGTTGTCTTGTACTAACTTTATGCACGTCTTGAAGAAAGACAGTACTGTCGATCTTCAGGCCTGGGAGTCTCACCGCAGTTGCTGTAACGAGTTGGGAGGGATTCAGGCTGGGGAGATCGTTTTTACCTCTAGAGATTTGAGTGGGTTTACTAGGAGGATTTTTGGATGAAAACTTTTAACAAGAGCACGCTCGCAGCAGCTGTAGGCACCGCGGCGCTGGCCATGACGGTGAGCGGACCGGCCCAGGCCGAAAGCTCGGTCAACATTTCAGGCTGGATTAACGAAGGTCTGGTTTATTACGATGATGGCGTCGGCAGCGACGTCGTCCAGTCATCGGACAATGGCACCACGCTGGGCAGCCGCATCACCTTTTCGGGTTCCACGGATCTGGCCAACACCGGCATGAATGCCGGGTTTGAGGTCATTCTGGAGCCGCAGGCGTTGAATACACCGTTGATCTTTTCAAACCAGACTGCTTCAGCGGGTAGTGGCGGTCCGTTCGACGATTCCAACGGTCATAGCATCGGTGTTCTCGGTTCCAGTGTGAATGTCGGTGGTCCGTTCGGCAAGTTCACCGTCGGTCTGCAGTCCATGCCGACGGATAACATCGCCGTACTCGCCGATCCGTCCGTGACGCTGTGGCCCAGCATCTCCCCGGTCTTCCGTGGTAACGGTTTCAATATCCAGGGTGCGGGCGGTGCTCTGGGTGCCGGCGGCGCCGTCTGGGGTGACTTCATGGGCTGTCTGACCGCGCCTGAACTGCAGGGTATCGGTGGTATCGGTCTCGACTGTAACGGTATCTATCGTCAGGGCGTTCGTTACGACCTGCCGACTTTCGTGGACGGTCTGAATATCGCCGTCGGCTATGCCAACGACGACATCTACGACGTTGCGGGCAAATATAATGCCGACTTCGGTGCTTTCACGACTATGCTGCATGTCGGTTATGCCCAGAACAACGGTCCCAGCACCGGCGGCAATGCGGCTGGCTTTTATGACTCAGCCGAGAATTTCCAGACGCAGCTGGGCGTGATGCATAATCCGACCGGTATCTTCGGTACCTTCGCCTATCAGTACGAAGAAGCTGATGGTGCGGTTGCCGGTTATGGCGACGATACCGATGCCTACTGGGGCAAGCTGGGTATCAAGAAGGCCTGGACGTCCGTGGGTGATACCGCGATCGCCTTCCAGTACGGCAGCTACAACGATCAGTATGGTGTTCTGGGTGTCACCAGTGGTGTTACCGGTTCCGAAGTCGAGCGCATGGGTGTTGAAGTCAGCCAGTACTTCGGCAGCAACCTGATGATCTACGGTGTCTGGGAACAGCTTGACCTGGATGTTGATGGTCCCGGATCGGCTGCCTTCGCCGGTTCTGACGAGCTGGATACCATCACCCTGGGTCTGACCTACTTCTTCTGAGTTGTTTGAAGAAGCAGTTACTTCTAGCTGTATAGAAAAGGCCTCTTCGGAGGCCTTTTTTTATGAGGCGGGATTGTCCATCCGGCCTGTGGTGAAGGTTGTGAATTGACTCAATCAAGGGCTCAATCAGGGGCCGATTCTGGTAACAATGAGATCGCAATGCTCTTTTCCTAATCCGTCTGAATTGCGGTAAACTTCTCCCTGACAGTCCGGTCATAAACAGACTCGATTTCAGGTTGTGCCCACACCATGCGAAAATTGCAAAATCAGTTAGTTAACGTATTTCTTGTTGTCTGGCTTCTGCTGTCGGCTGCCGGGACCGCAACGGCTGCGCCCTTGTTATCCAGCGATGATGTCATCTGGAAATCCGGACCGAACCAGTATTTCCGATACGCGAGTCTCGATGATTCTGATTTTGGCCAGAACGACCACCCGGTGACCCTGGATCCGAAACGGATCGCGCTGGCGATCCAGGCTCTGAAATTCCGCTCCGACGACTTTTTCGCTTCGGAGGATGATCTGAAGCCGGTTTTCTCGGTTCAGCAGTCACAGCGTCTGGGTCAGGAACTGGCCCGGGGCCTGAAAAACGCGAAACCGGAACAGGATATTCTCTTTGTGCTGCAAAAGAGTGTTTCAAAGCTGATTTTTCTCGAAGACAAGGCGTATGTTGCCGGCCGCGCCTTCTATAAAGAGGGCCAGCTCAACATCATCGTGGGCGCCTATGATGTATTCACCAATGACGCCTACGAACAGCTTTATGATTCCTCGGGTCAGCTTTCGCCCTATACGCTTAATCACGGTCGCCGTTCCGAGAGTTCCGCGAAACTCGCCAGCAATCTGGTGAATATGGACGGTGTTCAGAATAAGGTCATTGATAATAATGTCCGTCAGGACTGGTTCGTCATCGATGTTGACAAGGCTGTCGCCGCGCTTGAACGCCAGCGCAACCAGGCCGAACGGGGCTCCGATGGCGAGGTATCGCGGCAGATGCGGCTGGAAGCCGCCCGCATGCAGAAGGAACAGCGCGAACTGAAGCTGGAAATGGCCCGCATGCGCAAGGAAATGCGCGAGGGTAACGGCGGCGGATCGCAGACGGTCGAGGAACGCCTGTCAGCGCTGGAAAAATTGTACAATCAGGAGTTAATCTCCAAGGAAGAATACGAAACCAAACGCCAGGAAATCCTTGGCGATATCTAGCCAGTTTTATTATTTACTCTTGTTATTCTTGATTGGTTTAACTCCTCATCTGCAGGAGCGCCGTGCCGGCGCGACAAGAGTTTAATTGGGGTTTGTAGGAGCGCCTTGCAGGCGTGAAACATTCAATCGCGGTCCCAAGCCGCTCCTGCAAGAGGTTGCCAAAATCACCGAACGTTACAGGGCCGCGGGTTATTAAAGCGCCGGCATTCCCCCTTTCAGCCTATATGATCTATGCGCGAACTCTACCCTGAAATCGAGCCGGCTGAATCCGGTCTGCTGCCGGTCGGTTCCGGCCACGAGATTTATTTCGAGGATTGCGGTGCGCGCGCCGGCCTGCCGGTGATCTTTCTGCATGGCGGTCCGGGCTCCGGCGCCAAGCCGCATCACCGCCAGTATTTCGACCCCGACCGTTACCGCATTGTCGTGTTCGACCAGCGTGGCAGTGGCCGCTGTCAGCCTCATGGCCGCCTGGAGGGCAATACGACCCAGACACTGCTTGGTGATATGGAGTCCATCCGGGAACGTCTGGGCATCGATCGCTGGGTCGTGTTCGGTGGTTCCTGGGGTGCTACCCTGGCCCTGCTGTATGCGGAACAATATCCAGAGTCTACAGCGGCGCTGGTCCTGCGCGGGACGTTTCTGGCCCGCAGCCAGGACTTGCACTGGATGCTGGGGCACGGCGCCAATCGCTTTTTCCCGGAGTTCTGGGATGAATTTACAAAAGATTTTCAGGCCCGCGAGCCGGAGGCCCTGCTTCGGGAAATGGCACAGAAAGTTTTTTCTGACGATGCAGACAAACAATATAAATCCGCCCGTGCCTGGGCGCTCTGGACCGGTCGTGTCGTAACGCACACGCTGGTGAAGCATTACGAACTGGAAACCGGGGATACCCCCCGGAAGCTGATCGATACCGCGCGACTCGAGATGCACTATGCCAGTCAGCGGTACTTTATCCGCGAAAACCAGATTCTGGAGGATATTGGCCGGGTACCAGAGGTGCCGGTAAAAATCATCCATGGCCGGCACGATATGGTGTGTACGCCATCGGCCTCCTGGGCGGTGCATAAAGCGCTGCCTAAGTCGGAAATGACACTGCTGCCCGCGGCCGGACATCTCGCTGGTGAACCGGCCATGGTTGATGCACTGATCCGGGCAACCGATGATGTCGCCGCGCAACTCGGTACTGGCCCGGCTTGAAATCCGTGGACTTCACTTTGTTCGCGGCAGGGATTTCCCGCGGTACCATCCCTTCGGCTTCGCGCAGGGTGGACTGTGTGTCTGAGAATTCCCGCTTTATGATACAGAGAGATTTCTCACTGGCGCTCGAAATGACAACTCTGAGCTACCACCCGCAACGGCCATGAACCAATCAGCTGAACGCCCCCGTATCATGGGCATTCTCAACCTGACGCCGGACAGTTTTTCCGATGGCGGGCGTTATGTGGATCCCGATAAGGCTGTCGAACATGCCAGACAGATGGTGACGGACGGCGCTGATATCATTGATGTCGGCGGCGAATCCACCCGTCCCGGATCGAAACGTGTGAGCGTCAGCGAACAGCTTGATCGTATTCTGGATATTGTCCGTGCATTACGGCAATCCCTGCCATCGGAAATTGCCATTAGTGTCGATACGACCCGGGCGCAGGTGGCGAAAAAAGCCCTGCAGGCGGGCGCAGGCATGCTGAATGATATCTCTGCCGGCCGCGATGATCCGGATATGCTGGCACTGGCCGCCGAGGCCGATGTTCCGCTGGTGTTAATGCACATGCAGGGAAAACCCGAAACGATGCAGGATAATCCCGCCTATATTGATGTCGCGCGTGAAGTCCGGGCTTTTCTTCTCGACCGGGCCGAAGCCGCAGAACGGGCCGGGGTTCGTCCCAGCCAGTTGATCCTGGATCCTGGCATCGGCTTCGGCAAAACGCGTGATCACAACCTCCAGCTGCTGAAGGCTTTGCCGGATCTGGTTGCCGGCGGCTATCCGGTTTTACTGGGCACCAGTCGTAAACGCTTTATGGGTGCCATATGTCGTGAAACCGAGCCGTACGAACTGATCGGTGCAACCTGCGCGACAACAGTAATCGGTGCGCAGGCGGGTGTCAGGATATTCCGGGTCCATGACGTCAGACCCAATCGGCAGGCACTGGAAATCGTCCAGGCCATAGACAATTCATGAAGGTTGATTGCAGTCGCCGGCTGCGGCTGCCTCCCACAGCAGAATTTAACTTGTTGCTTCCCCGGCTCCTGCAGGAGCGGACTGTGGCCGCGATTGATGAATATTTCGCGCCTGCAAGGCGCTCCTGAAAAACCCCGAATCAAATCCTTGCCGCGCCGACACGATGCTCCTGCCTATTTTCTGTAGGAAGCGCTTTCAAGCGGCGACAACAGGATCGAATTCCCGTTTAATCAACTTCGGCCAGATTCGGCCGCTTGTCCTTGCCCTTGATCGCCTTGGAATTGC
>CAZFUS010000060.1:0-4276 GCA_964522485.1 uncultured Enterobacteriaceae bacterium | reverse complement strand
TCAACTTCGGCCAGATTCGGCCGCTTGTCCTTGCCCTTGATCGCCTTGGAATTGCGCATGTTGCGGAACATCAGCGGCTTCTCCTCGACGTTCGGATCCTGTCTTTTGGCCAGTGTGTTGATGCGCTCGACATCATCATGCAGCTGCTGATGATAGGGTGACTTGTCGCAGACCGGGTCCGCGTTACGCGCATCGCCGGTCAGCATGTAAGCCTGACAGCGGCAGCCACCAAAATCCTTGTACTTCTCGGGGCAGGACTTGCAGGGTTCGACCATCCAGTCATAACCACGGTAAACATTGAAGCCTTCTGATTCATGCCAGATCCAGTCGATACTGTGATCGCGCACGTTCGGAAACTCGAGCGGCAACTGGCCCGCGGCGTGGCAGGGCAGGGCCGTGCCGTCGGGTGTGATGGTCAGAAACACCGAACCCCAGCCGTTCATGCACGCCTTGGGCCGGGTTTCATAATAGTCCGGGATAACATAAATGACCTTCATCCGGTCTTTCATTTTTTCCTTGTATTCCGCGGCGACCTGCCAGGCGTTGTCGAGCTGTTCCTTGGTCGGCAGAAGCTGATCAATATTGATACGTGACCAGCCATAGTATTGCGTACTGGCCAGTTCAACGTAATCGCCATGCAGCTCGGCACACATATCCAGAATGTCGCGGATCTGATCGATATTTTTACGGTGTAATACGATATTCAGCACCATCGGATAATTGTATTTCTTGACTATCCGGGCCATTTCGGTCTTGTGACTGAAGCTTTTGGTGCCGGCGATATAATTGTTCAATTCCTCGTTACTGGCCTGAAAACTGATCTGGATATGGTCCAGGCCGGCTTCCTTGAATGCCTTGACCCGATCCTCATCCATGCCGACGCCGGATGTGATCAGGTTGGTGTAATAACCCAGGCGCCGGGCTTCGGCGATGAGTTCTTCCAGATCTCTCCTTACCAGGGGTTCACCGCCGGAGAAACCCAGCTGGGTGGCACCCATCTCGCGCGCCTGCTGCATCACCCGGAACCAGTCTTCGGTGGAGAGCTCGTTCTGGTATTTCGCGATCTCAACCGGGTTTGAGCAATAGGGGCACTGCAGCGGACACTTGTAGGTCAGCTCCGCAAGCAGCCATAGTGGCTTACTCTGATTTTGCTCGGATCCAGCCGTTTTCATTGGCTACCTCCATAAATTTGCGTACATCCTGTTCCAGTTCGGCGTCCGGGAACTGCTGCCGCAGATCGGCAATGATATCGGCAACGCTTTGTTCGCCATTGACGCGCTTCATGATTTCACCGGCACTGGGACTTAATTTGACCATGCCTTCCGGATACAGAACGACATAACAGTCCTGCGCTTTTTCCCATTGCAGCCGGAACGTCGGCGCAACTTCGGGAATGGTGCTATCGGCAGAAATATCCATTTATATTATTTGACACAGTGATACGGTGGTTTGTTTTCAATATAAGCCATCCACATGGCATCCAGCATGGTCCACAGGATATCGAGCTTGAACTGCAACAGACCCAGAGCATATTCCTGCTGCTCCCGGGTGCGGAAGTAATCCAGCGTGATACTCAGACCATGCTCGACATCGCGGCGCGCTTCAGCCAGGCGTTTGCGGAAATAGTTGTAACCTTCTTCCCTGATCCAGGTGTAGTGTCTGGGCCAGTTGTCCAGGCGATTCTGGTGGATTTTCGGTGCAAACAGCTCGGTCAGCGATGAACAGGCGGCTTCCTGCCAGGTCGCGCGGCGGGCAAAATTGACATAGGCATCGATGGCGAAACGTACGCCTGGCAGGACGTGTTCTTCGGACCACAATTCGTCGCGCGTCAGACCGACTGCCTCGCCGAGCTGCAACCAGGCCTCGATGCCGCCTTCATTACCCTGGGTGCCGTCATGATCGATGATGCGCTGTACCCACATACGCCGTGTTGCGCGATCCTTGCAGTTGGCCATGATTGCTGCATCCTTGATCGGAATGCTGGTCTGGTAATAAAAGCGATTGGCTACCCAGCCCTGGACTGCCTTCTTCTCCAGCTTGCCATCGTTCATCAACACATGAAACGGATGGTTGATGTGGTAGTACTTTTCCTTGGCGCGAAGTTTCTGCTCGAACTCTTCGCGGGTCCAGGGTGTTGGTTCCTGTACGCCCATAATCCGGTTCCTGAGTGAATGTAGTTTGTTTCTGTCAATAAAAAAGCCCTGTGGGCATCACCATCACAGGGCTTAGCAGTTCAGTAATTAACGCGTTATTGCACTGCAGCGATGGTGTCAATATCCTGTTCAATCATATTGCCATGTTCAACTGCGTAACTGAAACCGGGGAGCGGAAAAACCGCTCCCTGGTCGACATCAACTTACTTGTTGTTGATGTACATGGTCACTTCGAAACCGAAGCGAATGTCATTATAAGCAGGAGTTTCCCATTTCATGATATGTCTCCAAATATAGGTTCAAAGTTTTAACAGGTTGGAGGAGTTCGTTATCGAGCTCACTCCCCTTCAGGTACCGACAGCACCATAACAAGTGCTATCTTGTACGGTTATGGAGATGCGAAATGCGTGCCAGAATTTTTCCGTCATGGTGCTGTATAGATAACAATAATGAAATCAATTAGTTATAATACAAAATTTGAACAGGGCGATTGAGAATGCAGGGACAAACCGCATCAGCAGCGATACAAGCGGCTATGGAAGACCAGCTGAATTGGTTACTATCAACCACTCCTGCGGGCTGTCTGCCTGCAGCCTGACGTCAGCCTGAGCCGATGGGCGAAAATATCCTGTTTCTGACCGGCAAACTGGCCGAAAAAAGCCTCCATCAGGTGCTGGAGTCCATGCAGCCGGTATTCAGCTACGAAGTCCGCAACATTGGTGTCAGTGTCGCAGCGCTGATGTCTGTCAAGATGCTTGAACGCCGCCTTGAGAATATCGCCGGATTCGATCGCATCATCGTGCCGGGACTGTGTCAGGGTGACCTGGAGCCACTCGCGCAGCGGCTGGGCATGCCGGTGGAACGGGGCCCCAAGGATTTGAAGGATCTGCCGGCCTTTTTCGGGCAGGGGCCTTTTGAACCGGATCTGAGCCATTACGATGTCCGGATTTTCGCCGAGATCGTCGATGCGCCGAACATGACCATCGCGGCCATTCTTGAACGTGCCGAACGCTACCGGATCGATGGTGCCGATGTCATCGATATCGGCTGTCTGCCGGGCCTGGATTTCCCGCATCTGGAAGACAGTGTCAACGCCCTGTGCGAGGCCGGTTACACTGTCAGTGTCGATTCAATGGAGACGGACGAACTCCTGCGCGGCGGCCGGGCTGGCGCGCATTATCTGCTCAGCCTCAGGCAGAGCACCTTGTGGGTAGCCGACGAGGTTGACAGTACGCCGGTGCTGATCCCCGAAAATCCGGGCGATATGACGTCGTTGTATAAAGCCATTGAGAAACTGACTGAACAGGAACGCAGCTATATTGCTGACAGCATCCTCGATCCGCTGCATTTTGGTTTCACCGAGTCGCTGTTGCGCTATCATGAATTGCGCCGGCAGTGTCCTGACAGTCCGATCATGATGGGCATCGGCAATCTGACCGAACTCACCGACGCCGATACGACCGGCATCAATGCGCTATTGTTCGGTATCATTTCGGAACTGAATATCACCAATGTGCTGGCGACCGAGGTAAGTCCGCATGCGCGTTCGGCCGTGCGTGAGGCAGACCGGGCACGGCGTATCATGTTCGCGGCCCGGGAGGCCAACAGCCTGCCCAAGGGTTATAGTGACGAGCTGTTGACCACGCATGCGCGCAAGCCGTTTCCCTACAGCCGGCAGGAAATCGAAGATCTGGCCCGGCAAATCAAGGATCCGAGCTATCGGGTGCGGCTCAGTGAGACGGGTATCCATGTCTTTAATCGCGATGGTTTCTGGGACGGCCGCGAGCCGTTTGAACTGTTTCCGCAGCTCAGTCTGCTGGCCGATGATGCACCTCATGCCTTTTACATGGGCGTGGAACTGGGTCGTGCTCAGGTTGCCTGGCAACTGGGCAAACGTTATGAACAGGATGAAGAATTATACTGGGGTGCCGCGGTAGCACCGGACGCGGCAGGTGAAGCTGAAACGGCCAGTACGGCGCATGCACTCAAACCCCAGAGCCGACAGGAGTTCAAGGAAGCGGGCAGTACGCTCAAGGCCAGCCGTGAGCATAAGAAGAAAGCGAAATAGGTGAATAGTGAATAGTGAATAGTGAATAGTGAATAGTGAATAGTGAATAGTGAAT
>CAZFUS010000059.1:0-15973 GCA_964522485.1 uncultured Enterobacteriaceae bacterium | reverse complement strand
CGGCACGCCGGTCGCCTTGGAAACAAATGGCACCGTGCGCGAGGCACGCGGATTGACTTCGAGAACGAAAATCTCGCCGTATTGAATGGCGAACTGCACATTCATCAGACCGACTACATTCAGGCCGTGGGCCATGCGCGTCACCTGATCGGCGATCTGCGCCTGCGTTTCCGGGCTCAGGCTGTGCGGCGGCAGGCAGCAGGCGGAATCGCCGGAATGCACGCCAGCCTGTTCGATATGCTCCATGATGCCGCCTATGACCACATCCGTGCCGTCCGCCACTGCGTCGACATCGACTTCTATGGCATCATTGAGAAACCGGTCCAGCAGCACCGGCGATTCATGCGACACCGAAACAGCCTTGTCCATATATTCGCGCAGGTCTTCTTCACTATAGACAATCTCCATGGCACGGCCCCCGAGCACATAGGACGGGCGCACCACCAGCGGATAGCCGATTTCCTCCGCCAGCCTGATCGCCTGCTCCAGGGCACGCGCCGTGCGATTCGGCGGCTGCTGCAGGTTCAGATCGTTCAATAACTGCTGGAAACGTTCACGATCTTCGGCTAAATCGATGCAATCTGGCGAGGTACCGATGATCGGTGCCCCGGCCCTGTCCAGCTCACGCGCCAGCTTGAGCGGCGTCTGGCCACCGTACTGGACGATGATGCCCTCGGGTTGTTCCAGATCGATGATCTCAAGCACATCCTCCAGCGACAAGGGCTCGAAATACAGGCGATCCGACGTATCGTAATCGGTCGAGACGGTCTCCGGATTGCAGTTGACCATGATGGTTTCATAGCCAAGCTCTCGCATGGCGAGTGCCGCATGCACGCAACAGTAGTCAAACTCGATCCCCTGGCCGATGCGGTTCGGCCCGCCCCCCAGGACCATGATCTTCCTGCGATCAGTGGGTTCGGCCTCGTTCTCTTCTTCATAGGTTGAGTACATGTAACCGGTCGGCGTCGCAAACTCCGCGGCACAGGAATCCACCCGCTTGTAGACGGGCCGTATACCGTAATCATGGCGCAGCTTGCGGATCTCGAACTCACTTGTGCCGAGCAGCTTGCCCAGCCGGCGATCGGCAAATCCCTTGCGTTTGAGCTGGCGCAGGCGTTCGGCGGTCAGGCCGGCCAGCCCGTCAGTCACGACCTGCCCTTCCTCGGTTATCAGGTCGCGGATCTGGGCCAGGAACCAGGGATCGATCCAGGTATGTTCGTGAACTTCTTCCAGGCTCATGCCGAACCGGAACGCGTCGCCTATATACCAGAGACGTTCGGCTCGCGGCACACGCAGTTCGGCCACAATCTTTTCCACGACTTCCGGGGCATCGGGCTTCAACTGTTCGGTAAAGCCGTCGTGATCGGTTTCCAGTCCGCGGATAGCCTTATGCAGTGATTCCTGAAAAGTTCGGCCAATGGCCATGACCTCGCCTACAGATTTCATCTGCGTGGTCAGGCGGCTGTCGGCACGCGGGAATTTTTCGAAGGTAAAGCGCGGGATCTTGGTCACCACGTAATCAATACTCGGTTCGAACGAGGCCGGCGTGGCGCCACCGGTGATCTCGTTGGCCAGTTCATCCAGCGTGTAACCGACTGCCAGCTTGGCGGCAACCTTGGCGATGGGAAAACCCGTCGCCTTGGACGCCAGTGCCGACGAACGCGACACGCGCGGATTCATTTCGATCACGATCAAGGAACCGTCATCTGGATTCACCGCGAACTGCACATTGGAACCGCCGGTTTCGACGCCGATTTCACGCAGCACGGCGATCGAGGCATCGCGCATGATCTGGTATTCCTTGTCGGTCAGCGTCAATGCCGGCGCGACGGTGATCGAATCGCCGGTGTGCACACCCATGGGATCAAAGTTTTCTATCGAGCAGATGATGATGCAGTTATCGTTTCGATCCCGCACCACCTCCATTTCGTATTCCTTCCAGCCGAGCACGGACTGTTCCAGCAGGACTTCATGATTCATCGATTCCTTCAGGCCGGCATCAACAATGTCGATAAATTCTTCGCGGTTATAGGCGATACCACCACCTGAGCCGCCCATGGTGAATGAGGGCCGAATTATGGTTGGAAAACCGATCTCCTCCTGGACAACACAGGCGTCTTCTATAGAGTGGGCAATTTCAGAACGTGGCGTCGCCAGGCCAATGCGCGTCATGGCCTCACGGAACAGTTGCCGATCCTCGGCCTTGTCGATGGCTTCCTGTGAGGCACCGATCAATTGAACGCCATGTTTTTCGAGAATGCCGCGATTATAGAGTTCCAGCGCACAATTGAGTGCGGTCTGGCCACCCATGGTCGGCAGCAGGGCATCGGGTTTTTCCTGCTCGATGATCCGTTCCACCGACTGCCAGCGTACCGGCTCGATATAGGTGGCATGCGCCATTTCCGGATCGGTCATAATGGTGGCCGGATTCGAATTCACCAGGATCACCCGGTAACCTTCTTCCTTGAGCGCCTTGCAGGCCTGCGCGCCGGAATAATCAAACTCACAGGCCTGACCGATCACGATCGGACCGGCGCCTATGATCAGGATAGATTCTATGTCCGTTCTCTTCGGCATGTTTGTTATTCGGTCCGCGAATGAACGCAAATAAACGCAAATGGTAAGTTAAATTTTCTCTGCATCGACATAATCCAGGACAATTCTTTTGATACCGACTCGCGGTGTTCCAAAATTCAGTAGCAATCCTGCACTCAGGCCACCAGACTTCAGATAGTTCATCAATTGCGCATCAGGCTCAGGCCGCAAATGAGACAGGGCTTTCAATTCAACAATCAATTTCTCTGAGACGAGCAGATCAGCATAAAACACGCCAACTGCTTCATTGTGATAATGAACCTGCAATGCTTTCTGCTCTTCAAATGGTATTCTCTCGTTTCTCAACTCTATAGCCAGGGCATTGGCGTATACCGCTTCAAGAAACCCCGCACCCAGAATATTGCTGACTCTGATGGTGCATCCAATCACCTGCTCAGAAATCCTTTTCTGAGAATTCATTCCTATCTCCCTTATTTCATTTCATTTGCGTTCATTCGCGGACTATTAGTATTTATTCGCGTTTATTTGCGGGCATTTGCGGACTGCATTAAGTCAATAAAGTGTTGAAACAGAGGTCTGACATCATGCGGTCCAGGACTGGCTTCCGGATGTCCCTGGAAACTGAAGGCTGGCGCTTCGTTGTGATGAATGCCCTGCAGCGTGCCGTCGAAGAGTGAACGATGTGTCGGGCGCAGTTCAGCGGGCAGCGTCTGTTCGTCCACGGCAAAACCGTGATTCTGACTGGTGATCATCACGCGACCGCTGCTGATATCGACAACCGGGTGATTGGCGCCATGATGACCGAACTTCATCTTGAGGGTCTTGCCGCCACCGGCCAGTCCCAGTAACTGATGCCCCAGACAGATCCCGAAAGTCGGCACCCGGGCGGCGATGCATTCACGGATCGCATCAATGGCGTAGTCGCAGGGTTCGGGATCGCCGGGCCCGTTCGACAGGAATATTCCGTCGGGTTTTTCCGCCAGCACCTCGCTGGCCGGTGTTTTCGCCGGTATCACGGTCAGCCGGCAGCCCATGTCCGTCAGAATGCGCAGGATGTTGCGCTTGACGCCGTAATCATAGGCGTACACATCCCAGTTCAGCTTGTCGGCGGCCACATCCGCATCACTGCCGTGCAGCTGCCAGCCGCTGCGGCGCCATTCGTAGGCCTCATCGGTAGAAACTTCCTGCGCCAGGTCCATGCCCTTGAGTCCGGGGAACTCGCGTGCCGCTGCCAGCGCGGTCTCTTCATCGATCGCGTCACCGGCGACGATACAACCGCGCTGGGCGCCCTTCTCCCGCAGCAGCCGGGTCAGGCGCCGAGTATCGATGTCGGCGATGGCCACGATATGGTTGTTTTGCAGATAGTCGGACAGCGAACCCTGGGCGCGCCAGTTACTCATTTCAATCGGCAGATCGCGGATCACCAGACCGGCAGCGTAGATGCGGGCCGCCTCCTCGTCTTCCTGATTGGTGCCGACGTTACCGATATGCGGTTGAGTCAGGGTAACAATCTGTTTGTAATAGGAGGGATCGGTCAGGATTTCCTGATAGCCGGTAATGGCGGTATTGAATACCACCTCGCCGACGGTCTGCCCCGCCGCCCCGATTGAGCGGCCATGGAACAGACTGCCGTCTTCGAGCGCCAGCAGGGCTGGTGTCGTCAAGGAATCCTCCAGAGCCATGAATCCGAAAGTCAGACATGCAAAGCGGGAGTAACCCGCCGGCTACTCCCGCCCGATATTAAAGCGTAATTCTAGCGAACATGCCCGGCCGGGTCTACGCACTGCCACATAGCGGGAACTGACACTAACTCTCTGATAAAAATGAATAAATCAAAATACCTCTGCAATCTGAACGACATCCCGAATCCGGGCAGCAAAGGCCTTAATATCGAAATCGACGGCGTAACCCGCGAAATATTCATAGTCCGGCGGGATGGACAGGTCTACGGCTACGTCAATTCATGCCCGCACATGGGCGCCTCGCTGGAATGGCAACCGGACCAGTTCCTGACCGAAGACGCGACATTAATTATATGTGGCATGCACGGTGCCCTGTTCCAGATTGAGGACGGCCTGTGTGTGTCCGGACCTTGCTTCGGGGACAGTCTGGAATCCGTAAAACTTATTATTCACGAAGGTCAAGTAAAACTAATCAGCTGAATGACCAGATAATAGTCGTCAATTTAAATTTAAAGCACAGGCTCTGTTTCCCGATCAAATGCTTGCTCTCTCTGAACAGCGACTCCAGCACTCATAATGCTCGGGTCGGGATCCGAACTCACTCATGCCCATTATGATTGGTCACTTAATTCTCCGCGCTATCTGCAGAAGTTGTCTCCGCCATGCTCCGCACCGGGAGCGGTTTCAGCATACGATCAGACAGTTACCCATGATCAGCGGCTGACATAAAGCACGCTGAACCGGAAGATACTGATCTGATCGGCTGTCAGGTAATGAGCGGTGTCAGGCGTTCGCCTATCATTTCCGTGGCAAATGACCGGCCGCGGCGCTGGCGGAGGGTTGGCCTATGATGAGTTCTCTCCTCGCCGGGCAGGTTGTTTCGCACAGTCATGGTGTCCCCCAGCCGCGATATCAGCAGACCTGACGGCGTGATGTGCTGGAGATCCGTCCGTGATTTCCCAATCCTGTGCCAGTCATCGAGTTGATGACGGATGCCGGCTGTTGCTATGCCGTCCGCATCGTATGCAACGCTGTAGCCATATGTCAGCCGGACCGGGGCGATCGATTCATCGATAAACACATCAACGGCACCTCGACTGACACTGACCGTGACCTGTTTCGACAGATTCACATTAAATATTGTACCGACCACCCTGATGCGGCCGTTGGCCGCAATGACATCAAATGGTCGTTCCGGATCCTGACTGACTGCAAACCGCGCGCTGCCCCGACGCAATTCAACCCGGCGGCCGGTTTCATCCATCACTACAGAGACATCGGAACCCGGCGCCAGTATCAGTTCAGAACCATCACTCAGCGTGACAGTTTTATGATTTTCAGGATCGGTCTGATAGGAGGCCGTCATCTCCGGTGCCATCAACAGACAGGCCGAACTGGTGATGTAGATCAACAGTGCGGCGGCTGCGGCATACCAGTGATTGCCCCTCTGCCGGAAATGCCTGGTCCACGATAAGACTTTGACCGGTGTCTGCCGGTGCTGCATTTCCGGTGCCAGTGCATCAAGACCGTTCCAGAGGCCGGCCAGTTCAGAGTAGGCGCGTTCATGCACCGGATCGGCGGCCAGCCAGGCAGAAAATTCCGTGCGCGTCCGGTCACTGACTTCAGCATCCTGCATGCGCACGAACCAGTCGACAGCAGCGTCCTGTACCTGGCTCGTAGACAGATTTTCATTCACCGAAGTGTTCCCCCCTGCTACTGGTCTGGCTCGGCTCGATCAACTGCGACGATGCTCATCCAGCCGATGCCGGAAATAGGACAGCGCACGCGCCATGTGGACGGTAACTTTGTTTTTCGGTATCTCCAGACGTGTCGCTATTTCACGATAGCTCAGATGATCGAATTTATGCATCAGGAAAATTTCACGTGTGAGGCGCGGCAGTTCGTCGATCGCCTGCCGCATGATGTCAATTTCCTCGGTGGAAAGTGCCTGCTGCTCGGGGGAACTGCCGGTCGCCTCTGCCATACCGGACAAGGCAAAACGCCGCTTGAGATCCTCACGCTGATGACTGGCGGCCAGATCCGCGGCCACGCGAAACAGCCGCGCGCGTATGTCCCGGCTAGCCGTTTCGGAATCATCGGGGGTGTGATGAATGACGCGTAGAAAAGCTTCCTGAGCCAGATCCGCCGCGGTTTCCGGACACGACATCCGCTGTTCCAGAAACTGCTGGAGTTCCTGACAGTAGCGCATGAACACTTGCTGTAGCTGCTGATTCAAGATGACAGCCAGCCTTGAATTGTGCCGTGTACTTAGACTTGTATCGTATATGAATTTTTTACTGCTGAAGACAGGAAAAATGCCCGAAGCTCACCCGGGTGAGTTTGAGGGAACACTGCAATATTCAGAAAAACAGTACGACGGCGGTCGTCAGCAACGCCAGCGGCGTCACAAACACACTGGAACGTAAAACCAGCAGTGGCCGATAAGGCAGCAGAAAGACCAGCGTCAGCGCACTGACTGTGAGTGCGCCAAACCAGACCACCGGTCCGATACTCGCTCCCCAGCCCACAATACCCAGCCAGAATGCCACGAACAGTAACAGGCTGCCGGCAATGCGCAGCACCAGCTTAAGGGCCGGGGACGGCGCGCCAAAGCGGACCTGGCGATAGTGCCGGTTCATGGCCAGACACAACGCCGTCATGCCACCGTAGGCTAGCACCAGCATCAGCAACACAATCATCAGTCAGCCAATTCCCACAAAGCGCTCATCTGACTCTGATCAACGAATTGACGGGGCCGGTTGCGCAGGCGTCTGACTAAAAATACACAGGCAATGCCGATCGCCAGCACCGTCAAATCAACACCCGCCAGTGTCCATTCCGCATTCGGCAGCGTTAACAGCAGATGCTGATCACTGGTCAAAAGATTCAGCAGAGGTAACGCCAGACACAATACCGCGACAGCGCTGAATTGCTCGAGCCACGCGCGCTGCACGGGTCGCAGCATGGCATGCAGCAGAGACAGCAGCCAGATACCGAAAAAGGCGCCGATTTCCCAGGCAGCGCGATCCGCCCAGTCGGCCGGCAGCAGACGATTACTCCACAGATAGGCCAGCGAGCCGAGCATGGGGCCCGTAATAGCGGCTATGTTCATTTTTTCAGCGAATGTCAGAAAGCGCGCGGAAACATCATTATCACCGGCATACTGACGGCGGCGCTTGACGGTGAACAGTATCAGCCCCGCGCCAATCATGGCGGTACCCACCAGACCCGACAGAAAATACAGCCAGTGCGTGGCGTAACCGCCGAACTGCGCAAAATGCAGTCCGGACAGCACCCGCTGCGTCTGCGCGGCCGGCCTCATTTGTACACCGGTCTGCAACACCTCACCGGTCACCGCGTTGAACTGGATCTGCTGACTGGATAAGGTCAGCTGATCTTCGTTCAGTGCGCCTGCGGTGATCACGGCATTTGTGTCGCCCGGATGGTCCACCGTCATGAACCAGACCTGATTGCCGCCGAACTCTGCCCGGGCACGCTCGGCAAATCCGCCCAGCGGCAGCATCGACGCCGACTCGCCGGTGGGTTCGAGATGCTTGTGGGGCAACGCCTCATGGAAGAATTCCTCCTGGTCTTCAAGGCTGCTGCCATAAAGCTGCTGAATCGGACTCGGGATGTACATGAATGCAAAGATGGCGAGCCCACTAAACGTGATCATCAGCAGGAACGGCAGCGTCAATACGCCCAGGGCATTATGTGCGTCCAGCCATGACCGCTGCGCGCCGGAACCGGGGCGGAATGTAAAGAAATCCTTGAATATCCGCTTGTGGATCACGATACCGGTCAGCAGACCGATCAGCATCATCAATCCCACAATACCGACGATATAGATACCGATAGTGCCCGCATTGAGCTGATAGTGGAAATGAACAAAAAAGTGACCGCCCTCGGTTTCACCCGGAACCACTTCACCCGTGGCGGGGTCCATCGTGACATGTTCGAACTCCAGGCCTTCACGCCAGAATACCCGCATGCCGGGATTACGGGTCATCGGCGGAACCACAAACCACGTTTCCGAATCCGGAACAGTTGCCTGCAAATATTCGCCGGCACGATTCAACGCTTCGGCAACCGGCACATCCTGTTCACTGATCTCAGGCTGCATCCAGTGCGTGATTTCACGATCGAAAATCGACAGCGAACCGGTAAGAAATATCGCAAACAGGATCCAGCCGAATATCAGGCCGCTCCAGGTATGCAGCCAGGCCATAGACTGGGAGAAAGTCCTTTTCATGTCAGTATTCCGGGCAACCAGGTGACAACCGCACAAGGCAGAATCAACAGCAGCAGTACCAGCCACGCACGGGCAGCGGTGCGCGCGCTGAACACCCACATAATAGCAGAAGCATAGATCAGCAGACCCGTCAGAACGGCGATGACGACCGCCTCCGACCTGGGAACTGGCAACAGTACCGCCAGCGCCGCGGACGCACAATAAGACAATGCATAGCCACCGAACAGCGCGGCGGCTATGCGGGAAATCAGACCGACGCGAGACACAGACAGTATTCTTGTTCCATTCATTGCTACTGCCGGCGATAGGTATTACTGCTAACCACTATTTGCTCATCGCGCACAGGGATATTCCCAGTAATACATGATAAATATTTATGCAACGATTATTCGAGCTACCAGTTCAGAGCATAACTGATGCCGACAGTGCGGCCGGGACCCTTGGCGAAGCCGTATGGTGTCTGCGATGCCTGGCTGATGAGCGTAAAGTAATCTTCATTCAGCAGATTCTCCGCTGATAGACTCAAGTGCCCGGGTCCGACGGCAAAACGGCTGATCCAATCCACGATAGTATAGGCATCGACATCATCGCCGCCGAACTGCGTCGAATCAGGGCTTCGATTGCCGACATATAACACCTGCAGCCGGTTGTCCCACCAGGAACGCGGACGGTATTCCAGAAAGCCGGTCAGTTTTACCGGCGAGATGCGTGTACTCGGCAGATCTTCTTCGAAGTCACCGTCGTCATCGAGATCCACCTCGCCTTCCGCCCAGCTGGCCGTACCGCCTGCATTCCACTGCCGATTGAATCGATATGATAGTGTGCCCTCGACACCCCAGATGCGTTCCGGCTGTTTGACGATATTCAAGTCCGCATCAAAGGTAGTTCCGTTTTCTGATTCACTGTAGAAACCCGCGACGGAGGCTTGCAACGGGCCTTTTCTGCCGCGCAGACCAATTTCATAACTGTCGACTTTCTGCGCCTCGGATTCGAGTTGGGCAGCGCTGGTAACGGAAGGGTCCGCGTCACGGATGGCGCGGCCGATATCCGCGACCGAAAATCCCTGCGAAAAACTGCCAAACAATTCAATATAATCGGTCAGATAGAATACAGCGCTGCCGTTAAATAATGTCTCGCCGTAATCCAGCGTATCACCCTGAACAAAAGTGCCATTGCGATTGACAACATCAGCGATGTCCACGGATATTTCTTCATGCCGCAGGCCGCCGCGCAACAGGCCAATATCGCTCAGCGGCAATTCCAGTTCCAGGAAACCGGCAATGGCATCCTGCTGCATATTCGGCACGACAGTAGGTCCGTCCAGACCTGCCTGCACAGTTTCGTCGCTCAGAAAGTCGAGGCCCCAGATGACGCTGAAACCGTAATTCTGCAGTATCAGCGGCGTATCGATCGTCAGCCGGGTACCATATTTCTCTGAGCGTATTTCCGTCTGGGCAAAGCCCGGGAATTTTGCAAATCTCGCTGTCAGGTCACCATAATAACCCTTGAGATCGACATGGCTGCCGGCCAGATCACGGTTAATATAGTCCATGCTGACGAGGGTATTTTCAGTACCGGGATCCGCGAAATTGAAACTGCCTGGAACTGCGGGTGTCTTTATGCCGTTGGCCGGATCACCGGTGCCGAAGGTAAAGTCGGTATCCTGTTCGATGTTGAAATGATTAACAGCAAACTGCAGACGCTGGCGATCGTTATCAAAATTGAACCCGAGCTTGCCGAGCAGATTGTATTCGTCGGTATTGGCCAGCCCGCCCTGGACGCCGAGCGGGTCCGGCGGAATGCGATCCCCGTCGGCATCAAAAAAACTGTCACGCTGCACGAAACTGCCGGATACCAAGTAGTCGACGTTATTCCGGGTGCCGGATACACGTTGCGTCGTTTCCCAGCCTAGTGAATCATCAGAATGTTCGGTGGAAAAGCGCACGCCAGCCTGCGAATATCCAGCCAGAGACTCCTCAGACGGCTTCCTGGTGATGATATTGATAAGTCCACCGGCTGCGCCGAATCCATACGCTGCGGTACCTCCGCGTATCACCTCGATGCGTTCAATCGCGTCAACGTCGATAGTATTGAGGTCACGACTGGCCGAACGCAGAGGGGTGGACTGTGGAATGCCGTCGATCAGTACCAGATAATCACGGCCGCGTAACGTCTGACCAAATGTGGAGATAGCTTCAGTGCTCGGGCCGAGACCCGGCACGGTTTTTGAGAGGATATCACCCAGATTCCGGTCCAAAGTGGCCTGCTGCTGGATTTCCTGTTCGTCGATGACAGTCACCGAACGGGTAATCTGTGAAACAGGTGTCTCAGTACGGGTGGCAGAGACCACGACTGGTTGTAATTGTCCCGCTTCAGCCGGAGCATCCTGAGCAAGTACACTTGCCGGAAGAATCAGGTATGCACCGGAAAGGAAAATCAGTTGAAGACTGGAACACCTGGCACCGGCACAAGATATTCTGAACATTATCTCTCTCATGAAATTTCTATAGTAACTAGAAGCAATAATATTATTAGTAATAATTATCATTTGAATTATACAGGCGTTTGATAGCCTGTCAATTTTTCGGGATATCAATTAGTTACAGGAAACGAGCTGATCCAGGTGGGAGTGGATGCTCCGTCCGCCAGTTCCAACGCTGATTCTTTATTGTTAACCAGGGAGCCCGTGCCGGGCACTCAGGCTGCCAAAAACTCAGTGCCGCCGGCTTTCGATGGCATGCTCCAGTGCGCGTGCAAGCTTATTGGCCGCACGCCCGATCGCATCATAGGCATCTGCCGCCGTCGTTTCGGCGACGACCGGATCAATACCGGCCACACGAGCCTCGAACACACAATGCTTATCCACACCCCCCTTGTCCGGACCGTTAACATCCTGCAGATGCATCTGGATACGGGTCAGACGCTCGCCCCAGCGCCTGTCGATAGTGGCAAGTTTGTCACGGACATGTTGTTCAAGCGCACCGGTAATATCAATGTGCTCCGACTCAATCTCGATTTGCATGTGGATAACTCCTGCTTACAAGACTTCAGAACTTTTGACGGTGAGTTGGAGGTTCAGTTTCAACTCTTTTAAACAATACGATCAGTGAGAGCCTGACGGCCGGCGAGGTCTTTTGAAAGGCCAATAAAAATACAGATTACCGCATGGAGTCATCTGAACCACCTGCCGCCGGCGCTGTCGGCGGTATGTGCTGTACTAGACGATCCAACCCCTCTGCATTACGCAGATGCACTTCCACCTGGTTGAAGGCGATCTCGATACCTTCCTGCCGGAACGTGCGATCAATTGCCCGATTAAGTTCATCTATGGTTGCCAGTCGATCATTCAGCTCACTGACATGAACACGCAGCTCGTGGTCCAGCGTACTATTGCCGAAATTCATGAAATACACCGTGGGTTCCGGGTCAGTCAGAATTTTGGGATTCTCTTTCGCAATCTGGAACAGCATCTCGCGCACCCGATCCAGATCCGAGCCGTAGGCAACACCGACTTTGATAATGATACGAGTAATCGTATCGCTCAGTGACCAGTTGATCAGACGATCAGTAACAAAATACTTGTTGGGAACGATGATTTCCTTGCGGTCAAAATCAGTAATCGTCGTCGCCCGTATTCGGATACGGCTGACCGTGCCACTCAGTGTATCACCAATAGTCACTGTATCGCCGATACGAGCCGGGCGTTCAAACAGGATGATGAGACCGGAGACAAAATTGGCAAAAATCTCCTGCAGACCAAAACCCAGTCCGACACCCAGCGCCGCAACCAGCCACTGCAGCTTCTCCCAGCTTACCCCCAGAGCCGAAAAGGTAGCGATGATACCGATACCGACAATCAGGTAGCTCAACAACGTGGTGATGGCATAGGTACTGCCCTGACGCAGCCGCATGCCGGACAGGACCAGCATTTCCAGAAGGCCGGGCAGATTACGGGCCAGTATGATGGTCAGTATGACGACAGCCAGGGCAACCAGGACATCACGGAAGCTGATCGGTACATTGTCACCGGCCGCCGAAGTGTATTCCCACAACGTGATGCCATCCAGATAGGAAAACACTGTCAGCAGATCCGCCCACACCCAGTATACCAGGACAGTAAAGATCATTATGAGAGTGAGCACCGTCAGCCGCAGCGACTGCGTGTTGACCTGATGCATACTGAGGCCCGGTGGTTCTACCGGCACATCCGTTTCTGTGCCGTCCTCAGCGGCCGCCTGCTGCTGTGCCAGAGCACGCTCGTAGCCGACACGCTGGGCCGTTACCTTCAGTATCCGCATTGCGACACCCTCGGTCAGCATCCATGCCACCAGCAGATACAGACTCATGACAAACCGATCCGCCAGTTTCAGCGACGTGTAGTAATAACCGAGGGCGGTCATCAGCATCAGTCCGAGGGGTACGGCAACCAACACGACACTGCCGACAAAATGTAACGAGCGTGATTCATAGATCAACGGCACCCTGAGCATCAACCGGCCGAGCAGCAGACTAAGCGCCGCGCAGCCGAACAGCATGACCAGTACGCCGAGCGTGTTCCTGGAAAGCTGAACCGGATCCTGTTCGGCCAGGCCAATCACAAAAACCAGCGGCAGCAGAACAGGGACCAGCCATAGCACCGTGCGGCGCAATGGCCGGACCAGAGGCGGCGCCCAATGAAAATGATGGTGTGCAATGCCTTTTCTCCGCAGCACACTGTAAAAGAAATGCAGGACAAACAATGCCAGGCCCAGATTGTAAAAAGCCGCGCCCCAGGCCGCTGAATCAGGCATGGACGCCTGCCGTAGCCAGCTGCTGATAAGTATGAAGATCAACGGCAGCATGAGTACCTGCAGAGCCGTCAGCAGCAGTGCCAGCGGCGTATGCCAGATCTTTTCCTGGCGGAACTGGCCAATTCGTTCATGAATATTCGCCAGGTAGCCGTTCAGTCGCTGCCGGCCCAGAACATATACAAGCAACAGAATTGATAACAGACCGATACTCGTCGGTTGGGTGATAATATTCTTCAGCGCAGTCCATGGACCCTGCAGCCAGTGTAGAGAACGGATTTGATCGCTGAGTTGCTGCGGCAGGGACTGGATCCAGTCGAAATCAATGGCAGGATTGCTCGGCAGCCAGAACAGTTTTTCGTCCAGCGTACTGCGCAATTTTCTGCTGAGATCTTGTATCTGCTGCTGATTGATCTGGAGGTTAACAGCCAGACTCAGTGCCGAACTCAGATCCGTACCGAGCTGTTCCAGCAGTCTGGCGCGGGCTTCGACGAGTTTCAGCAGCTCTTCGCGTAGTTCAGGCGTAGCGGCTTCGTCCGGCTGTTCTTCAAGTAATTCGTCCACATATTTCTGCGGATCGCCCAGTGCTTCGCGCTCGCGGGTGAGTTCAAACTGGCGCAGACGAAGCTCGGCAATCTGATCCGCCAGCCGGATGTTCAGATCCACGCGCGGCAACAGTTGTTTCTGTTGTTGCAGGAGCCGTGACAACAGCATGCTGCCGCTCAGCGCTGCGATCTGTTGATTCAGGGTCTGTTCAATTTGCTCCAGCCGGTCGGCCTGCCGGTGGGCTTTGATATTCTGCTGTGTCAGCTCGGCAATCCTTTCCGTCGTATCCAGCAATTGTTCACTGAACTGACGATTGATCTCATTCTGTCTGAGCAGCAGACTATCAGCCGAAAGTACCTTGTCTCCCAGCGTAGCGCTGCTGGCCGCCTCCTGTGAGCGCTCCCGGCGCTTCTCATTGAGGACATCCAGCATCACGGTCAGCTTTGTCTCGGCCTGTTCGATACGCCGGCTCAGCAAATCGCGCTGCGACTGGGCGTCATCAACCAGCTTGTTGTTAGCAAACAGCTTCTGTCGTAACAGGCCATTGGTCTGCTGCAGCACCTGTAATTCGGCGGCATACTTCTGGAGTTGTTGTTCGGTAAGTTGCGTCTCGGCCTGCTGCTGCAAACCGTTCATGAGTTTATTGAGTTCTTCAATACGGGCCTGATTGGCGGCTATCTCCGCCTGGACACGCTCGGGACGCGCCTGCGCGGCAACCAGATCATTGTTGACCTTCGTCAGCTCCGACTGCCAGGTGGTTATCTGACGGTAGGTTTCCCGCAGTTGTTCTTCCAGTTCGTTGAGCGCCAGATCTTCATACTGCTTTGCCAATGCCTGCTTATCGATTGGCTCAATAGCCTTCATGGCTTGCTGAGCCTGTTTGATCCTGACAGGCGCCTGCTCCAGCCTTTCCGTCAGTTTTTTCTGCTGCTCCTGGACAGTTTCCAGTTCGCGCAGATGCTTGAGTGTTGCCTGATAGGTATCCTGATATTGCTTAAGTTCTGCTTCCGACAGACTGCGATCAGCCAGACCATCCAGCGCCTTTTGCACCTCCTCGATACTGGGAAGGGTGGCTTCCTGGGCATGGGCAGGCTCGGCAGGCAGCAGCGCCCACGCAGAAAAAAGCAGGAGAATTAACAGTCTAGGTCTGGACATACGTAAATTTTTGATGTGCGATAAGCGAAAGTGCGGCTATTTAATGATAAGCCGGCCCGGCAGGCAACCAATGTTTGGCCGGTCACACCAGCTTCCGGCATGCGACAACATGTCGCATCGACAACACCGGGATAGATTCTTAGACTCCTCCGACAGTTCCACTCACTTAATCAGTCATGAAGTCCCGATTTACTGTCGCCGCCATCGCTGCCGCGCTGATGACCGCATCGGTCAGCGCCCACGAAACCGAATCCGCACCCTCCGACCTCAGCTGGCAGACCGGAACAGCCATCTCACGAGCTGATGATCACGCTCCCATAGGAGTCATGGGTGACCATATGCACGGTGCCGGCGAGTGGATGATTGCCTATCGCTTCATGCACATGTCGATGGAAGGCAATCTTATCGGTACTGATAACGTCACACCGGAACAGATCGTGACCAGCGTGCCCAACCGGTTTTTCGGCCAGCCCATGCAGCCGCCGACTTTGCGCGTAGTCCCGCTCAATATGGACATGCAGATGCATATGTTCGGTGCCATGTATGCGCCGACAGACTGGCTGACACTCATGGCCACGGGCAACTATGTCGACAAGGAAATGGATCATGTCACTTTTCAAGGCCCGACCGGCACCAACCGGCTGGGTACGTTCACTACACGCGCCAGTGGCATCGGTGATACAAGGCTCACCGGCCTGCTGAAACTGTACGATGACGGCCGTCACCATATTCATTTGAATCTCGGCTTTAGTCTGCCGACCGGATCCATTACGGAAAGCGATACCATTCTGACGCCCATGGGTATGACACCGACCGCACGGCTGCCCTACCCCATGCAGCTCGGTTCCGGCACCTTTGATCTGCTGCCGGGCATCACCTATACCGGTAAAGCCAGGCAATGGGGCTGGGGCACCCAGTACAAGGCGAATGTACGGCTGGGAACCAACGATGAAGGCTACAGTCTGGGCAACGAACATCACATGACCGCCTGGGGC
>CAZFUS010000058.1:0-16205 GCA_964522485.1 uncultured Enterobacteriaceae bacterium | reverse complement strand
GAGGGATTCGAACCCTCGGTACGCTCGCGCGTACAACGGTTTTCGAGACCGCCCCGTTCGACCGCTCCGGCACCTCTCCGAAATTTCTGAATTAATCGATGCTGCTGACGCAGCGTTGCACAACAGTATTGACCCGGCATCCAGTTATCGTAGTGCAATAACCGTGCGCCGTTAGATTACGGATTTGCCTTAGGAATGGCAAACAGGTTCACGATCATATGCACCCTGAACCTGTAAAATAACGGAATGTTGAAAACACCGGCCCTGCTGTGCGCACTGGGACTGTTGCTGGGAGCCTGCAGTCAGCCTCCCGATCAACTTGGACAGATCCAGCGCGAGGGCGTCCTGCGCGTGATCACCCGTAACGGTCCGACGACGTATTACATTGGCGCCGAGGGTCCACAGGGTATGGAATACGAGCTGGCGGCCCGCTTCGCCGATTATCTGGGCGTGCGGCTGGAGATCATATCAGCGGTCAGGCCCGGCGATATTGTACCGGTCGTTATCAACGGTCGTGCCGATCTGGCCGCCGCCGGTCTGGCCGCCACCGAACTGGGCAACCGCGACCTGCGTTTCGGCCCCGCCTACATGCAGATCACCCGGCAGCTGGTCTATCGCCGCGGCACCTCGAAACCCGCTGATTTCGATAAATTGAAAGGCCGACTCGGTATCATCAAAGACAGCAGTCAGGAAACCCTCCTCGAACAGCTCAAAAAAACTCAGTATCCGGCGTTGACCTGGGCCACCTATGCGAACACATCCCAGCATGAACTGCTGGAGCGGGTCGCCAACGGCGAGCTGGACTACGCCATCGCCGATTCGAATGAAATCGCCCAGGTGCGCGCCATCTTCCCCGAACTGCAGGTCGCTTTCGATGTAAATGGTGCGCTGGCACTGGCATGGGCGTTCGATCGCCGCCGCGATCCGTCGCTGGTGCTCGCGGCACAGGATTTTTTTCAACAGCTGGCGCGCGATAGTGTACTCGACCGCTTGCGGAACCGCTATTATGGCCACATCCGGCAACACACATACGTCGACGCCAGGAGTTTTCTGAAACATATCAGCACGCGCCTGCCGGCATTACGGCCACACTTCCAGTCGGCGGCAGCAGTAACCGGCTTTGACTGGCGGCTGCTGGCAGCGCTCAGTTATCAGGAATCGCACTGGCATCCCGAGGCGGAATCCCCCACCGGTGTACGCGGTCTGATGATGCTGACCCTGCCCACGGCCAAACGGGTCGGCGTCGAGGATCGGACCGATGCCGTGCAGAGCATTCACGGCGGCGCACGTTACCTGCGTGAGGTCATGGAAAAGATCCCCGAACGCATCAGCCACCCGGATCGCCTGTGGCTGGCACTGGCCGCTTACAATGTCGGTTTCGGCCATCTCGAAGATGCCCGCCGGATTACCGAAGACCAGAGGGCCGATCCCGATGACTGGCACGCGGTGCGTGAACGACTGCCGTTACTGAGTCAGGAAAAATGGTATGAAAACACCAAGCATGGTTACGCCCGTGGTCGCGAACCGGTCCAGTTCGTGCGCAATATCCGTCATTACTATGATGTGCTGGTCTGGCTGGACCAGTACAAACAGGCAGCTGAGCCGGTAACGCCACAGATTACCTCGCCCGTTCTGTAACCATGACAACCGAATCTTCCGAACACGATCGCATCCATCCCTATCAGGCATTAATGCCGGATGTCATCCTGTCAGCGGTGGAACAGCTCGGCTATCGTTGCGACGGCCGGCTGCAGCCGCTGAACAGTTATGAAAACCGCGTGTTCCAGATCGGCATTGAAACGGATGAAATGGTGGTGGCGAAATTCTACCGGCCCGGTCGCTGGTCGGACGCGGCTATACATGAAGAACACGCGTTCACCCACGAGCTGGTGGACTACGAATTACCGGTCCTGACACCGCTGACTGACGAAGCGGGCGAAACACTACAGTACGCGAGTGGCTTTCGCTTTGCGCTGTATGCGAATCAGGGCGGACGGCCGCCGGAACTGGATCGTGCCAGCGATCTGCAGCAGCTCGGCCGCTGCCTGGCACGATTGCATAATGTCGGTGCCCGTACGGCCTTTCATGAGCGGCCACGCCTTACCATCGACAGATTCGGCCATGCCGCGCGCGAGACGGTGCTCGCGAGCGGTCTGCTGCCGGACGAGCTGATCGAATCCTTCGAGGCTATCGCCAACGCCCTGCTGACCGGTGTGCAACATGCCTGTGAACGTGCCGGCGGGGTAACCGAGCTGCGTCTGCACGGCGATTGTCATCCAGGCAATATTCTGCTGCGCGGCGAAACATTGTGGCTGCTGGATTTCGACGATTGCCTGAGTGGACCTGCGATCCAGGATCTGTGGCTGTTTCTGTCCGGCGATCGGGATTACATGACGGCAAGACTGCATGACCTGATGGAAGGCTATGCTGAATTCCGGCGCTTTGATCCGCGTGAACTGCATCTGGTCGAAGCCCTGCGCGCACTGCGCCTGCTTAACCACGCCGCCTGGCTCGCGAAACGCTGGGATGATCCGGCCTTCCCGCAGGCGTTTCCCTATTTCAACACCCGGCGTTACTGGGACGATTACATTCTGGGCCTGCGCGAGCAGGTGGGCCAGCTCGATGAACCGCCGCTGGAGTGGTGGCCCTGATGCTGCTGGCGCGCGAATTCGTCATTGCCGGACTGCTGCTGGGCGGCGTCGTCTGGTTCTGGGCCCTGAGTCTCCGGGCGCGCGAGCAGGCCCTGATCGCCTGCCGGCGTATCTGTCGTGAGTTCAACATGCAGCTGCTGGACCAGACGGTGGCAATGATCCGGCTGCGGCCGGCACGCAACCGCAACGGCCGCATCTGTTTTCAGCGCCGTTACGGTTTCGAGTTCAGTCCCGACGGCCATACCCGTTATCGCGGCCGCCTCGACATGACCGGACTGCGGCCGGATTCCTGCCAGCTGGATTTGCCGGACGGTAAGACGCTGGTGTCCGCTACCGGCAGGCGGCTGGACGGGAATGCTCGGCAGCTCGATTCCAGCAACGGTCCGCCGGTACAATAACCGCTATGCCATCATTCGATATTGTTTCCGAAGTCGACAGTCATGAACTGGCCAACGCGGTCGACCAGACCAACCGCGAGGTCGGCAACCGTTTCGATTTCAAGGGCAGCGGCGCCCACGTTGAACACAATGAACATGAACTCACGCTGATTGCCCCGTCCGAATACCAGCTGCGGCAGATGAGCGATATCCTCGATAATAAACTGTCAAAACGCGGCATTGATATCGGCTGCCTGGAGCGCGGCAAAATTACCGAAGCGAGCAATGAAGCCCGGCAGGTAATTACCGTGCGCCAGGGCATCGATCAGGAACTCGGCAAAAAACTCAGCAAACAGATCAAGCAGACCGGGCTCAAGGTCCAGGTCAGCATTCAGGGCGACCAGATCCGCGTGACCGGCAAGAAGCGCGACGATCTGCAGGCCGTGATTGCCATGCTGCGCGAAGCCAAAGTCGGCCTGCCGCTGCAGTTCAGCAATTTCCGTGACTGATCATCATGGACGCGCTGGCTGAACGGCGCATTACCTGCCCGTACTGCTGGGAGCCGAACAGTGTTCTGCTGGATTTGTCGGTACCGGCACAAGAACTGATCGAGGATTGTCAGGTCTGCTGCCAGCCGATGCAGCTGCGCTTCGGTTATGACGCCGGGAGCGGGGTCTGGATCGAGGTCGAGCGGGCGCAGTAACCACCGCTGCATCCGGATTATTCTGAATTTGTCGCAGTCCGGCGACAAGATTCCGCGCTTTCTGCCGCTCAGCGGCAATTTCCATCACTGCCGGATACTGTCATCTGACGCCCTCCGCCCACCCGGCAATACATCCAACTAACTGTTTTAAAGGGTTTTTTATTTTCCTGCGAAAACAATCGATGACGAACGAGCCCATTTCAGCACTGGTTGGCACACCTTTTGCGACGTAATACGCGACAACAAAATTTTAACCACCCCGCAGTGGAGGTGCTGCCATGAAACAGACAGAATTTAAATCTGAGGCCAAGACCGAGAAAGCCTGCATTTGGGACCTGTTCCGCGAGGAAAACCGGTTGTGGGATATTGAAGCGGAATTACAGCAGGAACTGCGTTATTACCAGAACCGCCTGCGGGCCCTGGGTCAGGCCGATACCGGCGCCGAACATACACTGGCGAATATTTATCAGGGCCATATGCGCCGCATCAGCAGTCAGCTGGCCCGCATGCCACAGGAACACGAACGCGCTGCCTGATTTTCACGCCTCCTCCGGCAAACCGACTCTGAAGGGCTCAGGGGGAATCAGGGTTTTTTATCTCCGCCCAGCTGACTGGATATTTCATCCAGCAGACTCTGGGCGGCTTTCTTTGAAGACTCCTTGGCCTGGCGTGCGCGTGCCTCGATATCCCGGATATGCTCATTGAGCTGAGCCTGTTGTGCCCGGGTCGTGGTATCAGGTTGATTCGCGGCCAGCCATTCCGAGATCTCCGCCTCGATCTGTGAGCGTAAACTGTTCTCCTTTTCAAGCTGGCGTTCGAAGCCCTTGATATTATCCTGCTGGGCGGCGACTGTAGCCTGCTGGGCCGCCTGAGCCTGTTTCAAATCCTGGCGCGACTGCTGGATCTCCGCTTCGGCCGCCTTGATCCGCTTTTCCAGTGTTGAATTCTTGCGTTTCTTCTCGCGCCTGAGCTGCGCCTTGAGTTCCGCTGCCTGTTCCTCGGCCGCCTGGCGCATGGCTTCGGCCTTGTCCTTGGCCTCCTGGATGGACGCGAGTGCTGTCTGGATCTCTCTGGCCTGTCGTTCGAGTTTGCCGCGCTCCGCCTGCAACTCGGCTTCTTCCTGGGCGCGTGCCTGCTCGTGGTCTTTCTTGAACTGCTCGATGATCCGCTGAGCCTCATTATTGGCAGCCTCACGGGCGGCTTCCGCGGCCGCCTTTTCGCGGCGGGCTTCCTCAAGTGCTTCATTGCTGCGCTGGTATTCTTCCGCCAGCCGGCGCTGTTCGGACTCCAGCTTATCCTGGGCAGCAGCCCAGGCCTTTTTCGCCTGTGCCGACTGTTGCCGCCGGTGATTTTCGGCTTCTTTTTCGATCGCCTGCCGGGCCTCGTTCAACTGCTGCTTGAGCGCCTCGGCTTCCTGAATGCGCTGCTGCGCCTCGGTGGAATCAGCGTCAGCCTTTTCCCGGGCCTGACGGATCTGATCTTCAGCTTCCTGCTTCAGCTGCAGCAGGCGCCGGGTCTCCTCGGCTGCGCGCGAGTGCGCGGCATCGAGCTCCTGCTTCTGCAGTTCGAGCTGTTGCTCGGCCTCCGCGCGCAGTTGCCGGATACGCGCTTCCTCTTCCTCGTGCCGACGTCTGATCTCGGCTTCGGCCTGCTCGTTGGCCTTACGCAGACGTTCTTCCGTGTCCTGGTTGAGCTTTGCCAGACGCTGTTTCTCAGCTTCGTTCTGACTGCGGACCGATTCGAGCACCCGCTTCTCCTGCCGCAGCTGCGCTTCGGCCTCGCTTTTCAGCTTGCGGATGCGTTCCTCCTCGACTTCGAGACGGCGTCTGGATTCCGCCTCCGCCTGTTTTCTGTCGGCTTCAAGTTTTGAGCGCTGCTCACGCAGCTTTTGTTCCATAGCCGCGTATTCGGCGACACGTCGATCAGCCTCGGATTGATCCTGGGCCCGGGCGTAGGGATTGATATAATTGTCGTCGGCCGTGGTATCGGCATCGTTATCAGCGCCGGCAGACATCGGCGGTGTTCTTTCGCCCTCGACAAGCTGTGCATCCGGACAGTTCAGAATGCCACTGTTGAGACAGCTCACGTGATAACCGCGCTGAGTCAGCAGAAACGTTGCCACCAGACTGCGACCGCCCGTATCGCAATAAACGATATAGGTCTCGTCCGCAGTCAGCTTGTCGGACTGACCGCGCAGCTCGTTCAATGGCACGTTGACACTATCGCGGATGTGCGCCTGATGATGTTCCTCCGGTAAACGCACATCCAGCCATACGGCACCCCCGGCAACCTTCTTGCAGGCGGCAGCGTAATCGATCTGTTCCAGCGCCGGCTTTTTGATCAGATCAATGAAATCATTCTTGTTCATACGCATGAGAATGCCGTCTGTCCTCATGCGCACACTGGCACTGCGGGGCATGTCGGCGAGCAGCGCCTCTTCACCGAACCCGTCTCCTGGCATCAACTCGGCGAGTCTGGTCTCCTGTTTTCCATCAGCCTTGCGCCGGAACACCTCGCAGCTCCCATCCTGAATGATGTAATAAAAATCGCCGGGCTCACCCTGTTCGACCACTACGCTGCCGGCTTCATAATTCACCGGCTCCATGGCGGCAAACAGCTGATGCATCATGGCCGTCGGCAGCCGGGCAAACAGATCCGACTGCAGCATGTGGGTTATCCAATCGACCGGCCCGTCACTGACATCAATATCGCTGACCAGCATCTCTTCGATGTCATTGGGGTTTTGTTCCATGACCAGCAGCCTGTCCAGATCGCTGCGGCCAATCTTCAGCACCTGGATTGCGGTATTGGCCTGAGCGGAAAACTGGCGAGGCTGCAGCTGGGCAAGCGGATAAAGGGCCGAATCACTACCACTACGAACAGTACTCTCGACCTGACCGTCCGCTTTCATCTGCAATTCGCCTTCCAGCAGATAAAAAGAAAACTCATCCCGATCACCCTGCCGAAACAGATAGCGGCCGGTAGGCAGCCTGATGATTTCTGCACGCTCGATCAGCTCATCCTGACGCTGGGATGAAAGACTGTATATCGGAATCAGCGTCCGTATGGTTTCGCTGTATTGTTCCTTTAACTCAGCCATGATTCAGAATCCAGATCCGGGCACGAACCCGGGGATTTTAGCGGGGTCGAAACCAACATGTTTAACACACCGATGCACACACGGGTGATAATGATGACTGGAGGTGTTATGGCCTGTAGTCGTGTGTGTAGCAGCTATATTATAGTTTAGTCAAACTTCGTAAAGGCCGATAACACAGACAGCCTAATGCCCGAATCTACCGTACTGCAAGCAGCACAGGACCAGGGCCGCGAGTATTTGACCGGCATTATGGATTGGATCACACAATTTTCACCGGCGCTGGGCCTGATCGCTCTGCTGACATTCGTGGCGGGACTGGCTTTTCTATTGGCCGCAATCGCCCGTCTGCGACGTCGGCGCCTGTTTGCAGCTGGCGGTCACAGCCTGTTCTGCGTCGTACTGCTGGCCCTCGGGATTGCCCTGGCAGCCGCGGGGCTGAATCTGCACACCTATCAGCGATTCACCGGCGAGCGTGACATAGCAGTGGTCACGTTTGAGCAGCACGAACCGCAAAGCTACCAGGCCCATATTCGTTTTATGATGGACGACCGTGTTCAGGATATGATGCTACAGGGCGATACCTGGCAGATGGATGCGCGTATACTGAAATGGCGGGGACCGGCTATAGTGGCAGGGCTTGACACCCAATACCGCCTGGACCGCATCAGCGGCCGTTATGATGATATTGAAATGCAGCGTAGCCGTCCGCCCAGTACCCATGCTCTGTCCGAAAACCCGGGCCTGGATCTGTGGCGCTGGACACGCCGCTACGAACGCTGGCTGCCGTGGATCGATGCACGCTACGGCAGTGCCACTTATTTACCCATGCGCGACGGTGCCTCTTACCAGGTCAGCATGACACAGACCGGTTTGATCGCCCGTCCAATGAATGCAATCGGACGTCAGGCCATCGATGAATGGCATTGACAGATTTGTTCACTCACAACTGCCGAACATCCGCAGGAGGCCCGCAATGCGCATAACATCCATCTGGCTCATCATAGTCTGGCTGTTCATCAATCCGTGGATCGCGGCGAATGCCGACAACAGTGGCGCCAAGCAGAACAACAGTTGTTATCAGCCGTCGGGCGAGGAGATGGCGCTCGACGGTCTGATTGCGCGGCCATTGATGCTGGGCGCGACTGCCGTGGGGACGGGTATTTTCCTTGTGACGCTGCCATTCAGCCTGATAGGCGGTAACGTGGACGAAGCCGGCGAAAGACTGGTGGCTGAACCGGCACGCACGACGTTCGGCAGCTGTCTGGGTTGTGTGCCGTATAATATTGGTTCTAAACCCCAGGAGTGTGACTGAAACGACACCCGCATCTGTCTGGTGTCTGTTTCCGAATAAACGTTTCAGAGATACACGGGTTGCCGATATCCGGCAACCTGTGGCTTTATATTCGATCAACCCGTTTTACTGTTCATGCGTATCGGTGTCATTAAAGAGATCAAGGATTTCGAACAACGAGTGGCACTGACACCGGCCGGCGCCCGCGAATTATGTAGCGCAGGGCACGCGGTTTTTGTTGAGACCGATGCCGGTGTGGCTTCCGGTTATACCGACGCCGAATATCAAGAGGCCGGCGCCAGTATTGTCGCAACCGAACAGGCCTGGGACAGCGAACTGATCGTCAAGGTCAAGGAACCACTGGAGCCGGAATTCTCGTTTTTCAATCATCAGATTCTGTTTACCTTTCTACATCTGGCAGGCGTGCCGGCGTCACTGACCAAGGCCCTGATCAAGGGGAAGGTCACCGCGATTGCGTACGAGAATGTCGAAGATGCCGATGGCCGGTATCCTTTGCTCGCACCGATGAGCGCCATCGCCGGCAACATGGCCGCCAGTATCGGCAACTACTATCTGGCCCACACCGCAGGCGGCAAAGGTGTACAGCTTGGTCAGGTGCAAGGCCAGCGTAATGGCAAAGTGATGGTGATCGGCGATGGTGTGGCAGGTCAGCACGCGGCGCGTACCGCCGACGCACTGGGTGCAAACGTCTTTCTCTTTGGCCGTGGTCCGGACAAGTATGAATTGTTACGTGGCGAGTGTTCACCCGCCCTGCAGTTTATCGAATCCAGTCCTGAGACTATCGGCGACCACATTAACGACACCGACCTGGTCATCGGTGCGGTGCTTGTTCCCGGTGATCGGGCTCCACATGTCGTAACGCGCGCCATGGTAGAAAGCATGCAGACCGGGTCGGTGGTTGTCGATGTCAGCATCGATCAGGGCGGCTGTATCGAAACCGCGCATCCGACAACTCATTCCGAGCCGGTTTATTACCATGGCAATGTACTGCATTATGCCGTCACCAATATGCCGGGCGCCTATCCGCGTACGGCGACCGAGGCCCTGACCCGTGCCACCCTGCCGTATGTCCGGCGCCTCGCTGATGCCGGTTTGCAGATACTGAAAGATGACCCGCGATTCGGCTGCGGCGTCAACACCCATGAGGGTTTTGTCACTCATGAGCCGGTGGCGCGGGTATTTAAACTGGAATCACTGTACATACCGTTTTCCGAACTGAGCCGGTAAACCGGGGAAACTCCATGAAAATATCGGTGGTCGGCATCGGCCGGGTAGGATCGACCCTGAGCTATACACTGGCCATGCGCGGCTTGTGTGATGAACTGATGCTGATCAACCGGCGCCATCAGGTGGCTGTTGGCGAGGCTCACGATCTGCGACATGCCGTGGCGCTGGTCGATCGACAGATGGAAGTGCATGCCGGTACTATTGCCGACAGCGCCGATTCCGACATTATCGCTCTGTGCGTGTCAGTCCCGCGCGAAGCCGACAGTCACGATCGTACGGCCCTGGGACCGGGCAACGCCGAATTGTTCAATACACTGATCCCGGCGCTGGCACACGCCAGTCCGGAAGCCATCCTGGTTATCCTGACCAATCCGGTCGATGTCATGACCTATCTCGCCATCAAGCTGTCAGGCTTTCCGTCGGAACGGGTGATCGGCACCGGTACTTTTATCGATTCGGCCCGTTTCCGCGAGATGCTTTCCGACGAACTGGGTATCCATCCGGACGATCTGCGCGCTTACATCCTCGGCGAGCATGGTCCGCATCAGTTCCCGGCACTGAGTCAGGCACAGGTCGGCGGCGAGCGCATCGAGGACAATGAAGAACGCCGCCGGATGTTCCGCGCCGCCGTCGAAGCCGGACACGACGTACTGCGCGCCAAGGGACATACCAACTATGCTATCGCCATGGCCGCTGCAATCATCATCGAAGCCATTGTGCATGACACCCGGCGCACCATGCCGGTCAGCACACTGATCGACGGCTGGCTGGACGTGCATGACGTCTGCCTCAGTATACCGGTGGTCATCGGTCGTAGCGGCATTACCCGTCGACTCCGGCCATCACTTAACGCCGAAGAACAGGCTGCCTTCCGGGAAGCCGCCGAGGCATTGCATAAAACGATCCATGAAATTCTCGATTAATCCTCAATTAATCGAGAATTAACCCTCAATAATCTGAATCAGCCCGTAACACACTGGTTGATTCAACGTAACAACACACTACAAGACACGCGCCATGCATTTATTAGCTGTTACAGCCTTATCGGGATCGCGTTTTTGAATCAAATCCCACGCTTATTTTCGACGTATCCGGCGCCGACAGTACACAACTGATCTGTTCGTCGTATCAATGATACGTCGCCATCAAGCCTGCGGCTTCGGCAGAATCAGCGTCATGCGCACACCACTTCCATCACCGAGATTTCCGGCCTGAAGCCGGCCCCGATGAAAATCGGCGATGAGTCGGGCCAGATACAATCCCATGCCCAGGTGCGGTTCTTGCTTGTGTTCACCACTGCGCTGACTGACCATGGAATCAAACATCTGTTCGCGGAGTTCCTCTGGCAACAGTGGCCCGCTATTGTCGACGGTTAACTCGACTGCATGCTGAGTTTCATTCAATACCAGCGTGATTGGTGAACCCGGGATGGCGAAATCATCGGCATTGCTGATCAGTTTATCCAATAACTGGGCTATTAAATCCGGCGCGACATGCACTGTGACTGCATGCGCCGGTGCATGAAATACAAACTCGCGCTGTGGATAGGCGACACGATAGCCTTCGACGCATTCACCGACCAGCCGGCCGAGATCGAGGTTTTTACGGTCCGCAACCTGCAATGCCTGTTCGAGCCGTGCGGCCTCGCTCAAGCGGGTGACCAGCATATTAAGACGACGCAGTCCCTCGCGTGCCCGCTCGACAAACACCTCTCGTTCCTGTGCACTGCTGCCGTCGAGATTATCCAGCGATGACTGCACTACCGTCAGTGGCGTGCGCAGTTCATGCGTCAGGCGTCCGGCCAGATTTTCCAGATAATCGTTGTAGTGACGCAGGCGTTCCAGCATGGCAGCGTAACCGCGCGACAGATCACCGATCTCATCGCTGACGCTGCTCGGCTGCAGCGTACCGATCACACGGCCGTGTTCGTCAATGGCCGCCTCGGCCGCCCGGCTCAGCTGTCGCAGACGCAGCGACAGACGGGTGGCGAATACCAGCAGCAGCAGGGTGACCACTCCATAGGTGAGCAGGGTTTTATTGACCAGATTCGCCAGCGCCGCCCGTTTCAGCATCTGGATCTGATGTGTGCTTTCCTCGACAACCACCGCGCCGCGGACACCATTGTCGACCCGCACCGGCGCCGCCGCCGAAGCGATCACCGCCCGGCCGTCCGGCGACCCGCGCCAGCGGGTCTCGACCTTGCCGGCCAGCGCGGCCTGGACTTCGTTGCCCTGCAGTCGCGAAGCGCCGGCAAGGTCATCCGTGAAATAACGTGCCGGTGGCGGCAGGATCAGATTGTAGAAAAAGCGCCCGCCGCTATGGTCCAGATCACGGCGCAGATCGCCGCTGCTGGCCAGTACCTGACCATGATCGTTGAGCACCCACACCCTGCGGCCGGCTTCCCGGGATTGATAGTCGACGAGTTGCTCGATCGCCGGCGAGGAAGTCAACAGCGGATTGGGCTGTTGCACGGTCCTGCCCCCCGCCGTTCCGACACTATGCGCCAGCGTTCGTGTACTCCCATCATCCATGTCGTGAACCGTGAATCCCAGGTGCTGGTAAAAGCCGCGCGGCAGACGCATCTCCAGCGTATAGCCGTGTTCATGTGGTTGCCACTCAGCAGCGATATGGGTGACGTAACGCTGTCGTTCGAATGCAAAGTCATAATCATCACGCTCGGTATAAACCTCGAACGGCCGCAGGCTGCCGGGCCCCAGCGGCGCGAAATATAACTGCTGAAGCGTACCGTCGCGATGCATGACGGTTAGTTGAATATGATCGCCGTCACGGTTGTCGCCGCTGCCCGGTCGCTGATACACCACCCGATCATCATCGACTCGAAGCAGCGCATACAGTGAGTAATCATCGCGTGCCAGTATCAGCCGGTAAGACAATGACGAGCCACCGGCTGTACTGTAACGTTCCGACCATTCCAGAAAGTCCTGCCAGTCTTCGCTGTAACCATCGAGCTGAACCGGCTGGCGCAGACGATGGATATACAGCGCCGGCACCGTCGCACTTGACTCAGGCATGAGATCCGGCCGTTCATGCAAGGAGCCGGCAATCGCCTGCGCACTTTCGGTCAGTGAGGATTCCAGTGTCTCACGCAGATAGCGCTCCATCTCTCGCAGATACTCAAGCCCGACGAACGGCAGACTGAGGACGGCCACAGACAGCAGCAGCAATTTGACACGCAGGCTGAAACGAAACGGACGGCTACTGGAGCGGGTCATGATCCGCGTTCAGGCTTTCCAGCGATAGCCCAGACCGTAGACCGTCTCGATACGGTCGAAACCGGTATCCGCCGCACAGAACTTGCGCCGGATACGCTTGATGTGCGAGGTGACGGTACCATCATCGACATACAATTCGGCATCCTGCATCAGCTGGTCGCGGCTTTTGACATGGCCCGGCTGACGGGCCAGCGAGTACACAATCCAGAATTCAGTCAGCGTCAGATCCAGCCGCCGGTCGCGCCAGTCGGCAATCATACAGCTGCGGTCAATCCGCAAGTCGCCACTGGTCACGATATCGCGCTGATCCGCCGCCTGCCGCAACGCCTCAACCCGCCGGAACAGTGCCGCAATACGGGCCAGTAATTGCGGCAGGGTAATATCCTTGGTGAGGTAATCATCGGCGCCCAGCCGCAGACCCGAGACAGCGTCCAGATCCGAATTGCGGGCGGTCAGAAAAATGATCGGCAGCGCCGCTGAACGCGCGCGCAGCTCGCGGCACAAATCGAAGCCGCCTTCCTGCTCGGCCCCCAGGCCGATATCAATGATCACCAGATCCGGGAGCCGCGCGGCCATGGCCTGGAGCGCGGCCAGGCGATCGCCGAAACCGCGTACTTCGTAGCCCTGACGTTTCAGTGCGGCGAGGTAGTTCTCGCGGATCACGGGCTCATCTTCGACAATCACGATGTGTTTGGCCACTTGGCATGTCCCTCTACAATCACCCGTGCTTACTTTACCTGTCTGGCCGCCGCCGCCAAGACCAGCAGAGCAAATGCCATTTTTTTGCCACATTTCTTCATCAGATCGCCTGTATCCGGCCCGCCCGGCGCCGCCCGGCTGCGCTTTAATAAATTCAGCGAAGCCATTAACCCACAGGAGACACACGATGTATAAGCGCATGCTTTTTACGCTGTTGATCACACTGACCCTGTCCGCTCCCGTCGCGGCCGAACCCGGGTCCGGCAGCCCCAAGGGCACGGCCGGTTTCGGTGCCGGTGCCGTGGTCGGCGGCTTCATCGGCGGGCCGATCGGCGCCGTCACGGGGGCTATCGGTGGTGCCTGGCTGGGCAACCGCGAATCGGACCGTGATCGCGAACGGCAGCAACTCGAACGGTCACTCGCCGACCGTTCGGCACGCCTGCAAACGCTGCAAAACCAGATAGCCGAACTCGAGCAAGCACAGGCATTACAAACGGTGCAACTGAATGAATCACCGCAACTGGCCGGACCGGTCCGCGAAGCCTTGCACATGGCCGTTTATTTCCGCACCGGCAGCGCCCGAATGGAACCGGCGGTGTCCGGCCGGCTCGAAGAGCTGGCCGGATTACTGCAGGACTATCCCGATATCCGGGTTCATCTGTCCGGCCATACCGACCGGCGCGGTGATGCAGACTATAACCGCGAATTGAGCCGCCGGCGGGCCGAGGCTGTGCGCACGGCCCTGACGCAGGCCGGACTGCCCGCCGAACGCATCCATGTTGCAGCCTATGGCCAATCACAGGCTCAGGCTGTTGCCGGCGATATCGAAGCTTACATCTTCGATCGCCGCGTCAGCATTGAACTGAATCCGATGGATCCAGTTTGAATCATGGGTTTCTCCGCCTCACCGCGGCCTTCATCGGCATTCGCTGCACTTCTCAGCCGTTGTCTGCTGGCAGCCGTCGGCACCGGGACGCTAGTGGCGTTGTTGCTCGGCCTGAGCGTGCTTCTGCTTGCGGGGATACCCGGCTGATGGGTTTCTCCTCGTCCATGGCCGGTCAACGGCGCACTATTCCGACTTAACCGCTGCGCCCTGCTCTGGCGGCCGGTCCGGCCCACCTCCAGCCGGTGTCCGGCCGCTCCTTTTATTCTTCGGTGCGCACAAACCTGACCTGGCTGCTGGCCGATGGTCACTGGCCGGAATTGATTCCGGCCCGGGCCGCTGCAGCGATCGTCTATCTGGGCGTGATCGGTTCAGTGATAGGCTTTATGCTGTTTTATTATGTGCTCAGGCATCTGGAAGCGACCCGAACTGCACTGATTACTCTCATTACGCCGGTGAGTTCGCTGATAATCGGCCACCTGCTCAATCGCGAGCCGTTAAGCGGACAGGTCATCGCCGGCACCGGGCTGGTGGTTTCCGGCCTGTTGTTGTATGAATACGGCAGTGCGATCACCAATCGGATCGTGCGGCGATCCTGAACATGTTGCGCGTTTCAGCAAAAACCCGAGTTGTTATTGACACTGCTTCAATCTGACACAAACAACGGCTAAGGAGAAACCATGCAAGAAACCATTATGTATTACTTGCTAACGTACGGACTCAGTGTGCTGGCCGCGGTAATTATCCTGTTTGCGGGGCTCTGGGCAGCAAAACTCCTGCGCAATCTGGCCAACAGGTTCATGGAAAAGCGCCACATCGACCCGATGATTGCAGCGTTTCTCGCTACCATTCTGTACATACTCATGATCCTGTTCGTGATTATTGCTGCGCTGTCGAAACTGGGGATTCAGACCACTTCGCTCATTGCCGTACTCGGTGCCGCCGGCCTTGCTATCGGTCTGGCGTTACAGGGCTCACTGTCGAACCTGGCTGCCGGCGTAATCATTATTACGCTACGACCCTTCAAGATCGGGGATTACGTCGAGGCCGGCACCGATTCAGGGACGGTGGAAAGCATACAGCTTTTTCACACCAAACTGCTCACACCGGACAACAAGGAAGTCACCGTGCCCAATTCGACCATCACGAGTACTTCGATTGTCAATTACTCAGCCCGCTCAGAACGACGTGTCGATATGGTATTTGGAATTGCCTACGATGATGATGTCGCCAGGGCACGCAAGATTATTCTGAATCTGCTGTCCAGGGATGAACGGGTCCTGAAAGATCCGGCGCCCGTGATCGTCCTCGGCGAGCTGGGTGACAGCAGCGTAAATCTGTGGGTACGTCCGTGGACGAAGACGGAAGATTACTGGAATTTCAAATGGGACTTCACGGAAGCACTTAAAAAACGTTTCGACGAAGAAGATATCACCATCCCCTTCCCGCAACGCGATATGCATCTGTATCAAGACACTGATCAGACGGCGCCACCGCCGTTATCTGCAGCCTGATGCTGGCAGCCGCCGGATACGTCAGGGCTCACCGTTTTCTGACCTGACGTATCTGGCGGCATATTCTTCGGCCTTAAGCCTGGCACGCTCAAGTTCTTCCGGTTCAAGTTTGGTTTCCACAATCGCGGTATTAAGTTCCGCCATCTGCAGACCGGCATCCCGTGCCAGACTGAACCAGACATAGGCTTCTAGCCAGTCCTTTTCCACGCCATTGCCGTCATGATACATGGCGCCCAGACTGTTCTGGGCGCTGGGCAGTCCCTGTTCAGCTGCTTTACGGTACCACTCATAAGCCTGTTCATAATCCTGGGTAACACCATTCCCGGTAAAATACATCAATCCCAGATTGTACTGGGCACGTTCATTGCCCTGCTCTGCGGCGCGGTGCCACCATTGATAGGCCTTGTCGAGATCGCGGGTGCCTGTCTGACCGAGATAGTAGATTAATCCCAGATTCTGCTGAGCGGGTACATAATCGAGTTCGGCCGCGCGGGTATACCACTCAA
>CAZFUS010000057.1:0-16205 GCA_964522485.1 uncultured Enterobacteriaceae bacterium | reverse complement strand
ATGAAAGGCGCCTGGCCGCTTGACGTTAAAGTGAAAAAGGCTGGACTGGGCGAAGCGCAATTCAGTTTCGATCTGACAACCGGCCGTCAGGGACTGGAACCTGCAACCGGGGTAAGCAGCATCAATGGTGGCATGGCAGAAACCGAAGAAATTCCGCCCGGCACCATTACGGTTGACGCCCGCCGGCGCCAGTTGATTGGCATCACATTCGGTGAGGCAAAGAAACGATCTTTAGTGAGTACGATCCGTGCCGTCGGTCAGGTCGTCTATGACGAGACCCGGGTCGCCGATGTCAGTCTGAAATACGACGCATGGATCGGCGAGCTCAAGGCGGATTTCGTCGGCGCGCAGATCGAGAAAGGCCAGCTTCTGTTTACGGTTTACAGCCCGGAGCTGTACAGCGCGCAACAGGAATACCTCGATATTCTGCGTCGGGGTCACGAGGTCCTGCTGACTGCAGCGAGCCAGAGGCTGAGTTTCTGGGATATGGGGCCGGCTTCCATCGAGGCACTGGAGAAACGCGGCAAGCCTTTTGAATACATCCCGATATTCGCACCGCGCAGTGGCACGCTGGTGGAAAAAAATATTGTGGAGGGCACTTCTCACAGGAGTGGTGCGACGCTGATGCGCATCGCCGACCTGTCGCGTGTCTGGGTTGAGGCGGAGCTCTATGAAAACGAGCTGCCTCTGATCGCGAAAGACACGGCGGCCATAGTGACGCTGCCCTATCTGCCGGATGAACGCTTCGAAGGCCGGATCGATTACGTCTATCCGTACCTGAATAAACGCAGTCGAACCGGCCGGGTCAGGTTGTCTTTACCCAACGAGCACGGACTGCTCAAGCCTGACATGTATGCCGAGGTAAAACTGGAAATACCGCTCGGCGAGCAGCTCAGTGTGCCGGAAGATGCTGTTCTGGTGGCCGGTGAGACCCGGGTGGTCTTCGAGGATCTGGGCGATGGCCGGCTGGCGCCGCGCCAGGTCAGGGCCGGCCGTCATGTCGGTGGTTATGTCGAGATTTTGGAAGGCCTGGAAGCTGGTGCCCGCGTCGTCACTTCGGGCAATTTCCTCATCGCCTCGGAAAGCAGGCTCAAATCGGGGATCAGGCAATGGTGATCGGCCATGAAAGTGAACCCGGGAATGAGCATAACCGGGGCCTGCTGGCCCGCCTTATCGCTTATTGTGCCCGCAATCCCTTCATAGTCGTTGCATTGACTATTGCTCTGGCTTTCGGCGGCTGGCAGGCATTAAACCGCATACCCCTGGATGCCATACCGGATCTCTCTGATGTTCAGGTCATTGTCTTTACGGAATGGCCCGGCCGCAGTCCGGATCTGGTCGAGGATCAGATCACCTATCCGCTGACAACCACCCTGCTCGCCGCGCCCGATGTGCAATTCGTGCGCGGCCAGAGTTTTTTCGGCCTGTCATTCGTCTACGTGATCTTTGAAGACGATGTCGATATGTACTGGGCGCGCTCGCGCGTCCTCGAATACCTGAACAGTGCGCAGGGCGATTTGCCGGAAGGCGTCAATCCGACACTGGGGCCGGACGCCACCGGCGTGGGCTGGGTTTATCAATACGCCCTGAAAGATACCAGCGGCCGGCATCGTCTCGACGAGTTGCGCGCGCTGCAGGATTTCAATCTGCGCTATGCACTGGAATCCGTGAAGGGCGTGGCCGAGGTCGCCTCGATCGGCGGTTTCGAGCGCGAGTATCAGGTAAATCTGGATCCCAACAAACTCGCCAGTCTCGATATTCCGTTGACCAGAGTGGTGGAGGCGGTCCGCCGCTCAAACAAGGATGTCGGCGGCCGCATTCTGGAAATTACCGGTCATGAACAATTTATCCGCGGGCGGGGTTACGTGCAGAACACTGCGGATCTCGAACAGGCAGTGATCGGTCTCGACGACGGCGGTGTCCCCGTCACGATTGATGATGTCGGTCGTGTCAGCCTGGGGCCGGCCATGACGCGCGGCCAGGCCGAACTGGACGGCCAGGGCATCACCGTGGGTGGCATCGTCGTCATGCGTTATGGCGAGAACGCACTGGCGGTGATCAACCGCGTCAAGGAACGCATCGAGTCCTTAAAACCCGGCCTTCCTGATGGTGTCGAGATCGTGCCGGTCTACGATCGTTCGACTCTGATCGAGGAATCGATTGATACCCTGAAAACTACCTTGATCGAGGAGATGATTATTGTCTCGCTCGTCATTGTATTGTTCCTGCTGCATATTCGCTCGGCACTGGTGGCGGTAATCACGTTGCCTGTCGCGGTCATGATTGCCTTCATTCCGCTTTATTTTCAGGGGCTGACTGCGAACATCATGTCACTGGGTGGCATTGCCGTGGCCATTGGCGCCATGGTCGATGCCGCTATCGTTATTATTGATAACGTGCATAAACGCCTGCAGCGATGGCAGTCGGAGGAAGCGGCACCTGAAGATCGGGACAAAACACGCCAGCAGGTCATTATAGAAAGCATGCAGGAAGTCGGTCCGAGCATTTTCTTTTCCCTGCTCATCATCACCGTGTCTTTTTTGCCGGTATTCGCGCTGCAAGCCAGTGAAGGTCGACTGTTCAAGCCACTGGCCTATACCAAAACCTATTCCATGGCATTCGCTGCCCTGCTTTCGGTGACTCTGGTCCCTGCCCTGGCCGTCTGGCTGATTCGTGGTCGGATTCGCGGTGATCGGAATCCCTTTAATCGGCTGCTCATTGCGGCCTATCAGCCCATTGTGCGTCTGAGTGTCTATCTGCGCTGGCTGGTTATACCGCTGGCTATCGCTGTCCTGGCTATAAGCTGGCCGATCTTTAAATCGCTGGAAAGCGAATTCATGCCGCCGCTCAACGAGGGCAGCATTCTGTATATGCCCACCGCGCCGCCCGGCATGTCGATCACCGAAGCGACCCGGACCCTGCAGACCATGAATCGCATCATCAAGGAATTTCCGGAAGTCGAGCATGTATTCGGCAAGGTTGGACGATCCACCAGTCCGACCGATCCGGCACCGATGTCGATGATCGAAACCACCATTACCCTGAAACCGAAGGACCAATGGCGTGATGGGATGACGTGGGACAAGCTCACCGAAGAGCTGGATCGCAATCTGAATTTCCCCGGCATGCCGAATATTTTCTGGATGCCGATCCAGACCCGGACCGAGATGCTGGCTACCGGCATACGTTCGTCATTGGGCGTGAAGGTCTTTGGTCCTGATCTGGAAACGATCGAACAGACGGCCATCCGGATCGAAGAAGCTATACAGGCCGACGAGCGAACGGCACCGCACACGCGCAGCGCTTTTGCCGAGCGCAGCACCGGCGGTTATTTTCTTGATTTCGATATTGATCGGCGTCAGGCCGCACGCCATGGTCTGAACGTTGAAGACATCGAAGACACGATTATGGCTGCAGTCGGCGGTATAAAGGTTTCGGAAACCGTCGAAGGCCGTGAGCGTTATGATATCCTTGTACGTTACCAGCGGGATTACCGCGATAGTATAGAAACGCTCGAACGGGTGCTTATTCCGACGCCGGGCGGCGCCCAGATACCGATCAGCCAGGTTGCGAGTCTCAATTTCCGCACCGGCCCGCCCATGATCCGCAATGAAGACGGCCAGCTGGTCGGTTTTGTATTCGTTGATGTCAGAAACACTATCGGTATTGCCGATTATGTTGACCGTGCCAGACAGGCCATCTCCGAACAGATTGATATTCCGGCGGGTTACCGGCTGGAATGGGCCGGCCAGTTCAAGTATCTGGAACGCGCCAAGGAAAAACTTAAAATACTCGTTCCGACAACGATACTGCTGATTTTCTTCATGCTGTTCCTTCACCGAGGATCGATGATCGAAACCCTGATTGTTATGGCGGCAGTACCCTTCTCCTTCGCAGGTGCAGTGTGGCTGTTGTGGTGGCTGGAATATAAACTGAGTGTTGCAGTCTGGGTCGGTGCCATTGCTGTGGCCGGACTGGCGGTTGAGCTCGGGCTGTTGATGATGGTTTATCTCGATCTCTCCTGGCGTCACTATCGAGACGAGCGGCGGCTGCATGACAAGACTGACCTGATTGAGGCGATTACGGTGGGTGCCGGCCAGCGCATACGGCCTTTATTGATGACCGCCTTGACCCTGGTTATCGCGCTGACACCGATCATGTTTTCGACCGGCACCGGCGCCGATGTCATGAAACGAATCGCCGCACCCATGCTGGGTGGTGTGGTGTCTTCACTACTGCTGGTATTGATCGTGTTTCCGGCCCTGTTCTCCCTCTGGCGAGAACACGGAATAAAGCAATAGTTTCCCGGCCGCTGGGTGCCGGGAAGTTTTAAAGCTGACTGCCTCCTGGCCCGGCTTCCCGCGGGGTTTCCTGTCCGGCACTTTATAATCCCGGCAGATTGTTCAATTGCGATCTGTCGATCCAATCGCATTCTTTGCGTACAACCGGCAATCCGCAGTGCATTTGTGCTACATCTAGTCTATACAATTAGGCATGAAATCATGTAAAGATCGCCTGTCTGCCAGCGCTACACCATGAACATGCCCGTCGACACGTCTGCCAGTCTGCGATACGGCTTTCTGCTACTGCCTCGCTACTCGATGATCGCACTGTCGTCGGTAATCGAGCCGCTGCGAATGGCGAATCAGCTCAGTGGTCAATCCTTATACAAATGGACAGTCCTCAGTGCTGATGGCCAGCCAGTCAATGCCAGTAATGGCTTGCGGATACCGCCGGATACCGGCATCGAGGGGGCTGGGCGTCTGGATATCCTGTTCGTTTGTGGCGGACTCGAAGTAAAGTTCGCCAGTAACAAGAATTTAACAGGCTGGCTGCGCCGGCTGGCACGCAGACATATTCCTCTGGGAGGATTGTGCACCGGCTCCTATATACTCGCCCGGGCGGGCCTTCTCGATGGTTATCGCGCGACCATTCACTGGGAGAACATCGCCGGATTACGCGAGGAATTCCCGAGGATCATTTCAACCGATGAACTGTTCGTCATGGATCGGGACAGATTCACCTGCTCGGGAGGAATCGCCCCTCTCGACATGATGTTAACACTCATCAGTCAGCAGCAGGGGATCGAGCTTGCGGCCGGTATCTCGGAGGAGTTTATCCATGACCGGATACGGACGGTGGATGATCACCAGCGTGATCCGCTCAAGCTGCGAATCGGCCTGGGTCAGCCCAAGCTGGTTGAAGCCGTTGGCTTGATGGAAGCAAATATCGAAGAACCGATACCACTGGACGAACTCGCCCGCTATGTCGAGGTTTCCCGCAGGCAACTCGAACGATTGTTCAAAAAATATCTGAACTGCGTACCGACCCGCTATTATCTCAATCTGCGGCTGACGCGCGCGCGCCAGCTTTTGCTCCAAACGGACATGAGCATTACCAACATCGCCCTGACCTGCGGCTTCATTTCCGCACCACACTTCAGCAAGTGTTATCGCGCGCTCTACGGCCGCGCTCCAAGCCAGCAGCGCCGGCCTGCCGTTGACTCCGGCCGGGACTTGACCGCGCAGGCAATGGACTTAATCACATAGCTTCCCTGATTTTTGTAATACTGAAACTGTCAGCCGGTCCTGCCACGTTTGATCTAACATTTGGTTTATCACCTGGCGTTTGATGCATCAGTGTCACCAGCGCGACGCTGTTTGGCGTCGTTGATCGCGCTTGACAGCGCCTCCTGCAATTCGGTGTCGTCCTCGGGAGCGATACTCTCAAGCTGTTGCCAGTGCGCGAGAGCCTCGTCATAGGCCTGCTGCTGATAAGCGGCCCAGCCGGCCAGCCAGAGCGCTCCGGGTTGATCGGGTTCCAAAGCCAGCGCCTTCTCGAGCAGCTCGGCGGGCTGTGTTTCGAACCGGCCTTCGTTGGCCATCACCAGCGCCTGTGCATAGGCGACCAATATCTTTGGATCGTTGGCCCCGGCAAGATCATTAGCGCGCCGATACGCTTCACTGGCCTGCGTGTAGCGTTCCAATCCCATGTAGGCATGTCCAAGCATGGTCCAGCCCGGGCCGTCATCCGGGTGCCGTGCCAGACGGCTTTCCAATTTTGCGACGGCTTCTTTCGCATGAGGCTGTCCCCTCTGATCACCATTCTGACTGCCAGCTTCTGCGAGTGACGACCATCCCGTGCTGAATTGCCAATACAAGCCTGCCGTGAGCATCGGCAGACCTGCGATGATCAGTCCCGCTACTACACGCGTCCCAGACCTGGAATGCTGCTCCGCAGATGACGGGCCGGACATCGCAAGGCTATCCATGTCGGACATGAAATCACGCTGCAGCTCCCGGCGTGCCTGATCGTATTGCGTGGCGTCCAGTAATCCATTGTCACGATCCTGTTCAAGCTCTGCCAGCCGCTGTTGATACAGGGCGCGGTTCAGTTCATCCGCTGCCGGTGCCTGCATTTGACGGCCATCGATCAGTGGCGGGAGCACAAACGCCAGCGCAACAGCGATTAAAGCGGCGGCGATCAGCAAGAAAGTGATCATTTATCATCGCCCGGTTCATCTGTACCGGCCAGTAAGCGGCGCAGCCTGCCGTGTTCCTGTGCCGTCAGCGGAGCATTGTTCATGGCACGTGCCCGTCGGCGCATTTCATAACCCAGTATGATCAATGCAATGATGAGCAACAGTAATGGAGAGAACCACAATGCGTATGTGGCAGGCTTGATGGGTGGACGGTACAGCACATAATCACCATAACGTGCGACCAGGTAGTCGGTAATCTCCTGGTCGCTCATGCCGCGTGCCATCATCTGGCGGATTTCGCGACGTAAATCCTTCGCGAGATCCGCATTGGACGTTGCCAGTGACTCATTCTGGCAGACCAGGCAGCGCAACTCTTCCAGCAAGACGTGATAACGATCGGCCGTCGCCGGATCCTGTACTGTCGGCTCTGCACCCAGTGCCAGTGTTGACCACAGCAAGCCCGCCATCATTGCTGCCCAGACCCGGCTCATGCGCCCTCCTCTCGCAACCTGTGCACCAGCGGCAGTATGGTTTCGCGTACATCGTCAACACTCAGCGGGCCGATATGCTTGTAACGGATAATGCCGTTTCTGTCGATTACGAAAGTCTCCGGCGCACCATACACGCCCCAGTCGATGGCGACACGCCCGTCCGCATCGACAGCATTGGCAGTATACGGATTGCCATAACGTTCAAGCCAGTTCAAGGCGTCAGCACGCTTATCTTTATAATTCAGTCCATAAAGCGGAACACTGCCTGTGCGTGCCAGTGCAACCAGTACCGGGTGCTCTTTATGACAACCGGTGCACCAGGTGGCCCACACGTTGAGCAGGAACACCTCGCCCCTTAAATCTTCGCTGGAAATAGATTGTGTGGGATCGCTAAGGAGCGGCAGTGTGAACGATGGAACAGGTCGACCAATCAGCGGTGAGGGAACGCGCGTAGGATCCAGACTGAGGCCGATAGCCAGGACTATCAGCAGCAATGCAAACACTGTAACTGGTAGTAGATAGCGCACCATTAGCCCATCACATCAACCCCCTTCTTGGCTGACAGCGGTCCGGACGTTTCAAGCGAAGATACGCGGGTCTTCCCATGCGCGGAGGCATGCCTCAGTCGCAGCCGGTAACGACGGTCAGAGGCCGCCACGACGCCCCCCATTGCCATGAGTATCGATCCCAGCCAGATCCATTGCACGAACGGTTTGTAATAAAGCCGCACGCCCCAGGCGCCGTCGTCAAGCGGCTCGCCCAGCGCCGAGTAAAGGTCGCGGAACAGCCCCGACTCGATGCCGGCCTCGGTCATGGGACGCGTCTGGACGCGATAGATACGCTTCTCCGGATACAGCGTGGTGACGTCCCTGCCCGCGCGGGTGACGTGAATCCGGCCTTGCCGGGCGGTGTAATTCGGACCTTCAAGTGTCTTCGTTCCCCCGAATTCGAACGTGTACCCGGCCAGGGTTGCATTCTCGCCCGGTGCCATGCGCAGCTCACGCTCGGTCTCGAACGCACTGGTAAACGTCACACCGATAACGAATACGCCAATACCGAGATGGGCCAGGCTCATACCGTAGACACTCCGCGGTATGTTTGCCAGCGTTTTACTCCAGGGTTGATTCACTGGCTTATTTCGCAAATGCGACACCAGACTCGCTGTGGCAGCGATAACGGCCCAGGCGCCCAGGGTGATACCGACCGCCACCAGGATTGTGGTGGTGCCCATCCATACCAGCGGAATGAGAATGCCCAGTGCCAATCCGGCAAACAGGAGATACCGCACACGACGCAGCAGTTCCGGCAAACGGGCATGCCGCCAACGCGTCAATGGTCCGATACCATTCAAGAATACCAGGGGCAGCATCAACGGCACGAAAACAGCCGCAAAATACGGGGCCCCGACCGAGATCTTGCCCAGACCGAGTGCGTCGAGTAGCAATGGATACAGCGTACCGAGCAGGATCGCGACTGCGGCAACCACCAGCAGGATATTATTGACCAGTAATGCCGTTTCGCGTGAGACAGGCTGAAAACCACCACCGCTGTGCACACGGGGTGCCCGCCAGGCGTAAAGCAGCAACGAACCGCCGACCACGACAGCCAGGAACATAAGAATATAAATTCCACGCGCCGGATCGTTGGCAAAAGCATGCACCGATACCAGGACACCCGAACGCACGAGGAATGTTCCCAACAGACTCAATGAAAACGCCAGGATCGCAAGCAATACCGTCCAGCTCTTGAACGAACCACGCTTTTCCGTCACTGCCAGGGAATGAATCAGCGCCGTACCCACCAGCCATGGCATGAATGAGGCGTTTTCCACCGGGTCCCAGAACCACCAGCCGCCCCACCCCAGTTCGTGGTACGCCCACCAGCTTCCGAGTGCGATGCCAATGGTCAGAAACACCCAGGCCATGGTTACCCACGGCCGTGACCAGCGCGCCCAGGCGGCATCGAGCTGTCCCCCCAAAAGCGCAGCTATAGCGAAAGCAAACGCCACCGACATGCCGACATAGCCCATGTATAGCATGGGTGGATGGATCACCAGACCGGGATCCTGCAGCAAGGGGTTCAAATCGCGACCGTCAGCCGCCGCGGGAAACACGCGTTCAAAGGGGTTGGAAGTCGCCAGCATGAATAATAGAAAACCGATGCTGATCAGACCCATCACCGCAATAACGCGGGCACGAAACGCTGCCGGCAGACTGCGGCTGAATACACTGACCGCAAATGTCCATATTCCAAGTACCAGCGACCACAGAAGCAACGATCCTTCATGACCACCCCATACCGCCGAAATACGGTATGCGAGTGGTAACGCCGAATTGGAGTTCTGCCAGACATACCGTACGGTGAAGTCATGCGTAATGAATGCGTAAGTGAGGCAGCCGAATGCGATGACGATAAACAAACACTGGCCGCGCGCGGCCGGTCCCGCGACCGCCATCCATCCAGGATAGCCACGATGGGCACCAACCAACGGAACGACGGCCTGTATCAGCGCCAGACAGAACGCCACGATTAACGCAACTTGACCAATCTCGGGAATCATTGCTTATCCGGAGCGTAGACTCGATTGCCTTCAGCGGCCTTCAAGGCATCGGCGACTTCCGGCGGCATATAGGTTTCATCGTGCTTGGCCAGCACTTCATTGGCACGGAAAACGCCGTTCTGATTCAGGCGACCGTGAGCCACAATGCCCTGCCCTTCCCGGAACAGGTCGGGCAAAAGGCCTGTGTATACCACCGGGATGGTTGCAGCCCGATCGGTCAAGTCAAACCGTACCGTCAGACCATCGGTCTCACGTTCAACACTGCCATCGACCACCAATCCGCCAATACGAAACAGTCGACCCTCCGGAGGTTCTCCCGCCATAACTTCGCTCGGACTGTAGAAGTAAAGCAGATTCTGTTGAAACGCATACAGGCCGAGTGCAGTCGCGGTTCCCATGCCGACGATCAGAACGATGACAACGATAAGCCGTTTTTTACGTTTCGGCGTCATGATGCACGTTGCCTTCCGGCCTGACGCGCAATCTCACGCAGAAGCCGACGGCGTCGGTATAACGGATAAATGAAATTGGCGAGCAACACGAGCAGGGTCAGTGCATACGCGCTCCACACGTAAAAAGCGTAGCCGCCCATTGAAAAAAACTCGTGCAGGTTCATCCCGGCATCACCAATTCGCGTACCCAGTGACTGTCACGCTCGCGTAATAACAGCTCATTACGCACCCGGAGTAACAATACCGTGACAAAATAAAGCATGAAGGCAACCGCCATGATCAATAGCGGCAACAGCATGCTGAAATCGATCGAGGGTGCATTAAACTTTGTCACGGTAGGACCCTGATGCAATGTGTTCCACCACACGACTGAATAGTGGATGATCGGAATATCGACCAACCCCACGAGAGCCAGGACGGCGCTGGCCCGCGCAGCGGTGCGGCGGTCCTCTATGGCCGCCTGCAGTGCGATAATCCCTAAATACAAGAATAGCAAGATCAGCTCGGAAGTGAGCCGTGCGTCCCATACCCAATATGCCCCCCACATAGGTTTGCCCCAGAGCATGCCACTGGTTAACGCCAGAAAGGTAAACGATGCTCCCAGAGGCGCGCAGTGAGCGGCAACGATTTCCGCCACCTTGATTCGCCAGACCAGGCCGATCATGCCGGTGACGGCCATGACCACATAAACAAACAGGGACATCCATGCAGCTGGCACATGGATAAACATGATGCGGTAGCTTTCACCCTGCTGGTAATCCGCCGGGGCAAGCACCAGGCCCCAAAAGAGTCCCGCAAGAAACAGCACCAGCGTCGCCCATGCAAGCCATGGCAGCATGCGTTCAGACAAGCTATAGAGATAGGGAGGTGAAGCGAGTCTGTGAAGCCAGATCCACATGGCTCTAACCCGAGCTAATCCGTAATGCAGCGGCAATCGCGAACGGCGCAAGCGATACTGCCAGAATAAGCAAAGCACCCAACATTGCGAGCTGTCCCTTGACGACGAGGCCGGCTGTCGCTGCGTCCACAGCGCCGGTAGCAAAAATAAGCACGGGTATATACAAGGGCAATATTAACAGTGCCAGCAACACCCCGCCGCGTGGCAGGCCGATTGTAAGGGCCACGCCAATCGCGCCGATCAGACTCAGTACCGGTGTACCCAGAATCAGAGTGGCAAGCAATGTCGGTACTGCTATAACCGGTAAATGCAACCATACCGCCAGCAGTGGGGCAATCAACAGTAATGGCAACCCTGTCGCGATCCAGTGTGCCATGACCTTGGCCAGCACCAGCAGACTGAGCGGATGGGGACTGGCCAACAGCAAATCAAGTGTGCCGTCTTCGAAGTCCGAACGGAACATGTTTTCCTGTGACAGCAGGACTGCAAGCAATGCGGCAACCCAAAGTACTCCCGGTGCTATTTTTTGCAAGAGTGCACTGTCCGGGCCTATGGCAAGTGGAAACAGGCTGGTCACCAGGACAAAGAACAGGAGTGGATTGGCGAGTTGTGCCCGCCGCCGGTATGCCACAATCAGATCCTCACGCACCAGGCAGGTAACGGCGGGCAACACGTGTGGCTGTGAAGTGTTCATACGCCCAGATTAATCCGGGTGACAGCCTGCACTCCCAGATCCACGGGCCAGTGTGTAACCAATACGAGTAGCCCTCCGGCTTCCAGATGAGCCCGCAAAAGTGTCTCGAACTGACCAATCGTGGCAGCATCAAGTGCAGCGAATGGTTCGTCCAGCAACCACACTGTTGCCTGTGTCACCAACAGACGGGCCAATGCGACCCGGCGCCGTTGGCCGGCGGACAGCTTGCGACATGGTACTGTTTCATACGCCGCAAGACCTACCTGCATCAAGGCGTCACGAGGCGTCAGACCCGGCCGCAGACCGCCTAACATGCGTGCAAAGGTCAGATTCTCGAGTGGAGTCAGCTCCTCTTTAACGGCATTGGCATGACCCACATACGCCGTCTCCGCGAAAAACTCGGACTCGTACTCACTGATCTCCCGCCCACACCAGAAAATCTCCCCCGCTTCGCGCAGACCGAGACCGCACAGGATCCGCAACAGGCTGGTTTTGCCGCTGCCGTTGGGTCCCTCGATCCGGACCACCTCACCGGCGCCGATCGTAAATTCGAGACCGCTGAACAGACAGCGTTCATTACGCACACACTCAAGCCCCTGTGCGCGGAAGTTCGGGTTGTGGCTAGACATACAGATAGTCCATTGAATATTTACTTTATAAACAGTGACAATTTTGGCCGGGACAAGATACCGCATCCGGCGCACCTGAGAATGGTCTATCCATGAATTAACCGAACAAGTCTCCCCATGCAGTCTTTGCGTTTGCAACAACCATTAAACTTGACGCCATCCCTGGCCCCACCGTAATCGGTGCCGCGGTTTCCCCGACCAATTACGCTGATCACTTCCCGTCCATCGACAAGGAAAGGCAGCATGCCGATGGCCGTTCAGGGGCTTAGGACCATTCAGTTAACCGATATGATCTGAAGTCACCTAGACTAATATTAAGACAAAGTCTAAGATTAGTTCTAGGCTCTTTCGTATCACGTCATCATACGGATGAGCCAGTGCAAATGCATTAAACAAAGGCTTTAAAAACCAATAATAACTGCCGGAGACAGTTAACAAACTATATATACCAGTCCGATCAATCGGACAGGAGGATGACCCATGAGAGCCACGATGGTGGTCAGTGTCACCTTCACCTTCCTAGCCCTTGCGGGCTTGGCGCCACCCGCCTACGCGTATGAAGAAATAGAGGTCTCCGACGGAGGGACCATTCAGGGTACCGTGACCTTTCAGGGACGCGTGCCCATGCGCAAGGTAATCCCGACGAAGGATCAGGAAGTTTGCGGAGAGCCCCGTGAGGAGCCGAAAATCCGCATCGGCGAGAATAACGGCGTTCAGGAAGCGGTCGTCTTTCTGGAAGAGGTCGAGAAGGGTAAAAAATGGGGTGCACCGGAACAGCCTCCTACACTCGACAATAAAGATTGCCGTTTCCATCCACACGTGCAGGTCGTCCGCGAAGGTGACCTCAATATCCACAACTCCGATCCCGTACTGCACAATACCCACGGTTTCTACGGCCGCCGTACCGCCTTCAATGTCGCTCTTCCAAACCAGGATCAGACTATTACCAAAGCGCTCAGACGCCCGGGAGAGATACGCGTCGAATGCGACGAACACGGCTGGATGCTTGCCTGGCTGTATGTCGCTGATTCCCCCTACTACACGCTTACCGGCGAGGACGGAAGCTTTACCATCGAAGATGTCCCACCCGGAGAATACAGCCTGGTGGCCCAGGATGGGTACGCCGGCAAGTTTACGGAATCAGTAACCGTAAAAAGCGGAGAGACAGCGTCCGTCGATATCGAGATGAAAAAGTAGAATTACTTCAGTTGGTACACCACTGATGAGGGGGTGCTACGATGAATGAACGCGACAAATTGCGACGTGAAGTCGCTGACACGCTCCACCACTCCGGCGAACGTCCCGCCACTTCGATCGGCATCAGCCGGCGCATGTTCCTGCACCGCTCGCTGATAACGGGAACGGCAGCTACAGCTGCCGCCTGCGGCTGGTTCCCGTTACTGAATACGATCGACATGGCATTCGCAGCCGAGGGAGGCCAGACAATCCGTTTTGCCTGGATTTCCGATACACACCTTTATCCCGCCGACGTCAATGAGCGGTTTGTGGAGAAAACCAAGCGTGCGGTCCGGGAAGTTCAGGAGATGGACCCGCCAGCCGATTTCCTGATCTTCGGTGGCGACCTTGCCCAGCTCGCTGATCCCGTGGAACTGCGTCTCGGTGCGGATATTCTCAAGGAACTCGATATCAAGCAGGTCTTCATTCCCGGCGAGCACGACTGGTATCTGGACATGGGCGAGCTATGGGTGAAGCAGTTCGGCGAATCACCATGGGCCATGGAGCACAAGGGTGTGACGTTTATCGGACTCAACACCGTCGGCCAGGCGCCGGATTACTGGTCAGCGAAAAACATGTCGCCGGAGGAACGCATGGGCCATATGGCCGTCCTGGACGGGACCGTGGCAGGCCCGTGGGCCGGGCTCGGACACAAACAGCTCCAGTGGCTGCAGAAGACGGTGTCCGATCTCCCCAAGGACAAGCCTATCGTGATCTTCAGCCATAACCCGCTGTATGAATACTACCCGCCATGGAACTTCTGGGTACGTGACTGGCGTGAAGTCCATGAAATCCTCGGACCTTACCAGAACGTTACCAACGTGCATGGGCATACCCATCAGGTGCTCTACAACGAGATCGGGAAAATGCGTTCGATCGGCATGCTCGCTACCTCCTGGCCCTGGCCCTATGCTCCGGAAGGCGTGCCGGAACTGACCAAGCCGATGGTCCGCGTCGATCCGGGTGATCACTTCGACGGGGTTGGCTGGAGCAGTTTAGCCATGGCTTCGGCAGAAGCGCCGGTGGAGAACGAATACAAGATGTGGCGAAAACAGATCCTCGCCAATGACCCAGACGCGGCTGTTGCCCAACCGGATTCCGGAACGGGTGATAACCATAATCAGAAGCTGCATAAGCGCATCGCGGATCAAATGTGGCCGTACTGAAAGTGCATAACCTGATACTGACGGCCTGATCAGAGCTGCAGCAGGAGGCATAGCTATGAAACTCCGACGAGTTCATTTTCTGGATGTGGTGGCCGGAGCCGGACTGGCCCTGGTCTTCCTGGGCGTGCTCATCGGCGGTGTCCAATGGGCATGGTCGCATGGTGCTCCACATACCAAGGCACAACTGGATGCCTTTAACGACGTCTTCATGGAGCAAGTGGAACTTGGTGATCGTCTGTTCCACGGCGACCCTGATGCCGAAGAGGAAATGGGTGTCAAACTCTCCGACACCGGTATGGCCTGCGCCATGTGCCATCCGAACGCCGCTGATACCCATCCTCATGAATTCCCAAAATGGCAGGAACAGATGAGTGAATTTGCCACCCTTCGGGACATGATCAACTGGTGTATCGAAAAGCCGAACGAGGGCGAGACGATCGATACGGACAGCGAAGCCATGAAAGCGCTGGAGACGTATATCTACTGGTCGAACCGGGGTTCCCAGTTAGCCCCGGGGGTGCATTAAATTTCTCATGGTGACTGCCTTGCCTGTTGGCCGGTAGCGGAATAATGCGCTAGAAAAGCGGGCCGTGTTGCCGGAAAACCCGCACCCGCCCAGAACAAAAAGGGGAAAGTATGACGGATGCGATTGAGAGACCAGCGCAGGATGCGTTTGCCGATCTCGATGCGCTTATCGACAAGGCCCTGATCCGCAAGTGGCTGTTGTGGGGCCTGTTCTGGCTCATGTTCACGCCGTCGATCGGCGTGACCATATCGAGCCTGTTCAACTATCCCGACTATCTGGGGACCTCGCTGAACCTCACCTTTGGCCGGCTGCGGCCTCTGCATGTCAATGGTGTGATCTTCGGTGCCTTTTCCACACTGTTTATAGGGCTGTGTTACTACATCGTCCCGCGCCTGACCGGCCAGCGAATTTACCAGGAGTGGATCGGACACTGGCTGGTGTGGATATGGAATCTGGGACTCATCCTGGGGATGTATTTATTGCTTACCGGTCATGTCCAGGCGCTGGAAGCCGGCGAGTTCCCTCTGGTTGTGGATATCATCATCTTCGCGGTGGTCTTGATCGCGACCTGGCAGTTTCTGGTTACGATCCTTAAGCGTATCGAGCCGCAGCTCTATGTTTCACTATGGTACCTGATTGCGGCGTTTATCTGGACGGTGCTGAATCTGATCCTGGGCAGTTTCATCCTGCCCTACAACATCTCTGGCATTAACAGCGCGGCCTTTCATGGCTTATTCATCCATTACATCGTCGGCCTGTGGATCACGCCGGCCGGTTACGTCCTCATCTATTATTATCTGCCTGCCAGCGTCAAGAATCCCATCTACAGCCATAAACTGTCGCTGATAGGCTTCTGGTCGCTGGCCCTGTTCTATCCCTTCGTCGGTATACATCACTATCTTTACAGCCCGATTGCCGACTGGGCGGAGACGCTGGCAATCATCACCTCCATGCTGCTCATTATCCCGGTGTGGACCGTGTTACAGAATTTCTTTGGCACCATGATAGGACGCTGGCAGACCTTTGGTCATAACCTGACGGCCAAATTCCTTATCATGGGTTCATTGATGTA
>CAZFUS010000056.1:0-16671 GCA_964522485.1 uncultured Enterobacteriaceae bacterium | reverse complement strand
GAAAAGCCACAACAGGGCCGAACTCGACCCGGAAATCAAAGCACTGATCAACGCGGCACGACCTTACTACCAGGAAAGCGACGGTCTGTTCGATCCGGCCATCGGCGGACTGGTCAAACTCTGGGGCTTCAATCAAGACAAGCTGCAGGATACACCGCCCACACCTGCAGCGCTGTCCGGGTGGCTGAATGCAAGACCGCGTTACAGTGACCTAAGAATCGATAATGACCGGCTAATAAGCGACAATGCCGGGCTGCAACTCGACTTCGGGGCCTTCGCGAAGGGTTATGCCCTGGAGCAGGTAGCCACTTTGCTGAAAAACAATCATATAGAGAGTGCCCTGATCAATGCCGGTGGTGATCTGATTGCGCTTGGCCGCACCCGGCCCGACGCGGATGCTCGCGCCTGGCACATTGGCATCCGGCATCCACGCAAGGCGGGTGTGCTCGCCGAACTTGAACTCAAAGACGGCGAGGCGCTGGTCACTTCCGGCGACTACGAGCGCTATTTCATACATGATCGCAAGCGCTATCATCACATCCTCGATCCACGCAGCGGCCGTCCCGCCGATCGCTCCATCGCCGTATCCGTCATCCATACCGACGCCGCCCGCGCCGATGCCGCGGCGACGGCGCTGTTTGTCGCCGGTCCGGGACACTGGCGCGCAATGGCCGAACAATTGCAGATCAAAACGGCCATGCTGATTGATAGCGAAGGACACATTCATCTCACCGACACGATGCAGGAGCGGCTGCAGTTTAAATCCGACCCGGCTGCAGGCATCGAGACAACTCCATGACAACTCATCTGACCACCCCCGGCGATCGCGTGGTAATCGGTCTTGCGCTAATACTGGTGATCCTGCTGTACGGCGTTTACCGGCCACCGTCCGCCTCCGGTGATCGGCTCGAGTACAGCACACCGCATGGGCACGAAACCCTGTCACTGAATCAGGATCAAATACTGGAAGTTAACGGCTCGCTCGGCACCAGCCGCATAGAGATACGCGACGGTGCGGCCCGGTTTCTGGATTCACCCTGCCGTAATCAATATTGCATTCACAGCGGCTGGCTGGAGCAGGAAGGGGATTTCGCCGCCTGTCTGCCCAACCGGATTACTTTGCTGGTCCAGGCTGATCGGCAGCAATCTTATGATGCGATCAACTACTGAGTCCGGCACCGCCCAGTCAATTCATCTGCAGCCGACGGCACTCGACAGGCGCATCGCCTGGCTGACGGCACTGGCGCTGGGGCTGCATGTTATCGAGGCGACGTTGCCTAGCCCGCTGCCGGGCGTCAAACCCGGCCTGGCGAATATCGTGACCGTAGCCGCCCTGATACTGTACGGTTTCAACACTGCTGCCTGGATAGCCATCCTGCGCGTGGTCGCCGGCGGGCTGATACTCGGCACGCTGTTTTCACCGACCTTTATCATGAGTCTGAGCGGCGCATTCGCGAGTCTTCTGATATTGGGACTGGCATACCGTGTCAGCCACGGTCAATGGTTCGGACCGGTAGGTTACAGCGTCATGGCGGCGCTTGCCCATATGAGCGCCCAGATCAGCGTCGCCTATATCGCCTTCATTCCCAACCGCGGCATTATGTATCTGCTGCCGCTGTTGATGACGGCAGCCCTGATCTTCGGCATCGTCAACGGTATAATCGCCCGCCAGATGCTGTTGCGCCTGCCCGAACATTGAGCGCCCCGACACCCACGCCTCAGATCACGCCCGCCGATCGGCTGGGGTTGACGCTCTGTCTGGCCGTGATTCTGCACGCCATCGTGATTCTGGGTGTGACGTTTGCCCCAACTGACGATCCGAAGTCCCGCTACGAGCCGATGGATATCCTGCTGGTGCAGCAGGAAAGCGAGGAACCGGAAGAGGCCGATTATCTGGCGCAGGCAAATCTGGAAGGCGGTGGCGAAAGCGAGGAACCGGAACGGCCGTCCACGCCATTGCCCCCGCCATTGCCGGAACCGGTCGCGGAGGTCACTGCACCGGCACCGGTACAGCCGGCCCCGTCTCCCGCGGAACCTGAGCCACTGCCCGAGCAACCGGACCCCGAGCCGGAACCGCCCCCACCCGAAGTCGCCGAAGTGGAACCGGCACCCGAACCAGCCGAAACGCCGGAACAAGTCGCGGTCCAAACACCGGAGCCGGCGCCGGTTGAAGCGCCCGAACCACCGCCCGAGAAACCTGAACAGCCAGCAGAGACTGAGCCGGAGCCAGAGCCCAGACCCGAGACAGAACCGAAACCGGAGGCCGAGACGGAAGCCGCCGAACAGCCGGCCGAGGAAAAACCCAGTGGCGCCGAACTCATGAGCAGCAGCATGAAGGCGGCGGCGCTCAGCGCCGAAATTCAGCGGAAACTCAAGGCCAAGGCCGAGCGGCCGCGACGTACCTTTATCTCGGCCAGTACCAAGGAGTACAAATACGCCAGCTACATGGAAGCCTGGCGCACCAAGGTGGAGCGGGTCGGCAATCTGAATTATCCCGAGGAGGCGCGCCAGCGCGGCCTCACCGGTAGCCTGATACTGGACGTCGCACTGAATCCGGATGGATCAGTGGAGCAGATCACCATCCGCCGCTCCTCCGGCAACAAAATACTGGACGATGCGGCTATCCGTATTGTAAAGCTGGCAGCGCCATTCGCGCCGTTTCCCGATAATATCCGGACAGAAACCGATATTCTGCACATCACCCGCACATGGCAGTTCATGCAGGGCAACCGCTTCCAGTAAAGCAGAATGCCGCGTGGTCGTTGCGCTCGAATCGATCCGTGAATTGGTACTCGACAATGAACAACCCAGCCTTGTAGATTGAAAACACAGCGCGGATACTAGCTCGTATGCAGAGTACCAATCTGACCAATCACTTCCTGATTGCGATGCCGGCGCTGGCCGATCCCAACTTCCAGCAGACGGTCACCTACATCTGCGCGCATAATGAAGAAGGCGCCATGGGTATAGTGGTGAACCGTCCGCTGGAGCTGACGCTGGGTGAGGTGTTCGCGCAAATGGACCTGACGGCGGCCACTGACACTATCGATAAAACCCTGGTCTATCAGGGAGGACCCGTGCAGACTGATCGCGGTTTCATTCTGCATACCCCCGAGCGGCACTGGGATTCCTCGATCCAGATCAGCCCGAACATCAGCATGACCACGTCGCGCGATATCCTGGAGGCCATCGCGGCCGCGACAGGCCCGCAGAATACGCTGATCGCCCTGGGTTACGCCGGCTGGGCGGCCGGACAGCTAGAACGGGAAATCGGCGATAATGCCTGGCTGAGCGGACCGGCTGATGCCGATATCATTTTCGCCACGCCCTGTGAACAACGCTGGCACTCGGCCGCGCGTCTGCTGGGTGTGGACATTCAGATGCTGTCGTCGGACATCGGTCACGCGTGAGCCGGGCGTCGCAGACGCTGCTCGCCTTCGACTACGGTGACAAGCGCATCGGTGTCGCCGTCGGTCAGACCCTGACCGCCACCGCCAGTCCGCTGACCACGCTCAAACTCCGGCAGCAGCATCCCGACTGGGCCGCTATCACCCACCTGATCGAAACCTGGCGGCCAGCTGCACTGGTGGTCGGTATTCCCGTGACCATGCAGGATGAAATTCAGCCGCTGACTGACAAGGCCAAGGCTTTCGCACGCAGACTCGAAGGCCGGTATCATTTACCGGTTTACGGTGTGGATGAGCGGCTGTCTTCATACGCCGCCCGCGATCGCCTGCGCAGCACTTACGATGTCGACGCAGTAGCTGCCCAGGTGATTCTTGAAACCTGGCTGCACGATCAACGCGACACAGCGAACACAATGCCGATACACAACCAGCGCAATGACTGAAAGCACCATATCGATCAACGAAACCCTGGACAGCATGGCCGTGCGCCTGCGGGAATTGCTGGACGAACATAATCGTTCGGATGCCGCCATCATCGGTATTCATAGCGGCGGGGTCTGGATCGGCCAGCGCCTGCACCAGGCGCTGGACCTGCAGTTACCACTGGGCGAAATCAATATTACTTTCTACCGGGATGACTTCAGTCGCATCGGCATGCATCCACGCGTGAAACCGTCGAATCTGCCGTTCGAGGTCGAGGACCGGCATATCGTACTGGTGGATGACGTGCTGTTTACCGGCCGCACCATCCGGGCGGCGCTCAACGAAATCTTCGATTACGGCCGTCCGGCCAGCGTCGCACTCGCCGTGCTGGTGGAACGCAGCGGCCGCGAATTGCCCATCCAGGCCGACGTGGTCGGTCATCGCCTGACGCTGGGTGCTCACGAACATGTTAAACTCTCTGGCCCAGAGCCCTTGGCACTGGTCATCAAACAAGCGGAATGACGACCCCTCATCACATACAGCTCGACAATCAGGGTCGCATCAAGCATTTCCTTACTACCGAGGGCCTCAGCCGCGATCAGCTGATCCAGATCCTGGACACTGCCGAGACCTTCGCCGGTGTCGGTGACCGGCCGGTCAAGAAAGTCCCGCTGCTGCGCGGCAAGACCATTGTCAATCTGTTCTTCGAACCCAGCACGCGCACCCGTACGACCTTTGAGCTGGCCGCCAAGCGCCTGTCAGCCGATGTACTGAACATCAATGTCGATGCCTCGGCCACCAAGAAAGGCGAAACGCTGGCCGACACACTGCACACGCTCGAAGCCATGCATTGCGACATGTTTGTCGTACGTCACGCGCAAAGCGGCGCCGCACACTACATCGCCACCCAGGTGGCGCCCCATATCAGTGTCATCAATGCCGGGGACGGCAGTCACGCCCATCCGACCCAGGCCATGCTGGATGTTTACACTATTCGTCAGCACAAACCCGACTTCACCCAGCTGTCGGTTGCCATCGTCGGTGACATCGCGCATTCACGGGTGGCGCGTTCTGAAATCCACGCGCTGAGGACGCTCGGCGTCGAAGACCTGCGCGTCGTCGGGCCGCGCACCCTGATCCCGGCCGGTGTGGAGGTGCTCGGTGTGCGGGTATTCCATGATCTGGCCCAGGGTCTCAGGGATGTCGATGTGGTCATGATGCTGCGCCTGCAGCGCGAGCGCATGCGTGGTGCCTTCATTCCCAGTGAACATGAATACTTCCGCGGCTACGGTCTGACTGCGGCAAGGCTGGCGGCGGCCAAGCCGGATGTCATTGTCATGCATCCGGGCCCCATCAACCGTGGTGTCGAAATCGATTCGCAAATCGCCGACGGCCCGCATTCGGTGATCCTCCAGCAGGTCAGCTACGGCATCGCCGTCCGCATGGCCGTGATGGCCCTGACCATGGGCCGGCAGCCGGAAGCGGCGGCAGAGGTACCGGTCTGATGCGAATTTTGATCCAGGGGGGGCGGGTAATCGATCCCGCCGCAGCGCTCGACCGGATTACGGATCTGTATATCGCCGATGGCCGCATTGCCGCCATTGACCACCTCGATGGCTTTCAGCCGGAGCGGACCGTCGACGCCAGGGATTGTCTCGTCATTCCGGGGCTGATCGATCTCTGTGCCCGGTTACGGGAACCCGGCGCCGAACACAAAGCCACGATCGCCAGCGAGACCCGTGCGGCGACGGCGGCCGGCGTCACCACATTGTGTGTGCCGCCGGACACCATTCCGGTCATCGACACACCGGCAGTGGTCGACATGATCCAGCGCCGCAGTCGCCAACTGGGACTGGTGACTGTGCATACTCTCGGCGCGCTTACCAAGGGTCTGGATGGCGAAACCCTGGCGGAAATGGGTGCACTGAAGTCCGCCGGCTGCATCGGCGTCAGCAATGCCCTGGCACCGATTGCGGCGACGCAGGTGCTGCGCCGCGCCTTGGAGTATGCTGCCAGCTGCGATCTCAAGGTATTTTACTATGCCGAGGATCCGTGGCTGCGCGCCGATGGTGTTGCCAGCGAAGGCCCGGTGGCCACGCTGCTGGGCGTACCCGGTATTCCCGAGACCGCCGAGACGGTGGCCCTGAGCCGTGCCCTCCTGCTGGCGGAACAAACAGGTGTACATGTGCATTTCTGCCGCCTGACAACGGCGCGCGGACTGGAACTGCTGACGGCAGCACGCGACCGCGGCCTGCCCGTCAGTGCCGACACCGGCATCGCCTATCTGCACCTGACGGATGAGAATCTGCTGGGTCAGGATCCCAATTGCCACCTGTTGCCACCACTGCGTGACGCGTCCAATCGAGACGCCCTGCGTACCGCCGTGACCGACGGTACCCTGAGCGCGATCTGTTCGGATCACCAGCCGCACGACGAGGATGCCAAGACGGGGCCATTCATGGCCGCGCAGCCCGGTGCCGCCACGCTGGAGCAATTTCTGCCGTTGACCCTGGCGCTTGCGACTGGCGGCGGTCCGGCACTGGCTGATCTGATCGCCACGGTTACCTGCAACCCGGCCCAGCTGCTGGGACTGGCATCCGGCACTCTGCGGACACGGCAGTACGCTGACGTCTGCGTCTTCGATCCCCAGGCCAGCTGGACGGTAACGGCCGACAGCCAGATCAGCGCCGGAAAAAATACGCCGTTTCTGGGCCAGGCCCTGAAAGGCCGCGTGCGCTATACCCTGCGGCACGGCCATATTACTTATGCTGCTGACACTTCATGACTGCCCATCCCGCGACGCGCAACACCATCTTCCCCGAGCAGGCGCCGATACTGATGCATCAAGCCTTTGCCGGTGAGCAGTATATTCTCCGACTGCAGGCGCCCATGATTGCCGCTCAAGCACAGCCAGGCTCATTCGTGCACATGCAGGTGCATCCGTCTCTGATGATGCGTCGGCCGATGTCTATCATGCGGGCCAACGCCAGAGCCGGCTGGATCGAGATTCTTTACAAGGCTCATGGCGATGGCACGCGGCTGCTGGCACAGCGCAAGGTTAACGAACTGATCGAATTGATCGGCCCTATCGGCGTGCCATTCAAGCTTGACGGCTACCGTCGGCGGCCTCTGCTGATCGGCGGCGGGGTCGGCATGCCGCCCATGATCTTCCTGGCCGAATACATCCGCCATCATGCCCCCGATGTTCAGCCGCTGGTCATCCTGGGATCGGAAGTGCCGTTTCCCTTCAAGCCGCGGCCGTCGCAGATTCTGGTTCCCGGCCTGCCGGCCGAGGTTATCGCCTGCATGCCCTTGCTGGAAGACTGGGGCATTTCCTGCCGTCTGTGCAGCCAGCACGATTTCGCCGGCTGCCATCAGGGTTATGTCACCGACCTGGCCCGGCACTGGCTGGAAGCGATGATCGAACGCCAGCACGCCGAAGTCGAAGTGTTCGGCTGCGGACCAACGCCCATGCTCAAGGCAGTTGCCGCGCTGGCCCGGGAATATGACCTGCCGTGCCAGCTTTCGCTCGAGGAATACATGGCCTGCGCGGTGGGCGGCTGCGCCGGTTGCACAGTCGAAGTCCAGACTGCGGACGGGCCGGCCATGAAACGGGTCTGCGTCGACGGCCCGGTATTCGATGCGGCGAGCGTGTTCCCTGCGCCGTACTAAATGACACCCCCAGACCCCGCCCCGGAATCCCAGACGGAACCGCAGCCGCTACTGCCGTGGTCGCTCGGGCGGACATGGTTGCCAGCAACCACTTTGACGGTTGTAAGTAACCAACTGGTTGCAACCAACCGTATGATTCGGGTCTGTGTTTAACCCGGGTTTTATATTTAATTCATTGATTTTATTATATTATTTTTAATCCCCTGCAATCTGGCACGAGACCTGCATCCTTAATAACAAAAGTTGAAGAACGTGATGAATCCAACTCAGGAGGATACGAATATGAAATGGGAAACACCGGCTTACAATGACATCCGCTTCGGTTTCGAAGTGACGATGTACATCAACAACAAGTAATCAATCGCTGATACTTGTTAACTGAATATCAACGTTGTACGACACAAGCAATGCAACAGGAGATTGAGTCATGAAATGGGAAACTCCCGCTTACAATGACATCCGCTTCGGTTTCGAAGTGACGATGTACATCAACAACAAGTAATCAATATTATTTGTTGTAATGATAAACCCCGCTCTGGCGGGGTTTATTTTTATGTGTCATAAAAAAGCCCGCCATCGCGGCGGGCTTTGCTTATCGGGGCGTCGGGTGCTGTCTACAGGAAATTATGCCGCACGCTGATACCGGCGTAGAAATTGATTTCCGGTGCCGGTTCAAAGAAACGATTACCCGGCGCATTGACCCGGACATTTGAAAAGTATTCCTTATCGAAAATATTGTTGATGCCGATAAACGGTGACACTTCAGTATCACCCATCGTTTTTATGTAACCGGCACGCAGATTGGAAACGCCATAGCCGTGCGCACCGAACATATTGGCATCATCCGCGAAAAAGTCGCTTACCAGCAACGTGTCCCAGATGGCGTAATAGCCGGACGGATGATTATAGGCCAGTTCAAAAAAGCCGAAATGTTCCGGCACCCCGGGAATGTTGTTGCCGGCAAAGCTTGTACCGGCTTCGTTACTGAAACGTCGGTACTCGAAATCCGAATAGGTATATGCGAAAGACACCGTCAGATAGTCGATTGGATTGACGCTGAGGGATAACTCAAGGCCGCGCCGTCGGGTTTCGCCTGCATTGGTGAAGACATTTTCATCAATGTTTACCGGTACAAGCTCATCGTCACCTTCGATATAAAATGCCGCCGCACTGTAGGTCAGCCCGTACCAGCGTGGCACGACACCCTTGATACCGATCTCGTAGTTGGTCGCCGTCTGCGGTTGCAGTCCCTGGTTGAAGCCACCGCCGCCCATCGGATTACCGAACTCCGTGGTTGAAGGTGTCTCGAAGGCAGTGGAAACATTGGCGTATACATTGAGTTCCTGCAGCGGCGACCATAGCAATCCGACGAGCGGACTAACCTCGTCAAATTCGATGACACCCGAATCGTCACCGTCAGCCAAAAACCGATCGGTGACATCAAATTCGACTCTGTCGTAACGAATGCCGGTTGTCAGTGTCCATTGGTCCGTCAGGAACTGTTCGTTCTGGGCATAGAAACCCAGACTCGATACCGTCTCATTCTGCTGCAGCGTCAGTGGGCCGACCACGCCATCCAGATTATCATAGTTAACACGGTCATCATCCTGCTCGTCGACATCAAAACCCAGCGTAAGGCGGTTGCTGTTACCCTTGTAGGTATACTGTGCACCACCGCCAACGTAAAACCGTTCAAAGCCGACCACACCGCCGGCATCGATAAACGGCAATGTGGGTCCAATCGGCAACTTTTGCTGAAAATCGCGCCAAACATAGTAATTCCGCAGGCGGAGTTCATGCTTCTCGCGGAATTCCTTGCGATACACAAACCCGACCTGCTGCTGATCAATGGCCTCACCGGCGTCAAAACGCAGATTGTTGGCAGACGCCTGCTTTCTGTCCGCGCGGGCGTCCTCAAGTGTCAACCCGCCGGCATCCTGCGCTATCGGTGAATCGACGAAGTTGATAACCGTCATAAAATCCGACGTCTCGTCAATATCGTAGATAAATTTGCCGTTACCGATAACGCTTTCAGTCTGACTGTTATCCCGGTAGCCATCGAGTTCATAGCGGCCGATATTAAACAGATAGTTGAGATCGCCCCTCTGGCCGCCGGTTTTCAGATTGTATTTATGAAATCCGTAACTGCCGCCCGTGTACCGGCCTTCGACAAATGGAATCTCAGGACCTTCTTCGGTGATGATGTTGATTACACCACCGGAAGCGGCGCCATAGAGCGACGAAGAAGGCCCGCGAATCACCTCGATGCGTTCGGCCGATGCCAGATCAATACTGTCGATGCCGCCCTGACCGTCCGGCAGCGTCAGGGGTATGTCGTCGGCAAACAGGCGGATACCACGGATACCAAAATCGGCGCGGGCGCCGAAGCCGCGGATGGCAATGCGCAGATCCTGCGCAAAATTGTACCGGTTGAGCATAAACACACCGGGAATTTTCGTCAGCGATTCATCCAGTCCCAGTTGCTGGGTGCCAAGTTGAATATCATCTTTAGTGACGAGATCAACCGCGTAGGGCACCTTGGTGATTGGTGTTTCGACACGCGGCGATGTGACAGTGATTTCGCCGTAGTCTTCCAGTTCATCCTGCGCTATGGCGGATCTGCCACTCACCAGCGCGCAAACGAAGGTTGCCCCCATGACAACAGGATGCCAAAGCTTCATCAGAATTCTCCCAGCTGCTTTATGATGGATCCGCGATCACGGCGATCACGACTTTTTTAATATTGAATTGCGTTGTTGCACTATCCATGCCACGGTCGCATATAACAGCGCTAACACTTTAAATCGCTGTGGGTTTTAACCCGAATTGAAACCCAGTCTAAACTATTTTGGCCGCCAAAAGTGGTTGATATAAATCACTGTCTGGTTCAAATGAATCAGACGACTCAGTCGCGGTGCCGCGCCAGCCGCCGGGGCGCCCTGGAGCGATGCTGGGACAAGAAATCTGATCGGTGCATAGGGCCGATCAGAATCAAGCCGGCCAGGAAACCGCCAATATGCGCCCAGAACGCGACACCGCCGCTACCTTCTCCCAGTGCCGGCAGGCCGCCGAGGAGCTGCAACAGGAACCAGTAGCCGAGCATCACCCAGGCAGGCACGGCGATGGTGGTGATGTAAAAACCCAGAAATATCAGCGTATGAACGTGGGTGGTAGGAAAGAGCCGGGCATAGGCACCCATGACGCCGCCGATGGCACCTGACGCACCGACCATCGGTATGGCACTGGCCGGGTCAGCCATAATCTGGGCCGTCGCCGCCGCAAGTCCGCACACCAGGTAAAACACCACAAAACGTCCCGCCCCCATGGCGTCTTCGACGTTATCGCCAAATACCCAGAGGAACCACATATTGCCGATGATGTGAAACCAGCCGCCATGCATGAACATCGAAGTCAAGGCGGTATACCAGCTGTCACCGCTGATTGCGCAGCCGGCTTGCTCACTCAACGGCACGATGGTGCCGGGTGCAATAGTGCCTAATAATTCACCCGGGATCAGGCCATATTGACAGATCGATCGGAGTAAAAATGATTCGGTACCCCAGCCCTGGAGGAATATCCAGGCCAGAGTATTGAGCACAATAATGGCAACGGTCGCAATCGGTGGCCGGACCAGGGGATTCTCATCACGCAGGGGAAACATAGAGGCCCATGGTACTCCACGGGCTGATCAGCGTCAGGCAGGGCGGTATCAGGTTGGCCGCTTGCGTTCCCGGATATCAATCTTGATACGGGCAATCCGGCTGTAGCGATCACTGGGAATATTGACGCGCTTTCGGGTGTCGGTACTGCCGTTGCCCTCAATAATCACAATTTCGAGGGTCTCGTGCATAACCTCGCCCTGATCATCCAGAAACTGGACTGTCAGGGTACCATCGTAGGAATCATCGCAGACATTTTCGACACGCGCGGTCCATTCGGCGATGGTGATACCGGACTCGGTGCTTTCCTCCCGGATATCGTTGTCGTGGATGGCCAGACAGTCATCCGCCCGGATCGGCGCCATCCAGAGCAACGCCGGTAACAACAGCAACATAAACTTTAACTTGGGCATATAAACCTCGATTTAAGGAATAGTCCTTATCTGTTTTTCAGCTTAACAGACCTGCACGGCGAGAATATATCCGCCGCATCAAATCGTTTGCCGGCGACGACATGGCATACAGGCGCTGTAATATTCGTTCTGCGGCCGGGAACTTCGCTGCGGGCAAGCCGTCCATGTGTAAATATGGCACATGTATCGATTTTTCGCGCTCCCAGCCTGCCGGGAAGTCACCTGCTGCAGCGCTATACCCTCAGAACCGCCCTGCTGGTTTTCGTTCTGATCCCGTTCGTACTGCTGATGGGCTTCGGCGGCTGGTACAGCCTGCAGCAGCTGGAAGATCAGGTTGAAACCCGCATGCAGGAAGACATCGAACTCATTGCCGGCGCCATTCGGCTGCCGCTGAGTCATGCCCTGGAGCGCGGTCAGATCTCGGGTATCGAACAGGCGCTGGCCTCGGCCTTCCACATCGATCGCGTCTACGGTGTATATGTCTATGACGAAAACGGTCAGCAGATTGCCAGCAGCGGTACCCGTAAGGCCCAGGTACCCAGCGAACGCGCTGCCGAGCTGGCCTCCAGCGGCGGCAAACGCAGCGAATTCGATGAGGCCGGTGGCGAAAAAATCTTTTCCTATTTCCTGCCACTGACTGACAGCGGCAGCCGCATCAATGGCCTGTTGCAGGTAACACGGCGTGGCAGCGATTTCCGCCACTACATCAACGAGGTCCGCATGGAGGTGCTGATCGCGATCGCCGGCACCTGCCTGATGCTTGTCCTGATTGTGTTTTTCGGCCATTACCGCGCCATCGGCCGCCACCTGCACAGCATCGAGGGCAGCATGCTGCGTATCGGCGAGGGCGAGAACCAGCATCGTGTCCCCGAGGAGGGACCGGCGGAACTGCGCACTTTAAGTCATGGCATCAACGCCATGGTCGATCGCATCGTGCACTCCCAGGTGCAGATAGAGCGCCAGCGGGAGCGTGAGATGGAGTTACGCCTGCGTCTTGAACAGTCGGAGAAGCTGGCCGCGATCGGCCGTCTGGCCTCGGGTGTAGCCCATGAACTCGGCTCTCCCCTGAGCACCATCGACGGCAAGGCGCAACGTATTCTGCGGCGCGCGGATCTGAGTCCGCCGTTGCGGGAATCTCTGGACCAGGTCCGGGCCGAAGTGCGGCGTATGGAATACATCATTCATCAGCTCATGGATTTCGGCCGTCGCAACCCGCTGCAATATCAACCCGCCCGTACCGATACCGTCGCCCATTCCGTGCATGAGCAGCTATTGGCCGAGATCGAGTTGCGTAAAGTCAACGTAACGCTGGATGGTCCGGAGCCCGGGCCCTGGGTGGAAGTCGATGCCATGCGCATTGAACAGGCACTCGGCAATCTGCTGCGTAATGCCGTCCAGGCCGCCGCCTCACATGTGCGACTGAGCTGGAACCGCGAGGCTGATCACATCGTCTTCGCGGTGGAAGACGACGGCCCGGGCATTGACAGTGAACAGCAGAAACATCTTTTTGAACCTTTTTATACAACCAAACCGGTCGGCGAAGGCACTGGGCTAGGTCTAGCCGTCGTCCATGCGGCCGTCAGCGATCACCAAGGCAGTATCGATATCGATCGGAGCCCGGATCTGGGCGGAGCCCGCTTCCGCATAGTGCTCAGTGCCTTAATCCGTTCCAACGATCAGGAGGCATGAATATGTCCGTTCCAGACCCACAAGCATCCAGCATTCTTGTTGTCGAGGATGATCAGTCGTTGCGCAGCCTGCTGGAGGAAGAACTCGGCGACGCCGGCTACCAGGTCAGCTCAGTCGAGAATGCCGAATCCGCCTGGCAGCATATGCAGCAGCACAATGTCACACTGATATTGAGCGATCTGCGACTGCCCGGTGCCGACGGCATCGAATTACTGCTGAAGAGCAAACAACTCGCCCGCCCACCCGGTTTCATCATCATTACCGCGTTCGGTACGGTGGAACAGGCGGTCGATGCCCTGAAGCAGGGCGCCGACGACTTTCTTACCAAGCCTCTGAAACTCGATCACCTGCGTCTGTGCGCGGAGCGTGTCATTGAAACCAAACGTCTGCAGGACGAGGTCATGCATTACCGCAAGCTGCTGGCCGAAGAGGGCTTTCACGGCATTATCGGCCGCAGTGAACCGATCCAGAAGCTGGTCGATAACATCCGCCAGATTGCCCAGGCCGCGGGCCCGGTATTGATCATGGGTGAAAGCGGCACCGGCAAGGAACTGGTGGCCCGGGCCGTGCACAAGGAAAGCGATCGCAGCAACGCACCGTTCATCGCCGTCAACTGCGCCGGCATCCCGCCCGAATTGCTGGAAAGCGAGCTGTTCGGCCATGTCGCCGGCGCCTTTACCGGTGCCCAGAAGGCACGCAAGGGCCTGTTCGCCGAAGCCGAGGGGGGCACGCTGCTGCTGGACGAGATCGGCGAGATGCCGCTGGAAATGCAGTCAAAGCTGCTCCGTATCCTTCAGGACGGACAGGCGCGGCCGGTCGGCGCCAATCGTGAGATCAGTCTGGATGTGCGGGTTATTGCCGCAACCAACCGTTCGCTGGAACAGGACGTCACCGATAAGCGCTTTCGCGAGGATCTGTATTACCGCCTCGAAACATTTCTGTTACGGGTGCCGCCATTACGTGAACGCGGCGATGATATCGAACTGCTGACCGCGCATTTCATCAATCACTACAACGTTCGTCAGCAGCAGGATGTAAGCGGTATCCGCCCGGCGGCCCTGGAACGGCTCAAGGCCTATTCCTTCCCGGGCAACGTACGTGAACTGTCGAACGTCATCGAACGGGCAGTGACCTTCTGTCGCGATCAGGAACTCGATGTCGAACACCTGCCCGATCGCCTGCGCAATGCCACGCGGAAACCCGGACCAGGGCTTGAAAATAGCTTCACACCGACAGCCCTGGTTGACGAGGACCAGCTGCCGACCCTGGAAGAGCTGGAGCAGCGCTATATTCAGTATGTCCTTGACAGACTCGATGGCAACAAACGCAAGGCGGCCGAACTGCTCGGCATCGGCCGGCGCACGCTCTACCGGCGCCTGGAAGACGATCAGATGATCGAATCCGGCTAGCGCATGTGCGCTACCTGCCCATGTGCCTTACTGACACGATCAAAACCGGCTTTGCATACCATGCCCCAACAGACAACCTTTTTTAAATCAGCAAGTTATATTTCTGGTATCGAAGAAGACCTGTACCCGTAAGCTGGCACGGCATTTGCTGTATATATCGCGAGGCAACTCAAATGCATTTATTAGAGGAGTGGACAATGAAGAACATCATGCTCAACTACTACAAGCATATCGCCATGCCCGCCTGTCTGGCGCTGGTTTTCGGTATGCCACTGGCAGTCAGTGCCCAGGGAGCGACGCCACCGGCTGAAGACCCTGCCGCACAAGAAAATCAGCCGCCGCGCGGTAATGCCAATGCGCCATCTGAAGATATGGGCGATCCGGGCGCGCAGACGGAAGTCGACGACGCCACCAAGGAAAAATTCGTCGGTGCCTATATCGAGATCAAGGATATTCAGCAGGAATACACTCAGAAACTGGAACAGGTCGATGATGAAAATCAGGCCCGGGATCTGCAAAAGCAGGCACAGGCTGAAATGGTCGAAGTCGTGGAAAGCAATGGCATGACCGTACATGAGTACAATCAGGTCGTCGGCGCCATCAGCAGCGACCCCGAACTGCGCATGGAAATTGAAGAGATGGCCCAGGCGCAGCAGCAATAATCAGTATGTAGATAGCATTAAAGTCTATGCGCCAGTAGGTGATTCATTTATCGGTTCCAAGTCAGCCCAGTCAAGACTTACCTCCCACTGTGGGTTATGCACCCCATAATCCCATGCCCCCCCTTAGCCCCGTTCCCCTGCGGGGCTTTTTTATTTATCAGGGCTGTCAGACGTTGCCTTCTGCCGCAAAAGCGCTTCATCCGAAGGTACCAGAATTATGCGGAAATCGGAGTAGTGCTTGCCCAGCACGATCTTGATTACCCAGACGGCAATAAAAAAACCGCACAACATACCAGCTGTCTGGGTCAACCACCGGGCCAGAGACACGTCCAGTTCCAAGGCAGCCGCTGCGAGACCGAGCGGCATGCTGACAATGAAGCCAAGCGCCAGACTGTAAATCACCACGCGCCAGGTGATGCTCCACCAGACTTTTATCGATCTGAGCCAGGTCACCTCAAGCTCTTCCATTACGTTTCTCCCATCAGTGTTTTCAGCATCCAGCCCTCTGTTGCTATACGCCCGCCCTTATCCCGTGCAAATGCCGGTTGTCATGATCAGCAATCTTGACATATTCGCCCGAAAACGTCCGGATGGGTTAATAACAATCTGATTGGCCCTGCAGTATTCATTCATGGCGTTATTCATGGAATACTGCTCTGAAGAATAATAGCCGGGAGCGGAGGTCAACAATGGAAGAGCTCTACCATGCCATCCATGCGCACCCTGAATTCAAAAAGCTGGAAACGGCGCGCAGCCGACTGAGCTGGATACTGACAGGCATCGTCTTCGGGCTATATTTCAGCTTTATTCTGTCAATTGCCTTCAAGCCGGCCTGGCTCGCCCGGCCGATTACGAATGATAGCGTGATCACCTGGGGCATTCCGGCTGGCCTGCTGGTGATCGTGATCAGTTTTCTGCTGACCGGTTACTATGTCCATCGTGCCAACAGCCGGTTTGATCCTGCCCGCGAGGCCATGCTGTCGGATATTCAACGGCATGGTGATCTGGGGGGGCCGGCTCGGTGACCGTAACCAGGTTTCTGCTCATACTGGTTGTCTCGCTGCCGTTGCCGGTGCCGGCTGTTGATACAGCGACCGCACCGCGTTCGGTGAATGCAACCGCGGTGGCCATGTTTGCCCTGTTTGTCTGCGCCACACTGATCATTACCTGGTGGGCGGCGCGGCGTACGCGTACTACCCGCGATTTTTACGCCGCCGGCGGCAGTATTACCGGCCTGCAGAACGGCCTCGCCATCGCCGGTGACTACATGTCGGCTGCCTCATTTCTCGGTATCTCCGGACTTGTGTTTGCCAGCGGTTTTGACGGCCTCATCTATT
>CAZFUS010000055.1:0-16940 GCA_964522485.1 uncultured Enterobacteriaceae bacterium | reverse complement strand
AGTCCATGCACATGAACTTCGGCATCGACATGATCAACCAGATCAAGATCGAGAATCCGCACCTGTGGACCGAGGAATTCAAGGCGGAGATTCTCGACATCGTCCGCAACGGCGTCGAATACGAGATCCGCTACGCGCACGACACCATGCCGCGCGGCGTGCTCGGTTTGAACGCGCCGATGTTCGAGGAATACCTGAAATACATCGCCAACCGCCGCTGTGCACAGATTGGCCTGCCCGAGCAGTATCCGGGCGCCGACAACCCGTTCCCGTGGATGAGCGAGGTCATGGATCTCAAGAAGGAAAAGAACTTCTTCGAAACCCGCGTGACCGAATATCAGACCGGCGGCGCGTTGACGTGGGACTGATGATTGTTAAAGAATACAAAGATGGCGTCCGTTGCTTCTAGCTATTACTGCCATCTAGTTTGTGAAGCATGGGGCTTCAAAAGAGGTAAGCTTAACCTTACCAAATAACTAGTATGGAGGATCGACAAATGGCTAAAACCAAATGTTATCCAAAGCGTACTAGCGCTAAGCTAGGTCAGAAGCGAGTGGTGGTTAAGTCGCATAAGAGATCAACGCCATCTTCGACTGGCAGAAAGTGCAGTAAATAAAATGCAACGGGCGTCATCTTCTATACCGACTCTTAGCGGGGAGCCGAGATGGATCTCGGCATTTGCCTGGTATCCCCTGCCTCTTCCGGATACCAGGCCTTCTTATTCCGGGCGGTTCCGTGTAGCCGGATCCGCCCCGGCTGTTCCTGCGTCGTGAAGTTGTTGTTCGCTATAAGCCTGCGTTTGGCAGGCAGGCATAATCACCCGGGCCGTCATCCTCCAGACGGTCCGGGCTTTTTGCTGTCATTAGTTGAATTCTTTATTTGTCAGACAGGCAACGACCACACCTGTCCGGCCTTCTATTGTGCGCCCATTCAGCTCGCTAACTGGAATCGTTGATCCTGGACTACTAGTTGTTCCAGTCGATAAGTCGGGATTGATATTGCGCAGGTATAGTTGTTTTTCTTTCCTAATTATTGTCCGGTTTTCCTTGTTCAGCCAGCCAGGAATCAGACACTTACAGATAACACGGAAGATTATATGACAGATCTGTCGTGTTATAAGACGACATTTATGTCACATAATTTAAGTTAGCAGTAATATATGCCAACAAATCAATTGGCGAATCGGAGCAAAGGTGAATAAGACGAAAAATATTTCTGATTGGATAGGGCGTGCTATTTATGGACTCATCAGCTTAAGCTTGGGTGTTATCAGTCTCACAATGATGGGCGTTGCCTTATGGGATATATGGCTCTCGTTACACGAAAAAACCTTGCTTGTTACAGCCCTTCTTAATGCCATCGGCTTGATCGTGATTGGAATGGCTGTCTTTGATGTCTCCAAATTCTTGTTGGAGGAAGAAGTTTTCAGCAGCAGTGGTACGAAGTCGCCCGCAAAACAGAGGGGGACTTTATTAAAGTTTCTCGTCATAATTGCCATTGCCGTAAGCCTGGAAGCCCTGGTGTTCGTTTTTGACGCCGGGTCAAAAGATATTACTATGTTGATTTACCCCACTTTCTTGTTAATTGCAGCTATTTTGGTAGTAGTCGGTCTTGGTGTATATCAGAAGTTGACTCGGGATGATGACAAGTAGCCGCCATACAAAACATTATCACGGTTGCTGCTCGAATATTGCAGTGGCGTGATTTATTGGTGATAGCGCACACATGGAGACCAAGAACAAATAAATGACTGCTAACAATTGGGTCAAGTTGACGCATTCCGCGTTGCTCCATGCGCAACTTACCCGTGGCGTTATAAGGCAAAGATAGATGCCAGAGACTGAAACAGATAATGATAAATATATAAGATGGCAAGGCGTATGCATTGCCCAGCTATCTTATTCAATTAATCTAATTCTGACTTTTACAGTTGCAGCCATTGGCTTTGAAGTAACTCTTTTATTAAACAATGATTTCATACCAACATCATGGCAGTCGTGTTTATTCTCAATATCTTTGCTTTCATTACTTGCCTCAGGTGCTTTCGGCATTTGGTGTACTGTTAACAGGCTCAGAGATTTTCGCGCAACAGCAAACATTGCCAATTTAAAAAGAAAGAAAGAAGAGGCAGATAAAATTAATGAATTACGCGCGTTAACTGATAATCTAGGTAAAAAAACATGGGGTATATTCTGGTGGCAAATTGGTTCATTTGCACTGGGCATATTACTGCTGGTTATTTCAGTTACATTTACTGTCAGCAATAAACTCTCATGAACTACCTTATAGCAACTCACTCAAGCCGACCGCTGAAAGCGGCGGCTGAGTTTGGCCGTTATACGAATTAAACAGCATGAGCACTGAAAACATAGGCAATCAACTTTATCGTATAGTCAATGATGCGAGGAACGCATTATTCAATCAAGGCGAACTCGCACAATTAACATATGGTGCCTTTGATATTGCTGCTCGCTCAATGAATGAATCAGATCAAGAAGAGATAAAAGTATCCTTTCCAGTAGGGTACATGCCAGACAAAACAACAATTGACAGTACGCGAACCTACAAAAAAGAACAATTATTAGGCAGATATCAATATTTAGCTTTTCACCAGCTGTCAGTAAACGGATTGGTTCAACTTGTTACAATTGTTGAAGCTGCTATAAGTGACATTATTCGTGCTGTGGTCAGGAAGTATCCACATAAGCTAGGCAGTAAACGTTCATTGCCAATTAAATCCGTGCTTGAGGCTTCATCAATAGAAGAAGTACATATGAGGGCCACAGACGGGTTGATAAATGAGTTGGGTTATAAATCACCAACAGAATTCGCTGAATCATTTCAAAACCTTTTGCCAGTAAACCTTATTGAATGCCCCGCTTTTCATAAATATGTTGAAGTAAAAGCAACACGAGACATTTTTATTCATAACAGAGGCGTTGCAAATGAAGTATATATTCGAAAAGCAGGTACTCATGCGCGCGTAAAAGAAGGCATAGTTTTGCCCGCTGATATACAATATTTTCTTGAATCGTATGAGTCTTGCCTTTCAATGATGGATTGGCTTGAAAAAGAATTGCATGAACATTGGCATAGTACTGAGTATGAAGACTATCAAAAAAGACAAACTGAGATGAAATTACAGCAAGTTGAGAAAGAGCCATAAATAATTCGTATAACAAATCGTTCAATCCTGACGGCGCACACAACGCGCCGCAGGTTAACTCATCCGTTAACTGTACAGAATAATAAAATTTGATATTTTGGAAGAAAAGTGATTGAGGTTGTTCGCCGCAACGGCGAGTGGTTGGCTTTTTACAGCGGGAACGAGGGTGTAAAGCGAAAGGCCGATAATATTCATATACCAGCCTCACTGAATGAGTCTGAACTAGAGGAATATATTGCGGACGTTTTTCACGAATGGGCAACTTCGGATTACGATGAAGTCAGGAAATTGTAGACTCTTTCCTGCGCGATAAAGGGTCGGAGTGATTTAATTTTAACCACCATGGAAACAATTTCTGTGCTGATCAGGGTCAGGCCTGCATAATCCGCTGATAAGATTGTTCGGCATGCTTGTAGCCATGCCAAGCTGAATTCAGAGCCGACCAGTCAACTTATCATCCACCAGCCAATTCATTTCGCTATACTGTCCCGGCCATGCCCGGAGATCTCCACAGACTGTTTTATATCGCCACTGTCGTCCCGCTGCTGCTGGGCGTCAGCGCCGTCATCATACTGTTCCTGGCCGGCCCCGGTTACCAGTTGCAATGGTGGGAGCTTGGTATCGGCTTTTTCATGCTGCAGTGGAGCGCGTTTCTGGGCGTGACAGCCGCGGTGCTGGCGGCTGCCGCCCTGGTGGCCATGCTCATCTGGCATCGCCGCCGCAACCTGATCACTTTGGCCGCTCTGACCGTGATCGCCGGCATTGCTGCGGCAGCCATCCCCTATATCTGGCAACAGCGGGCAGCCAGCGTGCCGCCCATTCACGACATCAGCACCGACACGGAAAACCCGCCCGCGTTCGTCGCCATCGCGCCACTGCGCCGGGGCGCGCCCAACCCGGCAGCATACGCAGGCGAGGAAACCGCCAGTGCCCAGCGCGAGGCCTACCCCGATATCCAGCCGATACATTTTCACGCGCCGCCCGGACAGGTCTTTAACGCAGCGGAACAGGCGATGACGAAACTGGGCTGGGATCTGGTGGAAGCCGATGCCGACGATTGGCGCATCGAAGCCACCGACACGACTCGCTGGTTCGGCTTCACGGACGATGTCGTGATCCGCATCCGCGCGGATGATGGGCAGACAAAGGTAGACGTGCGCTCCAAATCCCGCGTGGGACGCTCCGATGTGGGCACCAATGCCCGGCGGATTCGGGCGTTTCGGGAAGTCATGAAGGCAAAGTTCGCGGACTCGGCAGAACCTTATTAAGAATACGGTTCAGTCAGAATGATTCAAATCCAGCCGGCCGCGGATAGTAACCCATTTTGTCATTTCGAGCGCCAGCGGGAAATCGCTGTCTCTACTCAGGGGAGATAGCCATGAGGTCCCTCGCTTCGCCCGGGACGCCTGCGGTGATTTCACAGTCACTTCGTTCCTTCGAAATGACAGAAAAATATACAGAGTTCACACTACTCCACTGCCCAGCCACGCCATCAAGCTGGCTCTTTAACAGCTCCGTATCCGGGATCTGTTGCATCTTCCAATCCGTCGTATCCGCCAAAGGTAGCTGCCATCAGGATATGCAACGTTCTAACGCTTTATACACCGCTGAAAACCTGAAAATCATTCATTGCATAATGTGTTCCTTGCCTGTGCAGGTTTCAGTTCCCTGCCGGATGGCAGCGCTGTATCCGGTGATTTCAGCCAGGCACGTATATCCTGCATCGTGACAGCCTCACCACTGTAGCGCGTCAGCATATGATATCCCGGTGGATAATGGACAAAGCGCCAACCTGCCGAGGCATCCGGCAATCTCCGCAACATGGCACAAACCGCTTCGGGCGGGATGACTTCATCCTCGCCGCCGTACAGAATGAGCGCCGGATGTTGCAAGCGGCCAGCCGCGGATAACGCCGCATCCATGAGATTGGCAACACCGTACAACGCATCCACCCGTGTACGCCGGATCACCATGGGATGCGAGCGCCAGTATTCAAGTACGTCCGGATCGTCGCTTGGATCGACATCGATCCATTCACTGGCAAGCCGGACACCGGGCATGATGCGAATGCCCAGCCACAGGGCCGCTCGCTGATACCAGGGCTGGGTTTCACGTGCCCACACGGCAGGTGCCAGAAGTATCGCACCATCGACGGGCGGCGGCCTGTCATCGGCCAGTGCCAGCATCGCGACCGCTCCCCCCATGCTCTCACCGAGCAGATACAGCGGTGTTTCCGGATAACGATGGCGCAATAAGCCCGCCACGACCATGACGTCATTGACCAGGCGTGACCGGCCAGGCCACAGACCACGATCCCCCGTGCCACCGAAACCGCGCTGGTCATAGGCATAGAAGGCAACGCAGTCATCACTCAACGTTGCCGCGAGTGTCTGGAAGGTTTCGCGATAGTCGTTAAATCCGTGCAAAGCGAGCACGACCTGACAGGGTTTCCCATCAGGCAGCCAGCGCGACAGCGGCAAGTGATAACCATCCGCCGTGACCACAGCACCCTGCTCCAGCCTTGGCACCTCACCGTCATGTGCCTGTACCTGAGCACAGGCTGTTACCAGCAGAAAACTGATACCAAGCCGGCCCGTCATACTGCGTCGATTACTGAAACGGGCCGCACAGATCTGGAGAATGGCCGGACCCGCATAGCCGATTGATATCATGAAAAAGCACACTGAGATGGGGCGAATAATCGCTTGAAAACTTGCTTTCCGCGCTGAACGGCTAGTTCCTGAATCGATACCTTATTGGTGTCTAACCAGTTTCATTGGTCTGATCATGTTTTCCGGGTTGAGAATTTCGTCGAGAATTTCCTTCGATAACAGACCTCTTTCCAGGACAATATCATAAACGCCCTTGCCGGTGACGAGTGCCTCCTTTGCCACCAGGCTGCTGGCCTCATAACCGATGACAGGGCTGAGTGCCGTCACCAGGCCGATACTGTTCATTACATAGCCTCTGCAAACTTCCTCATTGGCCGTGATGCCATCGATACAGCGGTGTTTCAGTGTCCGCATGCCGTTGATCAGCATTTCAATGGATTCAAACAGGCTTTGCACCATCACCGGTTCCATGACATTGAGCTCCAGCTGCCCCGCCTCAACGGCCAGGTTGACCGTCAAGTCATTGCCGATCACCTTGAACGCTATCTGGTTCATCAACTCCGGAATCACCGGATTGACCTTGCCCGGCATGATGGACGAGCCCGGCTGCATGGGCGGCAGGTTGATCTCGTTAAACCCGGCGCGCGGGCCGGAGGATAACAGCCGCAGATCATTACAGATTTTTGACAACTTGATCGCCAGCCGTTTTACGGCGGACGAAAACATTATAAATGCGCCGGCGTCCTGGGTCGCTTCGACCAGGTGTTTTGCCTGAACAATTTCCAGACCGGTGATCTCCCGGAGATAACCAATCACTTTCCTGGAATAATCCGGATCGGTATTGATCCCGGTACCAATTGCAGTCGCACCCATGTTGACCTCAAGAAACAGATTGGCATTGTGCAGCAGCCGGTCGACTTCATCTTCAAGTGTTACCGCATAGGCTTCAAATTCCTGGCCCAGCGTCATGGGCACGGCATCCTGCAACTGGGTCCGGCCCATCTTTATTACATTCGAGAATTGCTCCGCTTTCCCGTAGAAAGAAGACACCAGATCCCGCAATACTTCGATCAATCGCTGGTTACTGTTGATGAGTGCAATATGGACAGCCGTAGGATAAACGTCATTTGTGGATTGCGAACAATTCACATGATTATTGGGATGGCAATACTCATACTCGCCTCGTTCATGTCCCATGATCATCAGGGCCTTGTTGGCGATCACTTCATTGGCATTCATATTCGTTGATGTGCCCGCGCCGCCCTGAAACATGTCAACCAGAAAATAATTGTGGTATTTGCCATTAATAATCTCATGGCATGCCTGCTGGATTGCGTGTGCAATATCATCCGAGAGAAGACCCAAATCATGGTTCGCACGGGCGGACGCCATCTTGACCATGGCAAATGCTTCGACCAGTTGTGGATAGAAACTCAGCTTGGAACTGCTGATATTGAAATTCTCAATTGCACGAACTGTTTGAATTCCGTAATACACCTCCCGGGGGAGTTCGCGCTCGCCCAGCAGATCATGTTCAATCCGTGTTTTGCCAGTCACATATTGTGAGGCCACGTTCTCCACATATTGATTGGAAATCAGCATGCGGCGAGCCATGACTTTGGCAATGCGACGAACGAGCTTGAGCATAATGATACTGAACTGGTCCTGCTGGTCCCGCATCTGGAGCCCGTCGATCGTCAGCAGAGTTGCTTCGTTTATTGTTCTTGCAGATGTGGAATAGGTTAATGCGTCGATCAGTACATTCTCACCAATGAAATCATATGGACCGAAGACGACAAGATTTTTTTCCTCGCCAAAGTTATCGGTCTTGAACAACTGGACTTCGCCTTCGTGAATAATAAAAATAAAGTGGCGTGGTGAATTTGTTTCGTATAAAAGAGAACCCCGCTTATACCTTGTGATCCTGATCAGCGAGGTGAGTTGATCGATTTCATCTTCATCAAGATCGTAAAAAAGCTCAACTTCCTTCAGGAATGCTTTGATGGCATCAGTATCCATGGTTGCCTCACCTGGATTCCAGACTCATAACCTGTTTAACATTAAAGGTAATATTGGCAATTCTAACTGCCGGAACAGTTAATGGCGTCACAAAAGCAGCTGATTATCCAGACATCAGGATGGTTACGATTACCTGATCATCACAACGGATCAGGATTGATTTAGATTTAATTCAACAGATGAAACACGTGTCACTACATGATCCCGATACTGGCCGCTCGCGGGCCCTGCCCTGGTGTTTCGCTATTCTCGTTCCTTTAGGCTAGATTCCGGTTGCCGCTGTTCACCGGCAGCAACCAGACAGTCATTATACAGGCTCCGACAGTTCTCAACTGTCGTTTTCATGTGCAACCGGGGGAATGGCATACGCAGCCAACGGCCCGAAGAGGCTTGCCGGGATGGCGTGTGTTTAATACCCGGGCCATATGGACGGCGGCAACCAGGGCATCGGTGCCGCCGCGATCAGATCGCTGTCGGAAAGTTCACCAAATTTAGCCTGGGCATCAATCGGGTCAGATGGTTGGTGCTCAGCCGCGCGCACCGGCAGACATGCCTGTACCGGCGTGAGCTGGATCCGGAACAGTTTTGATGGTTCCGGAATCACCGACTCTTAGCGGGGAGCCGGGATGGATCTCGGTATTTGCCTCGTTCTCTGCGTCTTGCAGATGTCAGGCCTTCATTATTCATTACTGGCAGCGGATGCCTCAGCTGCAATCCGCTTTTTCTGTTTTGACTGCTGTGCCTGATTAACGGCCTTATTGTCCGGGAGGTATCCATCGCCCGGGTATTCTTGATTGAGCAGATTTTAGTCAGTACGCCGGCGGCCATCAGCACTGCCGGTTTCAGATTACCCCAATCGTCAGGCAGGCTCAAAACTTTGTTTTAACTGAAAGAAAATCAATTAGTTACACGCGAGTCTTGATAGCGTGTCTGCAGCCGCTGAATCCAGAGCCAGGTCAGCCACATCGCACCGGCCAGATAAACCAAGCCGCCGGGGATCCACATGAGAATGCCGGCCAGCCGGCGACTATCTGGTAACCCGACGGTGGCCAGGCGGCTGTACCTGCGGCCGTCCAGAAATAGAAGTAGGAATAAACCAGCGAGACAAACAACGACACATCGACAAACACAAAAGGAACTTGCGCGCTATTACAGCAATCTCGGCCAGTCAGAGAAGCAACACTGATAACAAATTTTGAGTTTTGATGTCGGCAACCAAAGCCGATTAGTCATCCCGCTTGCGCCATTTGCCATCGTCCTTTTCATAATTCTGTTTCACTGCAGCCCACGCCACGCGATGGGCGGTTTCTTCCCGTGAGACGTTTCCACGCCTGTCCTCACTGCTTTTATATTCATCCCATGCATCGTTAAAGGCTTTCCGATAAATTGTCTGCGCATGCTGGGGGAGGTTGTCTTTTACGCTCTCCGGTAATTTGTCGTTGGAATCATATGGCATAACAAGTTCCTCATTTATATTAATAATGGAGAAGTGGCACTGAGAGTAGATGACTGCGAAACCAATTAATTAAAATTGACTCGATTCAGTGGCACTAGTTCGTGAACGAAAAGCGGATCCCTATTGGTGAATCCGCCCCTGGTTGTTCCGGTCGGCCCCGGTGCGCCGGTCAGGTACCGTTGACAGCTGAACACTCTTCTTCGTTGCCGCATAATGGCGGGCACTCCGTATTGATAACAGACCCATTCCGCCCGCCCCGCCGCCCTGCTAGACTGGTCTGCCCGCAGGCTCAAAGCCCCACCGAACCAGTAGTCGGACCGGGGTCGAGTGCGGCTGTATACCGACAATCATGCCGAAGTCTGGCAGATGCTGTGGAGAGAGAATGATGCCGGCGACAGACGCAGAGATCGCATGGTTTGACGACATCACAAACAGCGATGTCGAACGGGTCGGAGGCAAAAATGCCTCGCTTGGCGAACTGATCGGCAGCCTTGCCGAACAGGGTGTCAACGTGCCGCCCGGCTTCGCCATCACCGTAGCCGCCTACCGGCGCTTTATCGAGGCCAATGGCCTGAGGCACGTTATCGATAAGGCCCTGAATGATCTCAAACAGGGTGAAGCCACATCACAGGCAGTCAGTCGCACGATCCGCGATGCATTCCTCGAGGCTTCCTGGCCTGAAGACACCGAGAACGCAATCCGCGAAGCCTATTGGACACTTTGCCAGCGGACCGGCAATAGCGATGCATCCGTCGCCGTGCGCTCCAGCGCCACTGCCGAAGATCTGCCTGATGCCAGTTTCGCCGGCCAGCAGGAAACCTTTCTGAATATCTGCGGCGAGCAAGCGCTCATGGAAGCGTGCCGGCGCTGTTATGCCTCGCTCTTCGCTGAGCGGGCCATGAGTTACCGTCAGGCACAGGATTTTGACGATCTGCAGGTGGCTCTGTCGATCGGCATCCAGATCATGGCGCGCTCCGATCTGGGCGGTGCCGGCGTAATGTTTTCGATCGATACCGAAACCGGCTTCGACCAGGTTGTGCTTATCAACGCCGTCTGGGGGCTGGGTGAAAGCCTGGTCCAGGGCACAACCGATCCCGATGAATACCTCGTTTTCAAGCCGCTGCTGCAGCAATCCGGCTGCACTCCCATCATTGGCAAAAAAACCGGTAAAAAAGCCCTGAAGATAGTTTATGCCGGCGGAGACCATGACACCATCCGGCGTATCGAGACATCTGATGCCGAACGTAATGCCCGTGTACTCTCGGATGACGAAGTTCTGCAACTGGCGCGCTGGGCCTGCGCCATCGAAGCGCACTACGGCATGCCCATGGACATGGAATGGGCCAAAGACGGCGAGACCGGACAGCTCTACATCGTGCAGGCCCGGCCTGAAACCGTACAATCGCAACAGGAACGCAATGTCTTCAAGCGCTATGAACTCAAAGAGACCGGTCACGAACTGGTCCGCGGCCTCAGTGTAGGGACAGCGATTGTCAGCGGCACGGTCTGCCGGCTGGACAGCCCACAGGATATGGAACATTTCATCGAAGGCAGCGTTCTGGTCACGGAGGCCACCGATCCGGACTGGATGCCGATCATGCAGAAAGCCGCTGCCATCGTGACTGATCACGGCGGCCGTACCTCGCACGCGGCCATTGTCAGTCGCGAGATTGGACTGACGGCCGTCGTCGGCTGCGGCGACGCGACCAAACAGTTACAGGATGGCCAGGAAGTCACGGTTTCCTGCGCGGAGAGTGATGAAGGCATTATCTATGAAGGTGCGCTCGAATACGAAGTGCACGACCTCCGGCTCGATGATATTCCCGAGACACAGACAATGATCATGCTCAATCTTGCCAATCCAGCGGCGGCTTTCCAGTGGTGGCGCCTGCCCGCCGCCGGCGTCGGCCTCGCCCGCATGGAGTTCGTGATCAACGAACACATCAAGATTCATCCAATGGCGCTGGTCCGTTTCGATGAACTGGACGATGCCGACACGAAACAGCGCATCAACGATCTGACACAAGGCTATACGGATAAGACCGAATACTTTGTAGATAACCTGGCACGCGGCCTCGCGCAGATTGCCGCCGTGTTTTATCCGAAACCGGTCATCGTACGCATGAGCGACTTCAAGACCAACGAATACGCCAACCTGCTCGGCGGTAAAAGCTTTGAACCGCGAGAAGAAAACCCCATGCTCGGGCTCCGGGGCGCCTCGCGCTATTACTCGGACCTGTATCGTGAAGGCTTTGCGCTGGAATGCCATGCCATCAAAAGGTTGCGTGAGGCACTAGGCTTTAACAACGTGATTATCATGATTCCCTTCTGCCGCACGCTGCAGGAAGCTGATCGGGTGCTTGAGGTCATGGCCGGACAGGGATTGAAACGGGGCGACAACGGCCTGGAAGTGTATGTCATGTCCGAACTGCCTGCCAACGTCATACTGGCGGAACAGTTTGCCGAACGCTTCGATGGCTTTTCCATCGGTTCCAACGACCTGACGCAGCTGACATTGGGCGTGGATCGGGATTGCGGCAACCTGTCGGAACTGTTTGATGAACAGAACGATGCCGTGAAATGGATGCTCAGACATGTGATAGAAAGTGCCCGTCAGACCGGCACCAAAGTCGGATTGTGCGGTCAGGGGCCCAGTGATCACCCTGAATTCGCCGAATTCCTGGTCGAATGCGGCATCGACTCGATATCAGTGACGCCGGACAGTTTCATCACCGTCAAACAGCACGTGGCCGAAGCCGAAACGCGAAGGTCAAAAAAATAATACGGCCTGTCCGTTAATGGACGGTAATGACCGTGCAATTTGCTGTATGCATGACCTTGTGTGAAATACTGCCAAGGATCAGACTTTTGAAATCACTCATGCCGCGACTGCCCATTACGATGGCTTCAACACCCAGTTCAGAGGCTTCTTCAACGATAATCGAGGCAGGCGAGCCCATTTTGACAATCGTTTTCAACTCCACTTCAGTCAATCCTATTGCGCTTTTTATACGTTCAACCAAATTGCGACCTTCCTGCACTGCATTTTTTGTCTGATTTATCAAATTATAGCCGGCCTGCTCAACCTCTATTCTAGATATTTCGAGACTGGGTGCTCCCGCCGCCATACCCAGTGCATCGGTCGCCAATGGCATTTCTGGCACATTAAGGAGGTATAGAACCGTGTGAGAGGATTCCGCCAATTGACAAGCAATTTTCAATGCCTTCTCAGAATATTCCGACCCATCTACCGGAACCAGAATCGAGTGATACATGGGTGTCTCCGCTTACCTGATTTGCTATTTTTCCAATAGAACAACAGCGCCAATATCTTAAGCGAGAGTCAAGCCTTCAGGTGTCGCCATTAAAAGTTCATTCATACAGCGGTCTATTTCGAAAACCCGTTCTAGTGAAAATGACTACATTCTATATATGCAGCACATCTGAAACATTGATCCAGATCAGTTGCCGCTGTTTCATTGAGTCAGTGTGAAAACGCTTCGGTTCGCCCTGACCCAGCCCGAAAACAGATTTTTCAGTCCATATTGCGTTTCTATTGACATCTCGTGCCGGTTCACTACAGTAAAAAAACAGCTGGCCTGCCCTGTCAGTGCACAGTAATGACAGTACAGTCGGCATTATGCATGACCTTTCGCGAAATGCTTCCGACTATCAGACCGGTCAGATCGCTCATGCCACGGCTGCCTATAACGATCGCTTCAACACCTAGTCTGGATGCTTCATCAATAATCACCTTGGCAGGCGAACCAATCTGCACGATAGACTTCATCTCAACCTCTGTCGATCCCACAGCGCTTTTCATGCGTTCAATCAATTCGTAAGCTGACTGTTCCGCGTTCTTGATTTGATTGACCAGCCCCTGGCCCGCCTGCTCGATCTCGACTTTTGACAGATCCAGCGTTGGTGCACCGGCCGCAATGCTCAGCGGATCGATGGCCGGCGGCAACTCAGGCACATTAAGAATGTGTATAACAGCGCCCCCTGACGAAGCCAGTTGACAGGCCACCTGCAAAGCCTTCTGCGAATATTCCGAACCGTCAACCGGAACCAGCATAGAGTTATACATAAATATTTCCCGTTATTTGACAGGCCATTTTCCAAAGGCAGTATCGATCTCCAAATCTGACAAGGCGACAGCCCGTGCTTTTATACATCGCTGTATCCGGCAAACGGACGCGCCGGGAGACGATGAGCTGCCGGCATGTAGTCCGGAAGTCAATGGACCAGTATAGAAAACCACCTCCCTGCAGTACAGGCAGGACAAGAGCAAATGGGTCGGAGTGATTAAATTTATTCACCCCGACCTTATATGGGAGACAGTCAACTCAGTATGGGTCATTCCGTCCCCGTTGCACTCTTCCATGGCTCCCGGCCCTACCCTTTCTCTATGGGCAGGCCGGCGTCTTTCCAGTCCATTTTGCCTTCCTCATAATCGTAAACCTGTTGATATCCAAGATCGTCCATTTTGCGCGCAGCCTTGGGTGAGGCATTGCACTGGGCATCCTTGCAATAGACAACAACAGGCTTTGACTTGTCGGGTGCAACAGACTGGATCTTGTCGGAGAACTTATCGTCAAATGGAGCGTTAACGGCGTCGGGCAAATGGAACTCTTCATAGGCTTCCGGGGCGAGAACCTCTACAACAGCCTGAAACTCGTTCCTGTCCATTCTGTCTTTCAGTTCCTGACGTTTGATAGTCTGCATAATAATCTCCGTTACACAATTTCAACTCGGAATATGTTTATAAAGCAGCCTATCCGTATCAGCATTGATCGCTGCCAGCATCAACTTGCGAATGACCGGTATTGCTCCAATAATCCGGATGCCGCTTTAAAACGCTGTATATCCGTTTTCCTCACTCTATTCAGAGGGCTTGTAGTTAAATTGGACAGCGGTCTGCGGCATCTGTTCGCTGGAGGAGTCTCCGGATTCCCTGTATAGAACCGGGCACTTGTTTTACCTTGTTTACAGCGGGCTCAGCCGAACATGTTAATAGAATTTTTGTATTATCCGGCAAACGGCACGTGCCGATACGGGCGCAGAGATTCCGCCTTACGGACGAGTAACCGTTTAAGCTCCGCTTCAGGACGTACCGCCTGCAGACACTTGAACTCGCCGCCTGTCAACACCGCTATCAGAGTGCCGTTGCAGAACAGGAGACGGTTTCCCGAAACGGCGGGTACCCGCTCGCCGGGCAACAGAATACCTGTCAGGTTCAGTGGATCGACGGCCGGAATCGCCACCAGTTCTTCGCCTTGGCTGCGCGCGATCTTGCGCAGCAGCGCTGCGGCATCCGGTAAAGCGAATTGTTCCCCCGAGAAACCACTGACGAAACGGCCGCCGCGGATTTCACCGCGCGCCTCGAGTCGTCTGTAGACGTAATGGAGATCGCGCCAGGACGGCAGCCCTGATTCACGATCGAGGATTTTGCGGAACACGACGCCGTAGCGTTGCAGCAGAACACGGGCGATGTGTTCTACCCCGGGGTCGGCCAATGCAGTCGCGCTTTCACCGACATATCCGGGAAGGGAACGCATGAGTGTCCAGCGGCCCGCCTCCACGGGGTCTGTATAAACCTGCCGCCTGCGGCCGCGCCGATGCCGGCTCGATACGGGGCGTATAAGGGCGCGCAACCCCGCGAATGAATCGCAGGTCACGAGCCCACGCGCCGCCAGTTCACCCAGCGCCATCACGAGCTCGCTGTGCAGGAGCCCTGTTGCGCCGGCAAGATCGGTGAAAAACGAGGCACCGTATTCACGCAATGCCTGGTATACGCGCTGCGCGCGTGAGTTGAGCATTTCCGGTTCTGTTTCCCCGGCCGCCTCACGTCGCTGCCAGTAGTCGAAGTGCGCGCGCTCGCACAGCAGGATCGGTGTGGTGCGGATTGGACCGCCGCGGCGCGATTCATCGCCATTGCGCGGGATCGGCCGGCACCAGGTAATCCGGCCGGTGGCGCACAACTGGTCAAGCATGGACGGCGCATATTGTCGGACGCGCGAGGGCAGCACCTCTTCTTCCCACGCGGCAGCAGGCACCGGACAGCCCTCGAGCTGCCGGATGACCGCGAGCAGATTAATTTCGCCCTCCCCGCGTTCATCCGCATCGTCACGCTTGAGCCGCTGCCAGTGAAACAGGAAGCGCATGAAATCTGCAGCAGTCACTGTCTGGATTTCGCTGCGCAGACGCTCGCGCGTGTAGCGGTGAATGCGTGCCAGCAGTCCGCGCTCACACCATTCTTCACCGTCTGTAGTCCCGGTAAAGTCACCCCGCAGCACCGACCCTTCTGTTTCGAGTGCTGTCAGCAAGGCCCGGACCTCACTGGACGCAAGGCCGAGCGAAGGGGCGAGCACCGTTGCCGTCATCGGTCCGAGCAGTTCCAGCCGGCTCTGCAGGATCGCGCGCAGCGCAGTCTCCCGTTCCGGCACCGGGGCAAGCGCCGGCAGTTCGGGATCCATTGGCGCGTCCGGAAACGCGGCGCGGAACTCGTGACCCCGCTCGGCAGCGATCCATAGGGCACTATCGCCCGACATTTTCAGAACGGCGGCACGCCGTTCCGTACGCAGCACCTCGAACAGGATTTCCCAGCCGCCCTCGCGGCCTTCCCGTTCGGTGAGAAATCCTCCCACGAGCAGAGTATCGTGCAGTTCATCCGGGTTCGCGGGCTGTGGCCAGATCTCGGATCGCACGCGCTCAATCGCTGCCGGTTCCAGCCGGCCGAAGGCAGTCGCGTCCTCGATCGACAACTGCCGGTCCGTGCGCACCGCCCGCGTACGGCGTTCTTCCGCGGCGCCGTCGTCGAGAAATGCATAAGGCCGCGCGTTCAGGATTGCCTGGGTAAGTGGCGAAGGGCTGGCAAGATCGCGCGCGATCACCTGCACCTCGCCGGTTTCCAGTCGTGCCAGCAGCCGTTCGAAACCCTCTACATCCATGGTCTCGTACAGACAGTCGTGTAATGTCTGCTGCACAAGCGGGTGATCCGGTATCTCGCGATAGCCGGCAGTCAGATTCTCAGCACAGGCGAGTTGATCCGGAAACACCATCGCCAGCAAATCCTCGGCATCAGCACGCTGGAACTGCGGCGGCCGGCGCTTACCGCCGTGCAGACGCTTCACGGCAAGCGCGTTACAGGCGTTGAAGCGCCAGCGCGTGGCAAACATGGGGGCATCCAGCAATGCCTGCACCAGCACGTCACGGGCACTGGCCGACTTCAGATAATCCTTGACCTCCAGGAGCTCGAAGCTGTGCGTCGGCCCGAGCGACAGCACGATGCTGTCTTCAAGCGCCGCGGCCTGCAGCTCGAAATTGAACTGGCGACAAAAACGTTTGCGCAGTGCCAGCCCCCAGGCGCGGTTGATCCGTGAACCATAAGGCGAGTGGATAACGAGGTGCATGTCGCCCAGCTCGTCGAAGAAGCGTTCGAAGATGATCGTCTGCTGCGTCGGGAGCACGGACAGTGCTGCCTTCGCGGTTGCAAGATATTGCGCGAGCTGTTCCGCAGCGGCGGACGGCAGATCGATCTCCCGGGTCAGCCAGCTTTCGAGTCGGGTGCTGTCGGCCGGCTCCTCAAGCAGATCCCCTGCCGTTTCCAGCAGACTCGAAACCGCCAGCGACAACTCTGTGGTGCGTGTCGGTGCCTCGCCGAACCAGAAGGGAATGTTCGGCGGCT
>CAZFUS010000054.1:0-17095 GCA_964522485.1 uncultured Enterobacteriaceae bacterium | reverse complement strand
CAGAACTGGTATCCCGGGGATGAAAACGGTGTGGGTGGCATCTACAACTTCGTCACCAAGCGTGGCGACTGCCGTGGCCGGAACTCGAAAATTTCCTGGACCCAGGTCGAGACCGGTTCGGCAATCACCTGGAAATACCCGAGCTGCATCCTGCGGGGTGACAATTCGGTCGGCGAGTTCTATTCCGTCGCGGTCACCAGCAACTGGCAGCAGGCCGATACCGGTACGAAGATGATACATATCGGCCGGAATACCAAGAGTACGATTGTCTCGAAGGGCATTTCCGCCATGCACGGTGACCAGGCCTATCGCGGTTTGGTACGGATCACGCCCAAGGCGGATAATGCACGCAACTATACCCAGTGTGACTCCTTGTTAATGGGTGACAAGTGCGGCGCGCATACTTTCCCGTACATGGAGGTGCGCAATAACAGCGCCAAAGTCGAACACGAAGCGACCACTTCGAGGATCGGCGAAGACCAGCTGTTTTACTGCCGCACCCGCGGTATCTCAGAGGAAGATGCCGTGAATATGATCGTTAACGGCTTCTGCAAGGAAGTCTTCAAGGAGCTGCCGATGGAGTTTGCCGTCGAGGCGCAGAAACTGCTTGGCGTAACACTGGAAGGCGCGGTTGGATAATGTAAGTGAAACGTGAATAGTGAAGTGTGAAAAGCACGTCTTAACTTTTCACATTCGACATTTCACTCTTCACCAATACAACAGATTTTTAAATATTAAGAGCTATCAATATGCTGAGCATCAAGAATTTACACGCCCGGGTCAACGACAGCGAGATTCTCAAGGGGATCAACCTGGAAGTGAATCCCGGTGAGGTCCATGCCGTCATGGGCCCGAACGGGTCCGGCAAGAGCACACTCGCGCAGGTGCTGGCCGGGCGTGCCGATTACACCATCACCGAGGGCGAAATCCAGTTCGAGAACCAGAATCTGGCCGATATGGAACCCGAGGAACGCGCCTGCGCCGGCCTGTTTCTGGCATTTCAGTATCCGGTCGAGATCCCCGGTGTCAATAATATTTATCTGCTCAAGGCCGCACTGAACGCGATACGCAAGAGCCGCGGAGAAGATGCACTCGATGCCGTTGATTTCATGAAACTGGTCAGGGAGCGCATGAAGCTCGTCAAGATGGATGAGGATCTCATGAACCGCGCTGTCAACGAGGGCTTCTCCGGCGGCGAGAAAAAGCGTAACGAGATTTTTCAGATGGCGGTGCTGGAACCGAAGCTGGCCATTTTAGACGAGACCGATTCGGGTCTCGATATCGATGCGCTCAAGATTGTTGCGAATGGCGTTAACGTCATGCGCAGCCCGGCACGGTCCATGATCCTGGTCACGCACTATCAGCGCCTGCTCGACTACATCAAGCCGGATTTTGTTCACGTTCTGGCAGACGGCAAAATCATCAAATCGGGCGACGAGCAACTGGCGAAGGAACTGGAAGCGCGCGGCTATGACTGGGTCAAGCAGGAGGTGGCAGCCGCATGACAGCCGCAGTCAACAACCCGGTCAGAAACGATCCGGTTGAACACTATCAGTCCGAGTACTCGCGCCTGCTCGGTGAACTCGGCGATGATCCGCTGCGCAATGAGCGCAAAGCGGCGCTGGAGCGCTTCGCTGCGGCCGGACTGCCCACCAGACGGATAGAGGAATGGAAATATACCGATGTACAGGCGATCGCCAAGCGTCCGTTTGACACTCTGCTGGCGCCAACTGCGATCGATACGGAAAAAATTGAGAACCTGCGCTTCAGCGAGCTGGATTGCCACGAAATGGTCTTCATTAACGGCCGCTTCAACGCAGGACTGTCGCGACTCGACAGTCTCGCGGAGGGGATCACGATTCGCAGCCTGGCCAGTGCGCTTGCTGACGGCGGCAGCGGCGTCGATGCACGGCTCGGCCGCTGTCTGAACAACAGCATGCATGCTTTTACGGATCTGAATACCGCCTTCATGCAGGACGGTGCAGTTATCGAGATCGCACCGGATATACAGTTGGAGAAACCGATAGTTCTGCTGTATCTCGACAGCGCGACGCAGGTACCCAGTGCGAATCATCCCCGCACTTACGTTCGCCTGGCCAGTAACGCTGCGGCCACCCTTGTGGAAAGCTACATCGGACTTGATGATGAATCCGAAAACCTGACCAACAGCGTCACCGAGATCGAACTCGAAGACAACACCAGGCTGGAGCATTACAGAATTTCACAGGAGAGTCTTAAGAGTTTTCATGTCGGCGGCATACACGTACGCCAGGCACGTGACTCCCGTTATGAATCGCATGCACTTGCCCTCGGCGGCAAGCTTTCACGCACCGATATCAATACACGTCTGGAGGCCGAAGGTGCAACCGCTATTCTGAACGGCTTATATATGGTCGGTGGCAAACAGCACGTCGACCATCACACGCGCATTGATCACCTCATGCCGCAGACGACCAGCGTGGAAACCTATCGCGGCGTCCTCGATGGCCACGCACGTGCTGTGTTCAACGGCAAGGTGTATGTCCATCGTGATGCCCAGAAGACTGATGCACAGCAGTCGAACTCCAATCTGCTGTTGTCGAAAACCGCCGAAGTCGACACCAAACCGGAACTGGAAATCTATGCCGATGACGTCAAGTGCAGTCACGGTGCGACCGTCGGTCAGCTTGACGAGAATGCGCTGTTTTACCTGCGCAGCCGTGCCATCGATGAACCGACTGCACGCAGCCTGCTGACCTACGCCTTTGCCAGCGAAGTGGTCGGTCAAATTAAATTGCAAGCGATCCGTGAACGGCTTGAACATATTGTACTCGGCAAGTTACCCGGAACTGAACAGATCAGTGAGTTCGTATGAACAAGACAATCGATAACACTGCTGAAGAACTCATCAGAAATACACCGGCATTCGATGTCGAGCGCGTGCGCGCCGATTTCCCCATTCTGCAGACCCGGGTGCGTGGCAAACCGCTGGCCTATCTTGATAACGCCGCCACGTCACAGAAGCCGGAAAGCGTCATCGAGACGGTGGATCACTACTATCGTGAACTGAATTCCAATATTCATCGTGGCGTGCATTATCTCAGTGAACGTGCGACAGAGGCTTATGAAGGTGCACGCGAAACACTGTGCCGGTTCATCAATGCACCATCCAGCAAGCAGATGATTTTCGTACGCGGCACCACCGAGGCCATCAACCTCGTAGCCCAGTCCTACGGTCGCAGCCAGCTCAATCCCGGCGATGAAGTGATCATTTCCGAAATGGAGCATCACTCCAATATCGTGCCGTGGCAGATGCTGCGCGATCAGATCGGTATCCAGCTCAAGATTATCCCCATCAACGATGCGGGCGAACTGCAGCTTGATGCCTTTGAAGCGCTGTTGAACGAGCGCACACGGCTCGTGGCTATCGGTCACATCTCTAACGCACTGGGAACGATCAACCCGGTCAAGCACATTATCGACAAGGCACACGACGCCGGTGCCGTGGTGCTGATTGATGGTGCCCAGGCTGCACCGCATACCAGTGTTAACGTACAGGCACTGGATTGCGACTTCTATGCCTTCTCCGGCCACAAGCTCTTCGGTCCCACCGGGATCGGTGTACTTTATGGCAAGGAGGCACTGCTGGAATCCATGCCCCCCTATCAGGGTGGCGGCGACATGATCAAGATGGTCAAACTCGATCGCACACTCTACAACGATCTCCCGTACAAATTTGAGGCTGGCACGCCTCATATCGCCGGTGGCATCGGCTTCGGCGCAGCTGCCGACTATGTCGACCGGATTGGCCTGGAGACGATAGCCGCCTACGAACATGAATTGCTCGAGTATGCAACAGAGCAGGCGCAGACTGTCGACGGACTGAAACTGATCGGTACCGCCCGGGATAAAACCAGCATCCTGTCGTTTGTCATGGATGGCATCCATCCGCATGACATCGGCACGATCCTGGATCATGAAGGTATTGCCATCCGTACCGGCCACCATTGCGCCATGCCGGTGATGGATCATTTTGCCGTCCCGGCCACGGCACGTGCCTCGTTTGCTTTTTATAACACCCGCGACGAAGTTGACCGTCTGATCGCCGCCCTGAATCATGCGCACGAGGTGTTCGCCTGATGTTCGATCTCAAGGACCTGTATCAGGAAATCATCGTCGATCACAACCGCAGCCCGCGCAACTTCGGCGAACTTGATGACGCCGACTGTATGATCGAAGGCTACAATCCGCTGTGCGGCGATAAACTCAATCTCTATCTCAAGTTTGATGCTGACGACCACATTAGCGATGTGCGTTTCGACGGCTCCGGCTGCGCCATCTCGGTAGCTTCTGCCTCGCTCATGACCGAGGCCATGAAAGGAAAGAGTCGTGCGGAAGCGGAAACCCTGTTCAATGAATTTCACGAACTGCTGACGGCAAAGGAACTGCCCGGCGATATCGACAAATTCGATAAACTCGCCGCCCTGGCCGGCGTTCGCGATTATCCGACGCGCATCAAGTGTGCCATCCTGTGCTGGCACACGCTGCATTCTGCGCTCCAGGGCGAAACGACACCGGTGACAACTGAATAATGACTGCCATGAATCCCAGGGAACCGATTACACTAGAGCGCGACTGCCCGGCCGCTCTGATTCCGGACGGTACACCGATCATGCTGCCACAGGGCAGTGTCGTATTTCTCACCCAGTCGCTGGGTGGCAGCTACACAGTTAACATCGGCGGCAATCTTGCCCGCATTGCCGGCGAGGATGCCGACGCACTCGGCTATGATTTGGAGGAGCAGCAGACACAGAAGGAGCTGACCGGGGACGGCAATGTCGACGAGGCTGAGGTCTGGGAAGCCCTGCGTAATTGCTACGACCCCGAAATACCGATCAATATGGTCGATCTGGGTCTAATCTATGATTGCCAGATCATCCCGCAGGAAACAGATGCTGGCGAACGAACCGGAAACAAAGTCCATATCCTGATGACTCTGACCGCGCCCGGCTGCGGCATGGGCCAGTTCATTGCTGATGACGTGCAGGCCAAGGTCGCAGACGCGGCCAACGTGACGGAAGTGGATGTGGAACTGACATTTGATCCGCCGTGGAGCTACGAAATGATGTCGGATGCGGCGAAACTGGAAACCGGCATGATGTAGTAGCCTGGGGAATGGCGAGACAATGAGTGACTGGATTGATGTGGCCTCGACTACCGAGTTCGAGTCCGGCGCGACAAGACTGGTGGATGCCGACGATACGATGATTGCGGTATTCAACATCGACGGTGAGTTTTACGCTATCGAGGATGTCTGCACCCATGACGAGTCGCCCATGCTTGGCTGCGGGTTGAACCCCGGCGAACTGCTCGACGGCGAGGAAATCATCTGTCCGCGCCATGGCGCCCGTTTTTCAATAAAAACCGGCGAGGTCATGGCCCCGCCGGCCTATGAACCGGTTGCGACCTTTCCAGTGCGCATCCGCGACAATATGGTGCAGGTACGCGACGATCGCTGGGATTAAAGCCTTTCCGGCAGTGCTGCCAGTCAGGACGTATTTCAAGCGTCATAGTAAGACCGTATAATTGCGCGCTTTGTTTACGCTACTGAATAACTGGAGTCTGTGAATGGCCATTGAACGAACGCTATCCATCATCAAACCCGACGCTGTCAGACGTAACCTGATAGGAGAGATTTACTCGCGGTTCGAGAACAATGGCTTGCGTATAATTGCTGCCCGTATGCTGATATTGGATCCGGATCATGCCAAGCAATTCTATGCCGAGCATGAAGGGAAACCGTTCTTCAAGGATCTGATTGAATTCATAAGCTCTGGACCGGTCATGGTACAGGTGCTCGAAGGCGAGAACGCCATCAAGAAAAATCGTGAACTCATGGGCGCGACCATGCCGAGGAATGCCGAACCGGGCACCATCCGCCGTGACCTTGCCTATGATGACGGTACGCCCGAGTCACCCCACAACGCCGTACATGGCTCCGACAGTCCGGAGAAAGCCAAACAGGAGATCAAGTTTTTTTTCAGTCTCGCAGAGATATGTCAGCGGCCGGACTGATATGGGACCGCACACGAACACATGATTAATCTGCTGGATTACGACCGTCGTGCACTGGAATCGCATTTCACCGCCTGCGGTGAAATGCCCTACCGTGCGGTCCAGGTCATCCGCTGGCTGCATCGCGACGCCGTCATCGACTTTGATCAGATGACCAATCTCAGCAAGCCACTGCGTGCGTCACTCAAGGAAACCGCCTGTGTCATGGCGCCCGAGATTCTGAGCGAGCAGATTTCCGTTGACGGCACGCACAAATGGCTATTGAGTGTCGACAGCCGCAATTCGATTGAAATGGTGTTCATCCCGGAAGACGATCGCGGCACGCTGTGCGTATCGTCACAGGTCGGCTGCGCCCTGGATTGCAGTTTCTGCTCCACCGGCAAACAGGGCTTCAGCCGTAATCTCGAAATCAGCGAGATTATTGGTCAGCTGTGGCTCGCGAATCAGCGCCTGCCACGGACGCGCGACAATCGCAGCGCCGTAACCAATGTTGTCTTCATGGGCATGGGAGAACCGCTGCTCAACTATAACAATGTGGTCCGCGCCATTGATCTGATGCTGGACGACAATGCCTACAGTCTGGCCCGTCGACGTGTCACGGTCAGCACGTCAGGTCTGATACCACAGATGGACCAGCTGGCAACAGCGAGTCGGGCCAGCCTGGCCGTGTCCCTGCACGCTCCCAGCGACGCACTGCGTGACGAATTGGTACCGATTAATCGCAGCTACCCGCTGGCTGAATTGATGGCTGCCTGCAGACGCTTTGCCGAAGCGCGCGGCGGGGACTTCATCACGTTCGAATACGTCATGCTTGACGGCGTCAACGACAGCCCGGAACAGGCCCGGCAGCTGGTGAAACTGCTGCGTGGCGTGCCGGCGAAAATCAATCTGATCCCATTCAACCGTTTCCCGAATACTCAATATCATTGTTCATCCCTTGAAAAGATCAATCAATTCAGAGACATTCTGATACAGGCCGGTCTGGTGACCGTGACCCGGAAAACCCGCGGCGACGATATCGATGCTGCCTGCGGGCAACTGGTTGGCAAAGTGCTGCCCAAAGCCGGACGTCATCAGGCCGCGACCGCAACCAAGGGATTACAGACATGACATACCGGGGCATTGCGTTATTGCCGCTGCTCGTGCTGCTGACCGCCTGCGCCACGACAACCGGCGATGGTCTGGAGACCGATTACAAACCGAACGAAGTCGCCGAAGCCAACACACGTCTCGGCGTGGCCTACATGAACGACGGCGATTACGACAAGGCGCTGGAGAAACTGGAACGGGCGCGATCCGCCGATCCCCGCTATCCGGCCGTACACAACATGCTCGGACTCCTGTACCAGCGGCTGGGCGAGGCCGGGCGCGCCGAGAGCAGTTTTAAACGCGGTTTGAGCCTCGCATCCAATGAACCTGATATTCTGAACAATTATGGCCAGTTTCTGTGTAGCCAGGACCGGCCAGCCGAAGCCGAGGAAACCTTTCTCAAGGCACGCCGCAATCCGCTGAACGAGAATCCGGAACTGGCGCTGACCAACGCCGGAACCTGTGCGTTGCGCAATAACGATCGTGCCAAGGCAGAACGCTATTATCGCGAGGCTCTGGAGCTGAATCCGCGCCAACCTTTTGCCCTGTTGCAACTCGCGGATATCCAGTTCCAGAATGAGGAATACCTGTCAGCGCGTGGCTATTTCCAGCGTTACCTGGGCGTCGCCAGGCAGAATGCCCGCAGCCTGTGGCTTGGTGTCCGCATAGAAAACGCCCTCGGCGATCAGGATGCCGTATCCAGCTATGCCCTGCTATTGAAATCCAACTATCCTGATTCCCGCGAGGTTCAGCTACTGCGTGAATCGGGCATCCGCTAAGTACTATTCAGTAACCATTGAATGAGTCGATCTGAAGAGAGCCAAGCCCAGCCGGAAACACCGCCTCCCGGTGCAGAGCTGCGTGCCGCACGCGAAGCCCGGGATATGTCGGTCAGCGAGGTGGCTGCCCGGTTGCATTTGCATGAACGCATGGTCGAGGCGCTGGAGTCCAACGACGAGAGTCGTATGCCCACGCCGATCTTTGCACGTGGCTACTTGCGGAATTACGCCCGCCTGACCGGCCTCGATCCTGACGCAATAGTCGCCGCTTATGACCGCCTGGGACAGGAAGGCCCGGAACTCAGGCCACCGGCCAGGCCACCGGGACAGGCCAGCAGTTCAGACAAAGCAGTCAAGGCGATGACTTACCTGCTCAGTCTGGGTCTGGTACTGTTGTTGGTTGCCTGGTGGCAGAGCCGGAATATGGAAGATGACAGTCTCATGAATATGGACACCTGGCAGGCGTCATCCCGGGACGGCAGCGTGCCAGGTCAAGGGGCGGGCACGGATACACCGACCGCTGAACAGCCGGTAACCGGACAAACGGGCAGTGAACAGACTGTCAGGGTTGAAGGCCTCGATTACCCGCTGCAAATCGTTAAACATCCGGATTCACCATTTTATCCACCAGCAGGCAAAGTGGAGCCATCAGGCGGCTCTGTCACCGCCGAAAGTGGAGCAACGGGACCGGACGGGGAGATTGCGGAAAGCAATACTACGGGCGCGGCCGAACCTGCCATCGATCCAGCGGAAACCAATACGGCTGCCGAAAGCGATACGCCGGGATCCGTCACAACGCAGGACACAGAAAATACTGGCGCAGAGACCACCAGCGCACGGGATAGCGGAACTACGGCGACTACTACAGATCCTGACAACGATGCCGCGAGCGCGGGCAGTGATGGCGCCGGGAACAATCCGCCAACCCTGCAGCTCGATCTCAACGCCGATTCCTGGATCGAGATCTACGATGCCGAGGGCGAACGGGTCTACATGGGGCTGGGAAGAGCCGATGAGAGCCTCACCTTCAACGGTGAGTTGCCGCTTGAGATCGTGCTCGGGTACGCGCCGGGCGTGGAAGTGACTTTCCGTGGCCGGAACATCGATACCGGCCGGCATTCGCGCGCCGGCGTGGCCCGCTTTACGGTTGGTGAATAAGCTGCTTCCGCCTGGCGGCGGCGAAGGCCTTATACCGGTCCTGGATCCGCCGGGCCAGCAGCTGACAACAAGCGGTCCGGTCTTTAGGGGATCACTCTCTTGACAAACAACATCCAAGCGGTCCGCGGCATGCCGGACATCCTGCCCGACGCCAGTGCACGTTGGCGCGAACTAGAGCGCGCGATCATTGATGTGCTGGACAGTTATGGCTATCAGGAAATCCGCCTGCCGCTGGTGGAAAAAACCGAGATATTCGCGCGCGCCATCGGCGAACATACCGATATCGTCAGCAAGGAGATGTATACTTTTGCCGATCGCAACGGCGATAGTCTGACACTGCGTCCCGAGGGCACGGCTGGCTGTGTCCGGGCCGGTCTGCAGCACGGCCTGTTTCATAACCAGAGCCGGCGACTCTGGTATGCGGGTCCAATGTTTCGCCACGAGCGGCCTCAGAAAGGCCGCTATCGCCAGTTCCACCAGATCGGTGTCGAGGCCTATGGCATGGCCGGTCCCGATATCGATGCCGAGCAAATCCTGCTATGCAACCGTCTTTGGGAAGCCCTGGGACTCGAGGATCTACAGCTGGAACTCAACTCGCTGGGCGATGCTGAAGCCCGCGCGGCGTACCGCGGTGTGCTGGTCGAGTATTTTCGCGACCATAAAGATGCGCTAGACGACGACAGCCGGCGGCGGCTGGAAACCAATCCCCTGCGCATACTCGACAGCAAGAATCCGGCAATGCAGGACATATTGGCCGCAGCACCTGACCTGGCTGATTATCTCAATACCGAGGCGCGTGAGCATTTTGAAAATCTGTGTCACGTATTGCAAACGGCGGGAGTCAATTACCGCATCAACCCGCGCCTCGTGCGCGGCCTCGACTACTACAACCGCACGGTATTCGAGTGGACAACCCGCCGCCTCGGCGCCCAGGCGACGGTGTGTGCCGGCGGGCGTTATGACCGGCTCATCGAACAGGTTGGCGGACCACCGACGACGGCAATCGGCTTTGCCATCGGGCTGGAGCGACTGCTGGAACTAACCGCCTCACCGGCAGACGCCCCGGCGCCCCATGTCTATATAGTCTCGGCGGCCGCAGCAGCCGCGGAAGCGCTGCAGCTGGCCGAACAGCTTCGGCGTGAACTGCCCGGCCTGAAAGTCGTCAGCCACTGTGGCGGCGGCAGTCTGAAGAGCCAGTTCCGGCGTGCGGATCGCAGCGGCGCGCTGGTCGCCTTGCTGCTGGCTGAAGACGAGCTGGCAGCGGGTAACGTGACCCTGAAACCGCTGCGTGCCCGGGCTGAACAACAGACCCTGCCGCGTACCGCAGCCGTTGGCGCCATCAAGGACCTGCTGGTAACGGCGGAACTCTCCAGCGACTGACTGACCTTAAATTTAAATCCCGATAGCTGCTCTCGGCGAGGGTCGCCGGGGCGGTTATAATGCCCGCTTTTTTGCGGTTCCGCTTTGAACGGCCGAGGAGAACAGTGTGGTAGACAGGACTGACGAAGAACAAATAGAAGCCCTGAAAGCATGGTGGCAGGAAAATGGTAAAGCACTGATCTTCGGTATCGTGCTGGGTATCGGCATAATCGGTGGCTGGCGTATCTGGGACGGCTACCGTGAAGATCAGTCCGTTGCGGCCTCGGTTATCTACCAGGACCTGCAAACCGCCTTGCGTGACAATCAGGGCGAGGCGGTCCGGGAACACGGGCAGCAATTGCTTGATGAATACACCGGCACACCCTACGCCGTTTTTGCAGCCCTGGCCCTGGCACGGCAGTCGGTTCAGGAGGATGACCTGGAATCCGCTGAAGCGCTGCTCAACCGCGCACTCGACCAGGCCGACGATCCTTCCATTCAACATGTCGCCCGTCTGCGACTGATACAGGTACTGATTGCACAAGACAAATCTGAAGACGCAATGAGTCTGATAAAGACCGCCGACCCCGGCCAGTTCACCGCCCAGTATGAAGAACTGCGCGGCGACATTCTGGTGGCCCAGGGCAATACCGACGCCGCCCGGGAGGCCTACAGTGTTGCACTGACCAACACTCCGCCGGAAGCCGGCGGGCGTGAACTGCTGAACCAAAAGCTGGAAACGCTTGGCCCGACCGGAGACCGCGCTGAATGATGGCACGATTGTTGTTTGCACTACCGGTGCTGTTGCTTCTGCAGGCTTGCGGCATGGGTCAGATGGTAACCAATTATTTCGGCGGCGAGGATAATGCCGAACCGCCTGCGCCGCTGGTCGAGTTCGAGCCCGCGGTTAATATTGACAGCCGCTGGAGCCGGCGTATCGGTGACGGCACCGATGAGCAGTATCTCAAACTGACACCGGCGGTGAGCGAAGAACGCATCTACACTGTATCGCGTTCCGGCGACGTTGCCGCGTTGAATCTGAACAACGGCAATACGGTCTGGGAGCGTGATACGGATGAACCGCTGTCGAGTGCAGCCGGTATCGGTGCTACGCTGGTGCTGGTTGGTACCAGTAACGGCAAGGTGATAGCACTGGCTAACAGTTCCGGTGAAGAGCGATGGAAAGTGCGAGTTCCCAGCGAAGTCCTGGCGCCGCCGCAGGCTTCCCGGGATTTCGTAATCGTGCGTACGGTCGACGGAAAGCTGGTTGGTCTGGATACTGAAGGCGGCGATAGGCGCTGGGTCTATGATCGCGGTGTACCATCACTATCCCTGCGCGGCAACAGCGCACCTGTGATTGATGGCAGTCTGATCATTGCCGGCTTCGATGCCGGCCGACTGACCGCGGTGGAACTGACCAGTGGCAAACCCGTGTGGGAGACGCGGGTCGCCATCGGTAGCGGACGTTCCGAACTCGAGCGTATGGTCGATATCGATTCCGATCCGATCATTCGCAACGGCATTATCTATGTCACCACCTACCAGGGCCGGCTGGCGGCGATCAGCGTCAATGACGGCCGCGTTTTGTGGGAGCGAGAGATTTCGTCTCACGCCGGTCTGACGGTTGACGACGCGAATGTTTATGTCACTGATGAAAATGGCCATGTCTGGGCACTCGATCAGGTATCCGGCAGCTCGGTCTGGAAGCAGGAAGCTTTGCAGGCCCGGGCCAGCTCCGCACCGGCGGTGGTGGGCTCCTACATTGCCGTGGGTGATGTCGAGGGTTATGTACACTGGATGGACAAGACCAGCGGCGATTTCGTGGCCCGCACCCGGATCGATGAGAGTCCGATCATTGCCGCACCGGCGGTCATCGGCGAAATGGCGTACTTTTATACCAGTGCCGGCACCCTCGCAGCGCTCACTTATCAATAAGCGCTACCCGTACATCATGCATCATAATTAGAACGGCCCCAGGACTCCCCGGTTCCCTCGATCATAGAAACTATTCACCCCCTCACGGCTCCCGATGCACGTGGCACGAGCAACAAACCAATGACCGCCGTTGTCGTGATTATTGGCCGGCCGAACGTCGGCAAATCCACCCTGTTCAACCGCCTTACCCGCAGCGAACAGGCACTGGTCCACGATCGGCCCGGCGTTACCCGGGATCGGCTGGTGGGTGAAGTCTGTGTTCAGGATCGCCGTTTTCTGCTGGTCGATACCGGCGGCCTGGGTTACGAAGCGGCCGAGGATCCGTTACTCGCCGAACGGGTCACTGCGCACAGCCTGCAGACAGTAACCGAGGCCGATCTGGTGCTCTGGGTGGTCGACGGCCGGGCCGGTCTGACCGGAGAGGAAGAGACGCTGGCCGACGACTTACGGTTCTTGAGCGACAAGCTGCGTCTGGTCGTGAACAAGGCCGAGGGCCAGCCGGCCGAAATCGTCTGCGCCGAATTCCATGGCCTGGGCCTGGGCGCGCCATTGGCGGTTTCCGCCCAGCGCGGCAGCGGCATTAGCGAATTACTGAACAACATACTGAGCGCCTTACCGGCGGACGCTCCTGCCACCGCGGTGGATGCGGAGAGCGATCTCGACGTGGCTGTGCTGGGCCGGCCCAATGCCGGCAAATCAACGCTGGTCAACCGCCTGCTGGGCGAGGAACGCATGCTGACGTTCGATCGGCCCGGAACAACCCGTGACAGTGTTGCCACTCCGGTTGAGCGCAATCAGCGCCGCTACACCCTGATTGATACCGCCGGTGTGCGGCGACGCGCGCAGACCGACGAGCCACTCGAAAAAATCAGTGTCGTTCGTACACTGAAAGCCATCGATCGCGCGGCGCTGGTCATACTGGTCGTTGATGCCCGGGCGGGCGTGACCGAGCAGGACGCCCATCTGCTCGGCATGGCCGTGGATCGCGGCAAAGCCATCATCATTGCAATCAACAAGTGGGACGGTCTGAGCCCGGAGCAGCGGGATCAGGTCCGTGTGCAACTCGATCTGCGCCTGAGCTTTGCCGATTATGCCCGCCTGCATTTTGTCTCGGCCCTTCATGGCAGCGGCGTCGGCGAACTGTTCGACTCCATCGAGCATATTGCAGAGCTGTTCGAGCGGCCGTTGAATACCGCGCTGCTGACCGAATGTCTGGTGCGGGCCGTCACGACCCATCAGCCGCCGCTGGCACACGGCCGCCGCATCAAGCTCCGTTACGCGCATCTCGGAGGACGGCGGCCGTTACGGGTCGTGATTCACGGTAACCAGGTCGAACGCCTGCCGCATGCCTACAAGCGCTATCTGGCCCGCGCCCTGCGCGAACAGTTGCAACTGGAAGGTATGCCGCTGTTACTGGAATTCAGACAGGGAAAGAATCCTTACGCCGGCAGGCGCAATCCACCACGCCACAGTCGCCGCCAGGACAGACAATAGAATTGACAATCAAGCGGCGATAAACGCCGGGACAGCGCTATTGCTGTTTGTTGTATTCGTTCTGGATCGCAGTCAGTATCGAGCGCTCCTTATCGTCGCTCAAACTACCGCCGTCTTCATCCTGAACGACGATATCCGTCTGATCGCCGGTCTCCGTAAGCCGTATACGGTACAGTGGCGGCTCATCGTCGGACCAGAATTTGAGCGCGTCGAACCAGCCCTTTTCCTCTTCGCTGCCGGGCGGAGCATACGCCACCAGATACTCGCCGGCATCCGAATCGGTGTTCTGGATCTGCATGCCGGCCACCCGGTTCAATGCAGTTTCAGTACGGCCCCAGGCCTGGTCATAGGCACTGGGCAGGGATAAATAGACGCCCCCGCCCTCGGTATTGACGATCTCCGCGCGCGGCAGACTGGAACCTGTATCCTGCGGTGTAGCGGCAGCCGCGTTACCCGTGTCGGCCACTGCAGTGCTACCAGCCGCCGGACCGCCGAAGAATTCGTTCAGCTCCGCAACCATCTGCTGCTGCGCTTCAGCGTCACTGCCGGCATCGTTCCAGGGTTCATCCGGACCTGCGCGGCGCTGCTGCTCGTGCGAAATGAATAACAGCGTGGTATCCGCATCCTGACCGGGCTCGGCAAAAATATTGAAGCGACCGCGTATCTCGCCGTCCGCTCCCGCCTGCGGCTCCGACCAACCCGTCTCGAGCACACCCAGTTCGGCATCGTCCAGCTCCAGCGCATAACCCTGCTCCTGCAGGAAACGCCCGAGTTCCGGCCAGACAGAGTAACGATCGCCGCTCAGCGTCAGGGCCTGTTCGTTCGGCAACGCCCCACTGGAGCCAGGTCCAATGGCGGCATTGCGCTGCTGTTGCTCATAAGCCGACAGGGTATTGGCATCCTCTTCGCCGGGAATGGCCATGCTATCGTTGATACTGCCGCTGGTCAGATCCGGTGGCACTTCCAGGGGTGGCAGATCGCGACTGCTCTGGTATTCGGTACGCCGGTCGGGCAGGACCTCATCCATGCTGGGAAGAAGATTGCAGCCGGCGAGCAACGCCAGCAGGCCAAGAAAAATCAGATTATTTAATATTTGCATGTGTATAACGTCAGTTGATCAGTCCGGCCTCGCGCATGGCCTCGGCCACAGCTGGTTCGGCAGTCTCTGTCAGCCAGGTCAGCGGCAGACGAATACCGACCTGAATGAGCCCCATACGATGGAGCGCCCATTTCACCGGAATAGGATTGGATTCGACGAATAAATCCTTGTGTAGTTTCTCGATCGGCTTGTTAATGGTGTTGGCGGCGACACTGTCTCCTGCCGTGGCCTTGTCACAGAGGTCATGCATAGGACCGGGAACGACATTAGCTGTGACGGAAATGACACCATCCCCGCCGGCGAGCATGAAATCCATGGCGGTCGCATCATCACCGCTGACCAGCATGAAGTCGTCTCCGCAGAGTTCCCGTAATTTCTGGACACGGTCCAGATCGCTATTGGCCTCTTTAAGACCGACAATATTATCAATTTCCGCCAGCCGGCCAACGGTTTCCGGCTGCATGTCGCAGGCGGTACGGCCCGGCACATTGTAGAGAATCTGCGGTATATCGACGGCTTCGGCCACCGCCCGATAATGCTGGTACAGACCTTCCTGGGTAGGTTTATTATAATAGGGTGTCACCAGCAGGCAGGCGTCGGCACCGACCTCGCCGGCGCGCCGGGTCAGACGGATCGCTTCAGTGGTGGAATTGGCGCCAGTACCGGCGATCACGGGGATGCGGCCATTGACCTGTTCGACCACCCGGCGGACGACCTCACAGTGTTCGTCTTCATCCAGTGTGGCTGACTCACCCGTCGTACCGACAGCAACAATGGCATCGGTACCCCGTTCAATGTGGAATTCCACCAGTCGCTCCAGCGCCGCCATGTCCAGCGCGCTGTCAGGCGCCACACCACCTTGCATCGGTGTGGCAATAGCAACCATGCTGCCTCGAAACATGCAGTATCTTGACCTGTCGGGTAAGAGTGGCTAAAGAAACAGGAGCCTATGGTACTGAGGGCATATAGTTTAGACAAGGCTGACCGGCATGCCGGAATACTCAAATTTCCACTTGCGAGCCCCACGGCAAACCAAGACAATGCCGCAAGGCATAATCCGAATACGCCCGCACCCCCGAGATAACACAGACATAATCCAGTTTTATGCAGAACTATCTGGTTATCACGGCCCTAGGCGACCACGATCCCCGGCTGCTTGAGCATTTCACCAGGGCCGTGAAAGACGGTGGCTGCAGCATCAGCGAATGCCGGATGTCGGCCCTGGGCGACCAGTCGGCTATGATCCTGATGCTCAGCGGCACATGGGACGCCATCGCCAAGTTGGAAGACTCGCTGCCAAGGCTGGAGGAACGCCTGCAGCTGTCAATCAGATCGGCACGCAGCCGCCCCGAACATCCGAAGCAGTCACTCATGCCCTACGCAATCGATGTCGTGTCATTTGATCAGATCGGCGTCGTGCATGACATTACGAAATTCATCGCCGACAACAACATCAATATTCAGGGGCTCTACACCAACAGTTACAACGCCGCCCATACCGGTACGCCGATGATGTCGCTGCACATGACGATCAATATACCAACCGACGTCTCCATTGCCTCGCTGCGCGGTGACTTCATGGACTTCTGCGACCAGCTCAATCTGGATGCTATTATGGAACCGGTCAAGTAAAGGCATTCGCAAGCGGATTCGATCCATCAGCACTGTCAATTCAATATCATGAGCAAAGTTCAAGTCGGCAAAGCAGTCCCGGAATTCAGACTTCCGGCGACCGGCGACCAGGAAATCCGTCTGTCAGATTTAAAGGGCCGGAAAGTCGTTCTTTACTTCTATCCCAAGGACAGCACTCCCGGCTGCACCACGGAGGGACAGGACTTCAGGGACAATATCCGCAGACAAATCTCCCCGCAAAGGGATTCTCCGCAGACTATGTCAGGCGGGAAACGAGTCGTGCCGTGGAGGGCGTTGACGGTCGCTGTGACATCTATCCCGGGATTGATCTGGATATACCTATCGGTTTCGACTGGCCACCGGACACGGAACACACAACTTGTACTCGAGATGGAGTCAGGGACGCGGTGCTCGCGGCCTTTGCCGGTGGTGCCCAAGGAGTGGTGCTGAGTCGAAAATACTCCGAGATCCGGCTTGAGCTACTCGACGGCGTTGG
>CAZFUS010000053.1:8291-18001 GCA_964522485.1 uncultured Enterobacteriaceae bacterium | reverse complement strand
CTGGCGATCGGCCACGATGATTTCCGCACGCTGCTATCCGAACTCAAGGCTGTCGCCGAACCGTATCCGCTCATCGGCAGACTGCGCGTGACCGATGAGTTGTTCGGCGAGGAATACGATACCGACAGCGTGCCGGCGCGTGATCGGGTCTGGCTGGATACCCGGCTGATGCAGGCGCTGGATCTGGCAGTCGGTGATCGTGTCAGCATCGGCGCCGAATCGTTCGAGATCAGCCGGATTTTGACCTATGAACCGGATCGCGGCGGCGACCTGTTCAATCTCGCGCCGCGCGCCATGATCAATCTCGCCGACATTCCGGCGACTGATCTGATTCAACCCGGCAGCCGGGTCGACTACAACCTGCTGCTGGCCGGGCCGCTGGAAGCGGTTGAAACCATGCGCGGCTGGCTGGCAGTCAACGCGCCCGACAATATCGAGATTCAGGATGTACGCGAAGGCCGGCCGGAGTTGCGCACAGCACTGGATCGTTCCGAGCAGTTCCTGGGTCTGGCCGCCATTGTCGCCGTTGCACTCGCCGGACTCGCCGTGGCGCTGGCAACCAGGCGTTATACTGCCCGGCATCTCGATCACTGCGCCCTGCTGCGCTGTTTCGGTGCGACGCAGAATTTCATACTTGCCTCTTACGCTCTGCAACTCGTCTGGCTGGGCCTCATTGCCGGACTGGCAGGCTGTGCCATCGGCTGGCTGGCACAGCATGGCCTCGTTGCATTGATGTCGTCGCTCGTTGCCGGACCGATGCCGGCCGCCGGCCCGTTCCCGGTATTCATCGGGCTGGCGATTGGATTGATCACACTGCTGGGCTTTGCCCTGCCGCAGATTGTCAGTCTGAAAAACGTACCGCCGGCGCGCGTGCTGCGCCGTGACCTCGACCCGGCCTCGACCGGTCCTCTGACAGTGTATGTCATAGCCATACTCGCCATCGCGGCGTTGTTGCCGTGGCAGAGCGGCGATCCGGAACTGAGCCTGTATACCCTGCTCGGGCTGTTAGCGGCCGCCGCGTTACTGGCCGGCAGTGCCTGGCTGCTGATTCGGTTATTAAGCAAACTGCGCGCCCGCGTCGGTGTGGCCTGGCGCTTCGGTCTGGCCAATGTCTCGCGCCGTGCCGCCGGCAGCGCGGCGCAGGTGCTCGGCATCGGCCTCGGCCTGACACTGATGCTGCTATTAACCCTCGTACGCACGGATCTGCTCGACGGGTGGCGCGAACGCGTACCTGAAGATGCGCCGAATTACTTTTTAATCAATGTCCAGCCGAACGAGGTCGAAGACGTTGACGAGTTCCTGCGCGCACGGGCCGGCGTCGAAACCACTCTTTATCCAATGGTGCGCGGTCGGCTCGTTGAGATAAACGGTAAAGCCGTCAACGTCGAAGACTATCCGGAAGGCCGCGCCCGGCGTCTGGCATCAAGGGAATTCAACCTGTCCTGGGCTGCGCAAATACAGGCCGACAATAAACTCGAAGCCGGGCAGTGGTGGCCACAAGAAAACGACGGCAAAAACTGGTTTTCGGTCGAAGAAGGCATCGCCGAAACGCTGGGCATAAATATCGGCGATGTGCTCACCTATCAGATCGCCGGTCAGACCGTGGAAGCGGAAGTCCGTAACCTGCGCTGGGTCGAGTGGGATTCATTCAACGTCAACTTCTTCGTCGTAGCCAATCCCGGCGTGCTCGACGACTACCCCGCGACATATATTACGAGTTTCTATCTTCCGGCGGAGCACAAAGGCACACTCAATGATCTTGTGCGCCAGTTCCCCAGCGCCACCGTTATCGACGTCGACACCCTGCTGAGCCAGGTCAGAAAGATCATGGAACAGGTTATCAAGACAGTGGAATACGTGTTCGGATTTACGTTACTGGCCGGGCTGGCGGTACTCCTCGCCGCCATGCAGTCGACGCATGACGAACGCCGTTATGAAACCGCATTGCTGACTGCCGTCGGCGCCAGCCGCGCGCAGGTACTGCGTGGACTTGCGGCAGAGTTTGCCGTCATCGGCCTGGTCGCTGGTACCTTGTCGGGACTGGCCGCAAGTATTGCCAGCTGGCTGCTGGCAACCTACGTCTTCAACATACCTTTCGAGATTAATCCGCTGATCTGGTTATACGGACTGGGTGGCGGCGTTCTGGTGGTGCTCATTGCCGGTCTGTCCGGAACCTGGAAGGTATTACAACATCCGCCACTGGCAGTATTGCGCTGACCCGATCCGGAATGCCGGGAATAGTGTACTTGAAACCATGTCCTGACCGGTTTCAGAAAAAAGCAATCAGAATGCCGTCACCGAGTTACCGAGCAATGCCGCTGCCTGTGCAATTGTCCGTTCGACTATCTCACGCGCGGGCGGGATGTCGTTGATGAGATCGACGCCCTCGCCGAGGATAAGCGGCGCAAGACGGAAGTCGCCCGCTTCGATGGCCGCCTGGATACGGGTTCGCTCTTCGGGCAGCACCTTCTCAAGGGCGTCGCGATCGTGGTGCCAGCGCTCGGTCATGTCATTGCGCAGGCTGCGCAGCGTATACGGCTGTGGCCAGTTCAACCCGCGCAGCTGATCGAAGACAGAACTGCGAATCGTTTTGTCACCGGTGGCGTCGATGGCTGCTGTCTTGGCCGCAGCATGAGCCTGTGACTCTTCGGTGACATAGAAACGACTGCCCATCAGTACACCACTTGCACCCAGCATGAGCGCCGCGGCCAGTCCACGGCCGTCGACAATGCCACCGGCGGCAACGACGGGAATCTCACCCACGGCATCGACTACCGCCGGCACCAGTGGCAAAGTCGCGCGGCCGGCGCCGTGGCCGCCGGCCTCGGTGCCCTGGGCGACGATCACATCTGCGCCCTGTTCAGCTACCTGTTCAGCCTGCGCGCGCGTCTGCACCTGCGCGATCAGCAGGCAGCCGGCGTCCTTGATTTTCTGCACGAAAGGCGAAGGATCACCGAAAGAAAGCATAATCGCGCGCGGCTGGTACGTCAGCGCAAAATCCAGCACTTCCGGTCTCGTTGCCAGACTCCAGGTGATAAAGCCGATGCCGAAGGGTTTCCCTTCGACACAGGCCAGTTCCTGTTCAAGCCAGGTCCGGTCGCCATAACCGCCACCGACAATGCCCAGTCCACCAGCATCCGATACCGCGGCGGCAAGCCGGCCGCCGGCGATGATGGCCATCGGAGCGAGCAGAATCGGATGACTGATGCCCAGCAGACGCGTCAGGGGTGTCTGTATCGATGCGTGCTTATCCATGACCGTTACCGTACATAATTAGCCGGACCGAATCACGGTAAAAGATAAAATAGTCAAAATTGAATCATCCCGAAATCTTAATTTCCGACCCACTTTTTCATTTCAGAAGATATCGATCTGAGCCCGTTTTTGTATGGATATAAGGTGTGGCAACGGGTGCTCCCGTGGCATCAAAAAACGGCGATGGTTTGTTCTGTCTGCGCAATACTGCCAGCAATAGCCGTGGGATAATGCGCAGAAATGATCGTAACGGGAAGCCCGAATGCATACGATGATCTGAAGGTGCACCCCTGGCGAACTTGCCCTGCACATAAAAGAGAACCGGCCCCAGATTTTCATCCCGAACACCATCATCGTCCATGAAATTATGAATCAATCCGACATAAGGTATTTTTGCCGAGACGGTATTGCCAACCGGTGTCTTGCAACAATCCGCATACCAGCGAAACAGGCCTTTCGGGCCCAGACGCATGCAGCTGAGCCGATCGGCTCCCTGGTTAATTTCAATCTGGGCCGGCGTTATCTGAAAAATATCCGTGCCGCCATGTTCGTCCAGAATATCGGATTCACGGCCAAGATAACGGGCGAATGCCTGACAATCATCACAATAACATACCGCCCGGGTTCCGGTGTGTGCAGAAATGTCATGGGCCATGCCCTGCACTGTGCCACAACTGCATTTTAGCGGCACATCAACCATAGGCTCTCTTCTTTATCAGCCGGATTTAATACAGTAGCTACCATCTTTTGCAGAGACGGTTCCAGCGATATAACAAAGCGGCAAAACCATTGTAGAGGTAACGGAACAAGGGGCGGAGAAGCGGGGCTCTGACAAGCCGTGCCAGGTTGCTCTGTCCCGGCGTTTTTTCCCATAACTCGGCAAACGCTTCTGAACCGACATGAATCTCGCCGGATTTATCCACAACATGCAGCCGCTCGCGCACAAACTCCAGGTCTGGATTAACGTCAGATGCGGCCTCGTTATGTTCATGGACATCAATCCACTCGATATCTTCATCGCATCCTTTCAGCTTATCCTGCTGATATTTGATGCCGGCATTACATACGGGACAGGCACTATTGTAATAAACCCTGGTCCTGCTCATAACAGTAGCATTTAGAGTAAAGTCCTGCGGTCAGAATAGCATTCCATAGATCCCTGATAAGCCAGGTAAAATTGAAAAATTTTCACGGTAATCTCATGGTTCCGTGGCATACACGCGTCGCCGTGCCACCGACGCGCACTGACTGCAAACGGTCACCAACGGCATTGGCTTCCAAATGAATCGTACTGGGCCGGCCCATATCTTCACCTTGCGCGATAGTCCACTGCCCCGCACCAGCCGAGTGCTCCCAAAGGTAACCGGCAAACGCTGCAGCCGCCGCCCCCGTCGCTGGATCCTCGGGTACCCCGAGTCCTGGTGCAAACATGCGGGCATGGAAATCTACGCCACTGCCTTCCTGGCCACGGCAGAAGACATACACCTGCGGTGCCTCAGTGCCGGCCAGTGAATCACGCCAGCGTGCAAGATCGAGATTGCACTCACGCAGAGCTTCGCGATCCCGCAGCGGAATAAACGTAAAAGGTACACCGGCGCTGAAGGTGCGCGGATCATTCATAGCTTTACTGCCTATCTGCTTAACTTTGAGACCGAGCATCGCGGCAAGCGCTTCTATTGAAGGTGCACTCGATCCGGCTTCCGGGGAGCGGGCCACCGTCAGCCAGGTAAAGTAGTGATCTTCGCTATTTCTGCTTACCGATACGGGCACCAGCCCGATACCCTCTTTGAGCAGGAATTCAGTCGTGTTGCCGTCGGCCTGCGGCGTCAAGCCAAGCTCTACCAGCAATTGTGCCGTACCGATGGTCGGATGGCCGGCGAAGGGCAATTCACTTTGCGGCGTGAATATCCGTAACCGGCATAATGCATCCGCATTATCAACCGGACGCACGAACACGGTTTCCGGATAATTGAATTCGCGCGCGATGACCTGCATGAGATTATCCTCAAGTTCAGGTGCTTCAGGAATTACGGCGAGTTGATTGCCGCCGAAGGCTGTTGTGGTGAATACATCCAGTGTGTAATAAGTCAACTCGAGCATGGCTGATTTTCAATATGATGGTATATTGAAGAAAAGCATAGCATGCTGATCACAATACAATTACAAAAACAGGCGTAACCAGTTCAAATCAGTCGCAGACAGACCTGGTCAACACAATGCTGACCTGAGGCTGCGATGTCATTTTAAGTCAAAGGGGGTTAACAGAGGGGACGGCTTTAACGCATGTCAGCTGAGATAAAAACTGCACTTGTTACATTTTTTCGATCACTGCCCCACTGGTTCAGCACCCGTTATCTCTGGATACTGCTTTTAATCCCTGCGATCTGGATTATTGTCATCTACCTGTTGTCAGACGCAGATTTCATGGGCTGGAATGATGCAGAAACCTGCAAGGCATTCATGAATTCTTTACCCCACCCTGCTTGCGACAGGGGTATTAATTGCACTGTCTGGCTGGCCACTGGCCTTATTTGCTACGCAGTATCCCAACTACCCGACCGTGGTGTTATCAAGCGGCCCGGTTGGCTGTTTACGTGAGATACATCCTGGAGACCCCCTTATACATCCCAGATCGAGGAAAGTCTTGAAGCGCTGGGGGGCAGCTTAATTTTGCTGGCGGTTTGTGATTCTGATACTCGCTACACGCCGTTATCTCATACCGCACATAGCCAGGATCACTTAATTGAAATTGAATCAGGGTTGGAGAGCGCCTTTTACCGGATCGCTGTAGATTCGATGCTTTTATACAGCCCGGCACCGTGTCCGGTTCAGATTAACCCGCCTTCCGCGACTCGGACTTTCGCTCGTGTTCCCTGAGGTATTTCTTGCGCACGCGGATGGCTTTGGGCGTGATTTCGACCAGTTCATCGTCGTTGATGAACTCCAGTGCCTGTTCGAGTGACAGTTTGACCGCCGGTGTCAGAAGAATGTTTTCATCGGTGCCGGAAGCGCGCATGTTAGTCAGCTTTTTGGCCTTCAGCGCATTGACAACCAGGTCGTTATCGCGCGAATGGATACCGACGATCTGGCCTTCGTAAACTTCCTGCGCCGGCTCGACCAGCATACGGCCGCGCTCCTGCAGGTTGAAGATGGCAAATCCCAGCACCTTGCCCTGATCGTTGGAAATCAGCACGCCATTGTGACGGTTGCCGATCTGCATATCCACTTTAGGACCGAAGTGGTCAAAATTGTGCGCCAGCAGGCCGGTACCGGAAGTCTCGGACAGAAACTCGGTCTGGAAACCGATCAGACCCCGTGACGGCATGGTGAAGTCCAGGCGCACGCGGCCCTTGCCGTCCGGCAGCATGCTGGTGAACTTGCCGCCGCGTTCATTCAGCGCCCGAATGACGGAGCCCTGATGCTGTTCCTCAACATCTGCGGTCAGTGTTTCAAACGGCTCGCAGAGTTTACCGTCGATTTCTTTAACAATAACCTGCGGGCGTGAGACAGCGAGTTCGTAACCTTCACGGCGCATGTTCTCGATCAGAATCGACAGATGCAGCAACCCGCGGCCGGAGACCTGGAACTTGTCCGGATCACCGGTCGGTTCGACTCTCAATGCCACATTGATCTTGAGTTCTTTCTGCAGCCGGTCACTGATCTGGCGCGAGGTCAGGAACTTGCCTTCCTTGCCGGCGAACGGTGACTTGTTGACCTCGAAAGTCATGCTCATGGTCGGCTCGTCGACCTGCAGCAGCGGCAGCATTTCCGGGGTCTTTGGATCGCACAGCGTTTCCGAAATGCCGAGATTTTCGACACCACTGACTGCAATAATCTCACCGGCCTGTGCCTCGGAGACTTCCGTGCGATTCAGACCGAGAAAACCGAGCACCTGCAGCACTCTCGCGTTGCGCCTGTTGCCTTCGCGATCGATGGCAACGATTGATGTGTTCGGTTTAATGCTGCCACGCTTGATACGGCCGGTACCAATCACGCCTACGTAATTGGAATAGTCCAGTGAAGTAATCTGCATCTGGAACGGGCCATTTGGATCGACTTCCGGTGCACACACCTTCTCTATAATGGTTTCAAACAGCGGCGTCATATCGCCCTCGCGCACGCTGTCATCAAGACTGGCATAACCATTGAGCGCCGAAGCGTAGACGATCGGGAAGTCGAGCTGCTCGTCCGTGGCACCGAGCTTGTCGAACAGATCGAACACCTGATCCATGACCCAGTCCGGACGCGCGCCGGGACGATCGATCTTGTTGATGACGACGATCGGCTTCAGGCCCAGAGCAAACGCCTTCTGCGTAACAAAACGGGTCTGCGGCATCGGCCCGTCGACAGCGTCGACCAGCAGCAGCACCGAGTCGACCATGGACAATACGCGTTCGACCTCGCCGCCGAAGTCGGCGTGACCGGGCGTGTCGACGATATTGATACGGTAGTCGGTGCCGTCGGGCGCCTTCCAGTTGATGGCGGTGTTCTTCGACAGGATCGTGATACCGCGCTCACGCTCGAGAACGTTCGAATCCATGATGCGCTCGCTCAGATCGTCGCGTGCGTCCAATGTACCGGACTGGCGCAGCAGCTTGTCGACCAGCGTGGTCTTGCCGTGGTCGACGTGAGCAATAATGGCGATGTTGCGGAGATTCTGAATCATGGACGCTACCGGTTCGAAGGCCAAAGGCCGCGCATTATACCGGTTAAGTGCGGCGCAACATAAGGGTTTCTGAGCCTCACCAGGCACCGCGAATCAGTCCGCAAATGAACGCCAATAAACGCGAATAAAGCTTTCCAATCAATAGAATACAAAGGCTGCCGCGCCGGAAGCGGTGCAACCGCTATCGCGGTTTCCGCAATGACGGGTCTCAGCCTTTCCTTGATTTGCGTTCATTTGCGTTCATTTGCGTGTATTCGCGGACAGTATTCATAGACGAATGTCCTCTTCTTCGCACCACGGCGGACTGACGATGGCGGCGAAGACCAGTTCTGCCTCGCCCGGATTCTCGATCCACTGACTGGCGCGGGCGGGAATATAGACAGCATCGCCCGGCCCGACTTCAGCGGTCTCGTCGTCGAGATGCATCAGACCACGACCCTCGAGGATATAGTAGACTTCGACCTGCTCCAGATAATGCGCGTAACTCTGTTTGCCGGGCGCCACACGGGCGATCGCCAGGGAAAACGGCATCTCTGTCCCATCATTGCGCGGATGCAGCAGTTCGCGGATACGGCACCCGTCATTGGCCGTGAATTCATTGCATTCGACAGCACGTTTAATCAACATGAGCGATTCTGCCTGAAGCTGAAAATCAAGCCCGGATTATTGCAGAGCCTGTTATCGACATGAATCGCTACATTGGACAGCCCGATTTTGCCCATGGTGCCGAACCCGCGCTGGGCGTGCTGCTGACCAATCTCGGCACGCCGGCGGCACCGACACGGCGTGCATTGCGTACTTATCTGCACGAATTTTTGTCCGACCCGCGTGTCATTGAAGTGCCGAAAGCGGTCTGGTGGTTTGTCCTCAACGGCATCATTCTCAATACCCGGCCGCAGAAATCGGCCAAACTGTACGGGAAAATCTGGACAGACGAGGGTTCACCCCTCCTGCGCATCTCCTGTAAACAGCAGCAGGCATTGCAGATCGCGCTGGAAAAGAATATCGCCGGGCCGGTCAAGGTCGCGCTGGCGATGCGTTACGGCGAGCCTTCGATCAAAAACGGTCTGGAGGAACTGCGGCAGGCAGGTGCCCGCCGCCTGTTGGTCCTGCCACTGTACCCGCAGTACTCCGCCGCTACCAACGCCTCGACCTTTGATGCGGTAAGCAACGTCCTGCAGCGCTGGCGCTGGCTGCCCGACTTCCGGTTTATCAGTCATTATCACGATGAACCGGGCTACATTCAGGCGCTGGCGCAGCGTATCCGCGCGCACTGGGATAATGAAGGCCGCGCCGACCGCATGCTGTTTTCGTTCCACGGCATACCAAAACATTACTTCACCGCCGGCGATCCCTATCACTGCGAATGCCACACGACGGCCCGGCTGCTCGCCGAAGAACTCGGCCTGCCGGCGGATCAGTGGCAGGTCAGCTTCCAGTCGCGGTTCGGGCCGCGCGAATGGCTGCGGCCTTATACCGATGAACTACTCAAGGAGTGGGGCCAGGAAGGTGTGAAATCAGTGCAGGTGGTGTGCCCGGGATTCTCCGCCGACTGCCTGGAGACACTGGAAGAGATGAACATCCAGAACCGCAACATCTTCATGCAGGCCGGTGGCGATCGATTTACTTATATACCGGCGTTGAACGACCAGCCGGCGCATATAGAATTCCTCGCCGATCTGGTCTGCCGGCATGCGCATGGCTGGCCGGAGGTCGATAGGGGTTTCGACCGCGAGACAGCGGCGAAGGAACGCGCCGCGGCAAAACAGCGCGCGCTTACGATGGGCGC
>CAZFUS010000053.1:0-8191 GCA_964522485.1 uncultured Enterobacteriaceae bacterium | reverse complement strand
AGACAGCGGCGAAGGAACGCGCCGCGGCAAAACAGCGCGCGCTTACGATGGGCGCGGGACAGTAAAGCTAATAGTTTGCTGGTGATAGATGATGGCCATGGGCAACGGCTGATAGAGCCCGGCACCATCACCTGTGGACTATGATCTATAAACTATTATCTATCCTCTCCAGATCATTCGCCGTAAACCGCCGCTTCATACCCCGGCCGGCGTGCCTGTTTCCAGCACACTGTTCCGGGCTGTTACGCGCGATGAACGGCGGGAACCTCTGGACTTCTTCGTATGTCTCCTGAACAGGAAGAGAGCGAGACGGATGAGTACCCGCAGAGGGAAGGAGGTGCTTTATGTCTACACTACGACAACTACGCGAGAACCTGGCACATACCTGGGAAAACCTGACTGAAGGATGGCGGCATTTGTCTGAACGGGCCAGCGGCGCATTGACCAGGTTTAGTACAGGCCACTGGAATAAAGAGACTACCACCAAAGACAACGCAGTCGCTGCCAACAGTGCCCAGTGGGGACTGATGGCTGCTGAAATCTACGATGATGAGAAAAGTATATACGTGAACCTTGAAGCCCCGGGCATGGATATAGAGGATTTTGATATCCAGGTTTACGATGATGTACTGGTTATTCGAGGTGAAAAACGGGTCGAGCACGAAGAGGGCAAAGGTGACTATCATCTGTTGGAACGTGCCTACGGCCGTTTCGAACGAGCCATTCCTTTGCCTGCGGAAGTCGACCACGACAAGGCGAAAGCGAAATACAAACGGGGCTTGCTCAGGATCACTCTGCCGAAGACTGAGAAACAGGGTAACCAGCGGCGCATCAAGGTGACAGAATAATCGAGACGGACGAATTATTCCCCGTAAACTGTCACGGTCACATTGCGGCGATAACCATGGTGACGGTGTTCCCAGAGATAAACACCCTGCCAGGTGCCCAGTGAGCAGCGGCCGCCGCTGATCGGCAGACTGAGGCTGTTGCTGGTCAGGATCGAACGCACGTGGGCGGGCATATCATCCGGACCCTCGGTGGTATGCTGAAACAGCGCATCACCGTCCGGAACCAGCCGCTGCATAAACGCCTCGAGATCACGGCGCACCACCGGATCGGCGTTCTCGCAGAGAATCAGCGAAGCACTCGTGTGTAGCAGAAACACATTACATAAACCGGTGGTGACGCCAGTCCCGTGGATCACGCTTTCGATCTCCGCCGTAATATCAGTGGTACCGCGCCCCCCGGTCTGGAAGCTCAACTGTGTCTGCCGGATCATGACAACTCCAGAGTGAATGACGGACGTATCAACCCCACCTGGCGGCCACGTGCATTGTGTAACGGAATCTCGAGCAGATCCTCGAGTCCGGCCGCCGATGACAGTACACCCAGCTGTTGCAAAACGGCGATCACAATACAGTCCAGGGCGCGCGCACTGCCATCGGCCACCTTGATGGCTACACCCAGGCCGGTCTCTGGTATTGCCAGACAATGCACGGCTTCAGCACCGGACTTGCTCAGGCAGACGTTTGGATAAGCCTGCATCAATCGTGTATCCAGACGCCCGCTGCCGGCCACCAGTTCCGGATGTGCCAGCATGGCATCGCGTATTCGTCCGGCGGCGGCTGCAAACGGATCGTCCGCGGACGGCATCGCCAGCCAGCCATAGGCCCGGGCCAGTTTGTCCAGCTGCATGGCGTAATTGGGCGCACTGCAGCCATCGGTCGCACGGATCAGATCACCGGCCTCGACCCGCATACAGCGGGCAACAGCCGAGCGGATCGCGATCTGCACCGGGTGATCGGGATCAAGGTAGTCTTTAAACGGGGCATCAAGCAGCCTTGCCAGTGCCAGCATGCCGGCATGTTTACCCGAACAGCCGTGCTCCAGTGGCGAGAACCGGGCACCGGACGTCGGATAGGTACCCAGAACCTCATGATAAAGCGGTATGTGCGTGCCGCAGGCCAGATCGGTTTCTCTGCAACCGATACGTTTTAACAATGCACGTACCCGGCTGACATGAAAGGCCTCACCGGAATGACTGGCGCAGGTGATCGCAACGTCGGCCTGCTCGAATCCGAGGGTGTCAAAGCGTGGATGTGCGATCAGCGGCAGTGCCTGGAACGGTTTCAGCGTCGAGCGGCTGAAGATGATCGTATTCGGGTCCCCGACATGGCTATGCAAGTGTCCGTCGACATCGACGATCGCAATGGCGCCGCGATGGATGCTCTCCACGGTATCATCACGGCAGACTTCAGCCAGCAGACTGTGACCGTATTCGGACATGTTCAGTTCGCGGGGCCGAGTTGCGCTTCGATGGCCCGGGTCAGAGCCAGGATATGGCGAGTGTTGGCACCGAAATCACCTGTGCCTACCCGGGACTGCGAGCGAACCTTTAAATGCGAGCTGCCTGAACCAACCGCCGTCACACCGATGGTCAGATCATCCTTGAAGCGAAACAATGGTGTCGTTACGACAGCGTTATAGCGGCAGTCGCCGTCAGCCTGCCAGGGCCAGCCGAGTCGATCCAGGGCCTGCGGAATTTCTTCACACAAATGCGCCGATGTCACGGGATAGGTCTGCGGTCGCAACTCCGGAAAAATCGAATCGGGTCGCAGCTCCGCTACGTTCCGGCCGAGATAGGTCCGCAGCCGCGTACCGATGCCCGGCGCCGTCAGCAGCGGTACGCGATTGAGCAACAGCGCAGCCACCATCAACAGCACCGGCAGCAGCACCACGATGATCAGCGACCCGATCCACATACGCACACCGGCCTCCCTTCATTTACAATAACGGTCGTATTGAACTATCAGCGGAATTCTTTCTAACCATAGCATGCTGAAGCTTATCTGTTTCGACCTGGATGACACCCTCTGGGACTTCGAGTCCGCGCTGCAGCGCGCCGAGGATGCGTTGCATCTGTGGCTGGACGACCGCTACCCGCAGTTCGCCCGCAAACATTCAGCCGACGATCTGCGTGCACTGCGCGGCAAGCTGCTGAGCGAACGGGCCGATCTGCGTCACGACATCGGCCGCGTGCGTCTGCTGGCCATGCAGCTCGCGGCCGAACGCAGCGGCTACGATAGCAATAGTGCCCGCGGGCTCGCCGAGGCCGCCTTCAAAAAATTCATGTATCACCGCAATCAGGTTGAACTGTTTGCCGATGTAGTGCCGGTACTGGAACGGCTGCGCACACGCTACCGGGTCTGTTCCATTACGAATGGCAACGCCGACCTGCAGGCCATCGGCATTACGCATCTGTTTCATCATTCTCTGGCCGCCGAACATGTCGGTGCAGCCAAACCGGCGCCGGATATTTTTATCCACGCCTGTCGCCAGGCTGGCGTGACCACGGCCGAGGCCGTGCATATCGGCGATGATGCTGAAAACGACATCTTAGCCGCACGTGCAGCCGGCATGAAAACAATCTGGATCAACCGTCGGGCCGAGCCATGGCGGCATGATCAGCCGGCCGATGCCGAGATCCGCGATTTCAGCGAGCTGGAAGCGCGGCTGCATGACCTATGAATAGCGAGCACTCAAGACACTCCGCAATTACGGAGCAACAATGACAGCATCCGTGCGTTTCTTTATTCTGGCGTTGGTCGCGGCCATCATGCTCTGCTCTCTGCCCGCCTGCGACAGCAGTCCGGGCGAACGGGAATTCGATCGCGTTGAAAACGGCATGAGCAAGGCCGAAGTTTTCGACATTCTGGGTGAACCGACCGAAACATCCAGTCTGGAGCTTGGCGGGTTGTCCGGCACTTCGGCGGTGTGGAAAAACGACAGGACCCGCATGACCATCCAGTTCATTAATGACAAGGTCAAGATCAAGCAGTTCACGCGCAGCGACAACAGCCCCGTCGAGTAAACGCACTTAAAGCGATCCCCTGCCCAGCCGGTCATGAATCAGCCCGTAAAAGCAATGCTCGCCGTGGAACAGCCAGCCGAGATGTGCCTGGCAGTTACTGCACAGCGCCACCTGCCAGCGATAACCCTGAAACCAGCTGAATTCGGTCAGTCTGGGACCGACTGAAACACAGCCCGGCGCAGCCCCGAAACAGCCGATGTGATAGACGATGCCATGCGGGTTGGTGCAGGTATGCGTATGCGCACCGGCGACATCGATACGCTGCGCATCCGAACTGATCAGATAGCGGCAACGGATACAGACCAGGGCACGCGCATTGCGCTGCCGTTCATCATCACGGCTGCGGGCCAGGCGCTGGAGCGCCGCCAGGTCATTACCGGAGGTATCGAAAAACTGCCAGGTAACAGCGACCATGAACCTCTCCGCAGTACCCACCGGGTTACGGGCTTCTACATGATCATTCTTAGACCAACAATCGCCAACAGTACAGCAAACACCCGCTTGAGCATGGTTACGGGCAGCGCATGGGCAAGACGCGCGCCCAGCGGCGCGGCCAGGAAACTGGTCGCGATGATGGCCAGGGCTGCCGGCCAGTAGACGTAACCCAGACTGTGGGCTGGCAGACCGGGCTGATGCCAGCCCGCAATCATCAGCGTCAACGCACCGGCCACCGCGATCGGCAGGCCGCAGGCGGCGGCTGTCGCGACCGCCTTGTGAATGGTCACGTTACACCAGAGCAGGAACGGCACGGTCAGAGTGCCGCCGCCAATTCCGAGCAATGACGACAGCGTACCGATGAAGCCGCCGGCGAGCATCTGCCCGCCGCGGCCCGGCAGACCGCGATGGGCCGCGGGGCGGGCGCTGAAACCGATCTGCAGGGCAACCACGATTTCGAATATGCCGAAAATTCTGCGTAGCCCCTCGCTCGGCAGCCACATGGCCAGCAGCCCGCCCGCCACCGCGCCGGCGAGAATGCCGGGCACCAGTCCGGCGACGGCCGGCCACATGACTGCCCCGCGCCGGTGATGGGCGCGCGCCGAGGCAAAGGAAGTGAACACGATGGTAGCCAGCGAGGTGGCAACCGCCAGCTGCATGATGCTGGAGGCCGAAAAGTCCTGCCAGCTGAACAGATAATACAACGCCGGCACAATCACGATACCGCCGCCGATCCCCATCAGACCGGCCATGATTCCGCCAACCAGTCCCAATAGCAGATATAAAAATACGATAAACAGGTCAGCGGGCATAGACAATTGCCGGATTTGTTTTCATAGTTATGGGCGAGGTGATCAGGCAGCTTAAAAAAGTTGTCTGAACAATTGCAACAATACTGTTCTTAATGTCGTTGGTCATGTTTCTCGGTTATTCTGGGGGAAGTCAGTATGCCCTGGCAGGACGTTAAGGCCGAATACCGGCCCTCTTTCATTGATATCACCCTTCTTTTGATTGCCCTGGGTCTGATCCTGGCGTTCATACCCGGTCCGGCTGTGGCGGCCAGCCTCGAACAGCAGCGCCAGCAGTTTCTAGAGGCACGCAAGGCGCTGGAGGCCGGACAGACGGACAAGGGCCGGCGTCTGGCCAACGGCCTCGAGGATTATCCCCTGTATCCGTATCTGCGTTACAAGCTCCTGCAGCCGCGGCTAAGCCAGCTGCCGGACGAGGAAATTGCCGACTTCATCAACACGTATCCCGATTTCCCCTATACCGACGACCTGCGCAACCGCTGGCTGGACCGGCTCGCCAGCCGCGGCCGCTGGCAGACGTTCATCGAGCATTACAAAAGGCCGAACGATGCCAGACTGCGCTGCCTGTATCTGCAGGCCCGCGTCAAAACCGGTCCTCTCGATGACGAACTGCTGGCGGACATCCGCGATATGTGGCTGGTCGGCAAGTCGCAGCATAAAGCCTGCGATCCGGTTTTTGAAAAGCTATATGCCAGCAGCGCAATGACCCCGGACCTGGTACTGGAACGTCTGGGTCTGGCCCTGGAGAACAACCAGACGGGGCTGGCCAATTATCTGGCCAGACAACTTGACAGCGAGTCGCGCGGAGCAGCGGAAGCCTGGATTCAGATGCACGAGAATCCTGCTGCCGGCCTGCGCAATTCGCACCAATTCCTCGATACCGAGCTGGCTCACCGGATACTGGCTCACGGCATCCGGCGGCTGAGCCGGGCCAACCTCGGCCAGGCGCTGACACACTGGCAACGATTGCAGCAGGAACACGAATTCACACCCGCCATCCGTGATGCTATCGACCGTGACCTGGCCGTTAACGCCGCTTCGCAGGAACATCAGCTTGCGCCCGAGCTGCTCGACCGGGTGGTGACCGATCAGATCGATGACAAAATCCTTATTTACCGCCTGCGCTATGCCCTGAACAACGAGAAATGGCAACAGCTGGCCGACTGGACCGCCGACGAACCACCGGAAGCCGTCGACGGCAACCAGTGGCGTTACTGGCACGCGCGCGCCCTGGAACAACTCGGCAGACCCGATAAAGCGCGCAAAATCTATCAAACCCTGTCCGCCGACCGCGACTTTTACGGTTTCATGGCGGCCGACCGGCTCGGCATTCCCTATCAGATGAATCACTTCCCGGTGCCGTTCAAGCAGGAACAGCACGACGACGTAGCGCAGATACCCGGTATCCGCCGTGCCTTCGAATTTCTGGCGCTGGGGGAACAGTACCCGGCGCGGCGCGAATGGCATACCGTCCTCAATCACATGACCAGCCTGCAGATGCAGATCGCCGCCGAACTGGCAGCGGAACGCGGCTGGCATGACCGGGCCATCCTCACGCTTGGCCGCGCCAAGGCTTACGATGCCCTGGAACTGCGCTTCCCGATGGCGCATCGTACCGCGATCGAGGAATACGCCGGCAAGCGCGGTCTGGACACCGCCTGGATGTATGGTCTGATACGATCCGAAAGCGCATTCTGGGAAGACGCGCGTTCACCCGCCGGCGCGCTGGGTCTGATGCAGGTGATGCCGCGCACCGGCGAACTGACCGCCCGCAAGCTCGGCATGAGCAATTTCAATTCGCAAATGCTGCTGCAACCCGAACACAACATTCCCATCGGCAGCCAGTATCTCAAGATGATGTATAACGACTTCAAGGGCAACATGATCCTGGCGACCGCAGCGTACAATGCCGGCCCGCACCGGGTGAAACAGTGGCTGCCGAAATCCGGCTGTGTCGAACCGGATGTCTGGATTGAAAACATTCCATTCTATGAAACCCGCAATTACGTCAAACGGGTGCTGGAATACAGCAGCATTTATGACTGGCGCCTGAACGGCGAAAAACAGGAAAAGCAGAAAGCCATGTCGGAACGCATGACTGCCGTGCAGCCACTCAAGCAGACAGGCTCCATGCTGGCGGGGCTGAGCTGCAACGGCAACGCCATCACCATGAATGAATAACCGGACATGCTCATCAACCGCATCTGCATACTTGGCGGCACAGGTTTTGTCGGCCGCACACTTGCCAACCGGCTGACAAGGGACAACTATCAGTTACGCATTCTGACCCGTCATCGTGAAAGCACGCGGCAGGAACTGATTCTGCTGCCGACGACGCAGCTTGTGGAAACCGACGTGCACGAACCCGCGCGTTTGCGCCAGCAGTTCGAGGACTGCGATGCCGTCATCAATCTGGTCGGTATTCTCAATGAACGCGGCCGCAAGGGGCATGGTTTCCGCAGAGTACATGTCGACCTGACGGGGAAGATCATTGACGCTTGTCATGCCACCGGTGTCAAACGACTTCTGCAGATGAGCGCATTGAACGCAGATGCCGGGCGTGGCCCCAGTTATTATCTAAAGACAAAAGGCGAGGCCGAGGATCTTGTTCATGCAGCGGAAAGCGATGATCTGCATGTCACCATCTTCCGGCCCTCGGTGATCTTCGGACCCGACGACAGCTTCTTCAATCGCTTCGCCGGACTGCTGAAACTGACTCCGCTGGTATTCCCGCTGGCATGTCCACATGCACGCTTTGCACCTGTTTATGTGGAAGACGTGACCGAGGCTTTTGCACGCGCGCTCACGGATCCGGATACCTATGGACAACGTTATGATCTCTGCGGCCCGCATGAATATACCCTGCAGGCACTGGTGGAATATACTGCCGAATGTTCCGGCCACAAGCGCATGATTATTCCGCTCGGCGACCGCCTGTCGCGACTGCAGGCAAGGGTGTTTGACTTCGTCCCCGGCAAACCTTTCTCGACCGACAACTACCTGTCGGCCAAAGTAGACAATGTCTGTCACAATGGCGGTCATCTGCACAGTTTCGGTATTCAGCCGCGTTCAGTCG
>CAZFUS010000052.1:6461-18276 GCA_964522485.1 uncultured Enterobacteriaceae bacterium | reverse complement strand
TCATCAAGAACTTTTGCAAATTCTTCATCCTTATAATTGTGATAGGCTGAAAAAATACCAACCATGATTGCCAGGCAAAAACCCAGTATGCCGGCCAGGAAATGTATGGCCGGACGATACCAGTCGCGTCTGTCATCTAAAACTTTATTTAATGCATTCTCGATATCTTTAGTATCAGTCATTTTATCTCCCCGAGATTCAAGTCCATCCCTCAGGTTATCAGTTTATTACAGAGTCGGGACTAAGGTCTGTGATTCGCGGACATCTCAAATGCATTACGCTATAAAAGAGGCTTTATCTGATTGATGGAAAATAATAAAAACCCTGCGCATGAACAGTGCGGGGTTGCAGGGTCCATACAACAGCTGTGTCATTGGGCAGGAGAACAAACTTAGTAAGCCGGAAAACTAAAAGCCCCCGACTCCAGGGGAGAAGCCGGGGGCAAGCTGGCAATATATAGAAACACACGAAGCAACTATATAATTAAACCATAGCATATACAGGACCGTTCCGAATCACCCATTTGGGGTATATTCACCCTGGTTGAGCAGGTAGCCCGGAGAACCCCGGTTTCAGCAGGATAAAGTACGGATCGATAGAGTTAATAGTTGAAATTCAGCAGATTCTTGACAGAGGTGAAACTGACGGGGAGCCCCGAGGAAAGGAATATGGAGCCCCGAGAGGGAATCGAACCCCCAACAGATGATTACAAATCATCGGTTATACCATTTAACTATCGGGGCCTGGAGGCAGGGCGCGAGTCCGCGTCGCCGGCCGCTGCCGCTGTGGCTGTTTTCTTGACAGTATTTTATTGATCCGACTGCGCCAGGGCAATTTTCGCACAAGCAATTGGCACGAAATTCAGGCCCGAAGGATAGGCATCGGACATTTCTTCAATCAACTTGCCCTGATTAATCCTGGCGTCCACCCAGTAGACTGTATCGTCCTGATCGTAGGGGACGACCACCGGCTGATAGCCCTTATCCTCAAGTTCACGCAGGCGCCGGTTCACCGAGGCCTGAGTCGAAAACAATCCCAGTGAAATCGCATTCTTGAGATCACCAGTGTCCATCAGGCTGATGTCCTGTACGCCCTGGTCGCGCAGTTTCTCCAGCGTCGCCCTGGCTTCGGCGTTACTGCGGGGTTTCAGATACACCCAGAACAGTGAATTGTCGTCATCCGCCTCGCGGCGCAGACTAGAGCGCGCCTGGCGTGCCTTCAGCCAGCCGAGAAAACCGCCGGCCCGGTCGCGATCGGTAAAAGGACCGAAACTGAAGCAGGCGTTCATCTCAAGTTGTGTCAGCATCAGCAGCGATTCCGGCAGTTCATCACTGATGCCCGGCAATGTAGTCACCAGCGCCAGGGAATCCTCTCCCTCGGACTGTGGCGCGCTGTCTTCTTCTGGCGGATCCTCCGCACGGATTTCGGCCGGCACTGCGATCTGGCGCATCGGCGGATGCTCCAGTTCACTGACCAACTGCAACCGCGGGACATTATCGGGCACGTCCATGGCTGATGTCTGATAGCGAACTTCTTGCTGCGTGCGCTGATCCAGCATCCAGGCCATATAGCCAAGATTGAGCAGCAACAATAACAGGCAGATCCATCTCATGACCGTCGCAACGCGTAATGGGCCAGTCCCTGCAGAACCAGATGGGGAATGCATTCCAGCGGTACCCGGCACAGTGACATGATTGCCGCCGCCGCACCACCGGTAATGATGCCGTGCAAATCGGGATCCGCCTGCTGCTGTTCGGCGAACACACGCTCGATCAAACTGACAATGGCGTAAGTACTGCCGGCGCTTACGCCGGCACGGGTAGACCGGCCCAGTTCCAGCCGCAGCGAACCGTCGCCATCCGGATGCACGCCCTGCGTCGCCTGTTTGAGGGCCTCTTGCATCAAGGCCGGTCCCGGCAGAATCAAACCGCCTTTATGCGCTCCGCTTGCAGTCAATGCATCAACCGTCACCGCCGTCCCGCAACTGATAATACACAAAGCACGGGCATAACGCTGACGGCCGGCCATCATGGCCAGCCAGCGATCCACACCCATCTCCCGAACATCATCATAGCCGTTGACGACACCGGCATCACGCTGCCCGGTCTGCGCGAAGGTCGGAACCATGCGCCACTGGTCACGGCACCAGCGGCGCAATTGGCCGGCAACATCAGCGCCGGCCACATTCGCGATCCAGACAGAATCCGGACGCGGTGAAGCTGCAAAACAGCGGCTGCACCAGGCGCTAATTTCGTGCCGGTCATAAGCATCAGCCTGTACCTCACCGACTGCAGTATCCTGCAGCCAGGCCCACTTGATGCGACTGTTGCCGATATCGAGAAGCAGTTTCATGAGAGGGCACGCAGGCTGAGTTCGCCTGAAGCATAACGCTGGACCGCACCGTTGACTGACAGCAACAGCGCGCCGGCACTGTCGACGCCCAGCATCTGGCCGCTGATGCTGCGCTGGCCAATAGACAATCTGACCTGTCTGCCGCTCATGCAATCATAATTTTGCCAGTCATTCAGATAGGGTTTGAAACCAGTATCCGGATAGGCCGCCAGACAACCTGCCAGTTCGTTAATGAGTGCAGCGGCGAGCTGGTTGCGTGACGGCACAGAAGTGGTCAGACGCGCGACATCGATCACCGGCTGATCGAAAACATCGTCCGGCCAGCCGGGCAGGCTGACGTTGAGGCCGATACCCAGGACCCACAGGCAGGGGCCGGTGATCTCGCCCGTGACCTGCAGCAGTATACCGCCGAGTTTACGCCCCGCAGAGACCAGATCATTCGGCCACTTGAGCTTCACATCCTGCACCTGACAGGCATTCAGGGCGCGCACGGCGGCGACGCCGGCGGCCAGCGACAGGCCGGTCAACGGCTCCGGCATGCCGTCGACCCGCCAGCCAATCGAGAGATACAGGCCGGCACCCAGAGGCGATAACCAGCGATTGCCATGCCGCCCGCGCCCGGCAGACTGGTATTCGGCCAGGCAGACATAACCGCCGGCCGCATCCGGCGGCAGCTGTTCAAGCAAGTACTGATTGGTCGAGGCGAGTTCCAGATGTACGCGCAGGGCTTGGATTCGTGCGGCAATCCGCTTGTTGAGCCTGGCCGCGATCGCTTCTTCGTCAAGCAGATCGAGTGGCCGGGCGAGCCGGTAGCCGCGACCAGAAACGGCAAAGATATCCAGCCCGCGGCGGCGCAGGGCACGCACGTGTTTCCACACCGCGGTACGGCTGACGGCCGTCACTGCGGCGAGTTCCTGCCCGGAGTGAAAACAGCCATCTGCCAACAAGCCCAGCAGAAGGGCACGGGTTTGTTGGCTCATGGATCAGAACGCAGCGGGAATATTGTCCGGTATTTTTTCATACTGCGGTTGCGCCATCATCGTGTTCAGCCGGCTCTATGAATTCGAATTCAAACTTATGCAGGCGTATGCAATCGCCATTTTTAAGACGCATCTCCGTGGTCACCCTGCGGTCGTTGACATACGTACCGTTGCTGCTGCCCTGATCGCTGATCCAGAAACTGAACTGCTTGTATTCAATCAGGGCATGACGGCGTCCGATCGTTTTATCCGGTATCACGATAAAAGCGAGACAACCGGGCTCGTTGTCCGTGCCGCGTCCGATCATGGTCGGCTTGCGACTGAGTTTGTGTGTTGGTTGGCTGGTGATGCCGCTGCGATCATTGAGGAATGCCTGCGGTTCGTCCGCACTCGCCACCTGCCTTTCGGCACGCAGACGCCGCACCAGCAGGAACAGCATCGCCAGGACAGTGACCACCAGCACAGCGGCGGTGATCGCCAGTATGGTCAGGCGCAGGCGTTCGGCTTCCGTGTACCGGGTCGCATCAGGGGGAGTGCTGGCGCTTTCTGTTACCGCCGCCTGTTCTTCTCCCACAGCCGGTGTCGGCTGCAGCGTCAGCACAAGGCTGCCAAGCAGTAGACCAGCGAGCATGAAAATGAAGTTTCGGTTCAACATGAGCCAAAATACGGGATGCTGACGCTTGGCGGCACTGACGTTGGGGTCAGGATCCGTCGTTTCCACCGGTGGCGACCGGACGAGCCGGATCGGCACACCATTCACTCCAGGAGCCCGGGTACAGTTGCGGCAATGGCAGACCGGCATATGCGGCGGCGAGAATATTATGACAGGCAGTTACGCCGGAACCACAGTAAAATACGGCTTGCGCCGCCGGCCGATTACCATACAGATTCCTGAATTCAGCGGCCAGTTCCGATGCGGGTTTAAATTGACCGGATTCGTCGAGGTTCTCCTTCCAGAACCGGTTGATCGCACCGGGTATGTGACCCGCCTTCGGGTCCAGCGGTTCGAGCTCGCCCCGGTAGCGGGCCGGATCCCGGGAATCAATCAACAGTGGTGCATCAGCAAGCGATTCGATTAGCCTGCGCATCGATTCATCCGGTTGGCCTGTAAAGACCCGCGCCGGCCTGGTCTCGCTGCCCGCCTGGGTGGGGCCTCCGGCCGCCAGCCACGCCGGCCAGCCGCCATCAAGCAGTGCCACAGCAGTATGACCCATATAACGCAGCAGCCACCACAGACGTGCGGCAAAGGCCCCGCCCATGGCATCATACACGACAACCTGGCAGTCAGAATCGATGCCGAGCCGGCTGAAAAGGTCGGCCAGAGTATCAGCGTCAGGGAGGGGATGGCGGCCCCCGGCCGTTTTGCTGTGATCACTGAGATCGTGGTCAATATCGGCAAACTGTGCGCCGGGAATATGCGCCTGCAGATAATCGAGTCGACCCTGCTCCGGCTGCGCCAGATCAAACCGGCAATCGACAATAACCCATTCAGGCCGATCGAGATTGGCCTGCAAATCCTGCACGCTGATGAGCGTGGTATACATAAACTGGTATCTCCGCGTCCGCTGCGTGACTTCATTGAAGTATGAACCCAAGAATACCCGCCCGCGGCCTTCAGGTTAAGTCCACTGTCCTGCTACTGTGGCTGGCAACACTGAGCGGCTGCGCCAGTCTGTCTTATTATGGCCAGTCGGTGACGGGGCATTTCGATCTCATGCGGCAGCGTGAGCCAATCCCGGAATTGCTTGCCGATTCGTCCCTGGCACCGGAACTGCGCACGCGTCTGGCTCGTATACAGACCATGCGCGAGTTCGCCAGTCGTGAACTCGGCCTGCCGGACAACGGCAGTTACCGCAGTTACGCCGATCTCGAGCGTCCTTACGTTGTCTGGACCGTGGTCGCTACACCGCCGCTGTCACTGGAACCCCGGGAATGGTGTTTCCTGATTGTCGGCTGTCTGGATTATCGCGGTTACTATGATCCGGCCGCTGCCCGGGCCCATGCCGCCGAACTCGCAGCCGGTGGCGCGGACACCTATGTCGGCGGCGCCAGTGCCTACTCAACGCTGGGCTGGTTCGACGACCCGGTACTGAACACCATGCTGCACTGGAGTGACGCCCAGGTGGCGCGTTTGATTTTTCACGAACTTGCCCACCAGAAGCTGTTTTTCAAGAATGACACCGCCTTCAACGAAGCCTTTGCCGACACGGTGGGTATTGTCGGTGCCCGGCGCTGGCTGGAGGCATACGGGGAGGCCGGGGAACTGGCGAACTTTCGCCAGGAACTGGCGCGCGAGGATCAATTCGTCGAGATGGTAATGACCGCCCGGACACGCCTGCTGGGCATCTACGCCAGCGACCGCGCGGATGCGGCCAAGCTGGAGGCAAAACAGGTGATACTGGCGAAACTGGCCCGGGACTACGAACAACTGCGCCTAAACCACTGGACGGACTATGATTATTATGATCCCTGGTTCGAGGAGACGCTGAACAATGCCAAGCTGGCCGCGGTAGCCACCTATCGTGAGCTCATGCCGACATTTACCGCGCTGTTGACGCGGCTGGACGGCAAGCTGGAGCAGTTTTATGACTATGCTGAAGCGTTGCAACCATGTTCGCCGGCACAGCGCCGACGGCTCCTGGGGCAGCCTGAGGCGAAAACCGACTGCAATTCAGCGATTCCCGATCTTGCCAAGTCGCACGCCAGCCGATAATGTCAGTATCAGCCTGGAGCGCCACGTGTATATAAGAGCGGCACCGGCGCATCTCACAACCCGACAACAGGACTTTTATGGCCAGCGTCTATCAGGGGACGCTTTCACCCGCGACGCCATTTGCCGGGTAATTTTGAATCGGGCGTTAACGAAAGAGACATGTCGAAAGATGAATCAACCGAGGCCTTGCCGGCACTTGGACTGAAGCTGAAGGATCAGCCGCTCCATTTTTTCACGCTGGCCGAGTTCGAATTTGCCGTTTCCGGGCGAACCGCCGTGCCGTCGGGCAAAATCCAGCGCCTGGTGCAGTGTTCGATGCACGAGATGCGCGCCGAGGCGCGCCGTATCATGGATGCGGAGAAACACCTGACCGAAACCCTGTGGCATTCGATCGAGGGTTCCACCTCCTTTGCCTCCGCCCTGCGGGAACTGGATCTGCTGGTCTTCTCCCAGGACCACAACTGGCGGGACATCATCCGCGACCTGAACGAACTGGATGAAACATACGATGCTTTCCGTCGCATCGCTGTCATCAAGTATCTTCAGTACCTCGCCTCCCGTCAGGATCTGCTGCGCCTGCTTTATAACGAGAGAAAGAGTCATACTGATCCGGGCGATACCAGCGAGAATGGCTACAAGGATACGCTGATGGTTGACGCCACACTGATGATTAACAACAGCAAGGAGACCCGGGATTACAAACGGATACCCAAAGGCGAGGCCGTCCACATCCACCTGCCGGCAAACAGCGAAATGGAATTGCGACTGGCCAAGCACCCCTGCCAACTCGTGAATGACGGCGGCTTCAAATTTCAGTATGACCAGAGCAACCGGCACCAGCTGGAACAGAAAAAACGCTGCACCATTGGTCGTGATTCCGAATGCGACATAACCGTGAATCCGGACTGGCGGGATGTCTCGCGTACGCATCTGGTGGTCGAGGTTCAGGGGGCCCAGGATCTGGAAATCACTGATACATCCTCACACGGCACGTTTATTCCCGCGAATTATCTATTCCAGCAATCCGCCTGAACCGGGCGGATCCTAAAAATAAAAACGTAATATCAGTATAAGAACTTATTATTTATTGGAATAAGCTTGTCTGGTAATATTCGGATTTTCCAAGAACCGGGGCTGCCATCCAGCCCAGCTGAGACTGTGAAAAATGAACGATAAAGAATTTGATGCTGCGGCCCATGCCGCCGAATACGAACACAGCAATCCCCAGGAAATCCTGAGATTTGCGCTGCAGCAATTTGACAATCTCGCCATTTCCTTCAGTGGTGCCGAGGACGTTGTCCTGGTGGACATGGCTGTCAAAATCAAGCCGGACGTCAATGTCTTCTCGCTGGATACCGGCCGTCTGCATGCCGAGACCTACAAGTTTCTCGAACAGGTCCGCCAGCATTACAATATCCAGCTTGAGGTCATGTTCCCGGACCCGGTCGCCATCGAACAGTTGGTACGCGAGAAGGGATTGTTCAGTTTCTACCAGGACGGGCATAAGGAATGCTGCGGCATCCGCAAGGTCGTGCCGCTGAAGCGCAAACTGTCGACACTGGACGCCTGGATCACCGGCCAGCGCAAGGACCAGAGTCCGGGTACCCGGGCCAGCGTGCCAGTGGTCGAGTACGATAAGGCCTTTTCCACCGCCGACCACACCTTGATCAAGTTCAACCCGCTTTCGAACTGGAGCTCGGCTCAGGTGTGGGATTACATCCGCAGCAACGATGTGCCCTTCAACGAACTGCATCAAAAAGGTTACATCAGTATCGGCTGCGAGCCTTGCACCCGCCCGGTGTTGCCGAACCAGCACGAGCGCGAAGGCCGCTGGTGGTGGGAAGAAGCCACGTTAAAGGAATGTGGCCTGCATGTAGGTACCAGTAGCAACAAGTCGTAGATTGTTTCTATCGAGATGAGATGACATGAGTAGCGATGTTCGCATCACCATGGTCAAGAAAGTCCTGGCCGATGGTATGTCCTGCAAGAAATGTGCAGAAGTCGAAGAGCGCTTGCGCGACGGTGGCTACCTGGAGCGCATTGACCATATCGCTGTTGCGGATGAACGCGATGCCGACAGCGAGGGAATGCAGCTTGCCAATCGCTACCAGATCGAGCGGGCGCCGTTTTTCATTGTCGAAGAAACAGGCCGCGAACCCCGTGTCTACACGGTCTTCATGCTTTTCCTCAAGGAAGTCCTGCAGGCGGAAGTTGATGAACATGACGAGGCAGCCGAGATCATGGAGCGGGACAACAGTCTGGATTTCATTTAGTGGAATGTGAAGCGTGAAAGGTGAAAAGTAACCGGGATTTCGGGAACTTTTTAACTTCGTTGACCTAACTTTTCACTTTTCGCGCATCAGTGCGTTGGCAGTTCCATACCGCTGAACAGGCTATCGACTTCCTCCTTCGAACGGCTGCGCTGGGCCGACTCGACAAGTTCGCGCTTCAGGTGCGGCGCAAACAGCTCGATAAAGTCATACATATAACTGCGCAGAAACGTCCCGCGCCGGAAACCGATCTTGGTGGTACTGGCCTCGAACAGATGCCCGGCATCGATGGCCTCCAGGCCATGATCGCGCTCCGGATCATAGGCCATGCTGGCGACGATACCGACACCGAGGCCGAGCCTGACGTAGGTCTTGATGACATCAGCATCGGCGGCCGTAAACGTCACCTGCGGCTTAAGACCGGCGGCGGCAAATGCGGCATCGAGCTGCGAACGGCCGGTAAAACCGAACACATAGGTGACAATGGGATAGTCTGCCACCCTCTGCAGGGTCAGCCGCTTCTCCGCCAGCAATGGATGTCCCTGCGGCACGACGACACTGCGGTTCCAGCAGTAGCACGGCATCATCACCAGATTGTCGAACAGCTCCAGTGCCTCGGTCGCGATGGCGAAATCCACCGTGCCCTTGGAAGCCAGTTCCGAGATTTGCAGTGGCGTACCCTGATGCATGTGCAGCGATACCGCCGGATAGCGCCGCATGAATTCCTGAATCACTGCCGGCAGCACATAACGCGCCTGTGTGTGGGTGGTCGCGACTGACAGGCTGCCAGCCTTCTGGTCACTGTATTCCAGTGCGATCTGGCGGATGCTGTCGACGCCGGCGAGGATCTCGCTGCATTTCTCTATGATCGCCTGTCCCGCGGGCGTTACTTCGGTCAGATGTTTACCGCTGCGCTGGAAGATCTGGACGCCAAGTTCGTCCTCCAGCATGCGGATCTGCTTGCTGATGCCCGGTTGCGAGGTAAACAGACTCTCTGCCGTGGCGGACACGTTCAGATCATGCCGGGCGACTTCCCAGATATAGCGCAACTGCTGCAGTTTCATGGGTTATACAAATACAGTATAAAAATATGCAGAATAATTCCTTTTCAGTATAGAGAACGAGGCTTACATTACAAGCGCCCGGCCAAGACCGGGCGCTTTTTTGTGCAAGAGCGGACACTCACATGGATCTGGAACTGGGCTACACCCTCGCCGGCTTCGCGGTCGGCTTCATTGTTGGCATGACCGGCATAGGGGGCGGCTCGCTGATGACACCGATTCTGGTGCTCGGTTTCGGTATCCAGCCGGCGGTCGCGGTCGGCACCGACCTCCTCTATGCCGCCATCACCAAGGCCGGCGGCATTTTCGTCCATAACAGCAAAAAAACCATTGAATGGCGCATCGTCGGCCTGCTCGCCGCCGGCAGTGTCCCGAGCTCAGTCGTCATGATATTCGTACTCAAGTGGCTGGAAGCGCAGGAAATCGACTACAGCAGCCTGATTACCACAACACTCAGCGTGGCTCTCATACTTACCTCGATTGCCATGCTGTTCAAGGTACGTCTGCACCGTTTTGCCTCTACCAACGGCCGTCTGGAACCCCTGCGCGACCTGCACAGGGAATACCGGCCCCAGCTCACAATAACGACAGGTATCATGCTCGGCATCCTGGTTACACTGTCCTCAGTGGGCGCCGGCGCTATCGGCACTGCTGCATTGTTCTTCCTTTATCCGCGCATGCCATCGATCAGTATCATTGGCACTGACCTGGCCCATGCTGTACCCCTGACCGCCGTCGCCGGACTCGGCCACGCCCATCTCGGTACCGTCGACTACGGCATGCTCCTGAGCCTGTTGCTGGGTTCCCTGCCCGGCATCTATTTAGGCAGTCATTTTGTTACCCACCTGCCGGATCGGATCGTCCGTCCGGCTCTGGCCGGCATGCTGCTGCTCATCGGCGTCCGTCTGGCGTTTTAAGTCGCCTTGCAGCACGGCCAGGCGAACGGAACTTGATTCTGACTGCCCGAGCGGCAATGCTTATAAATGTCAGGGGGAGGATTATTTTCGATTTATCGCATTCCTATGTATCGGCGCCATCAACCGATCATATCTTCCCGATCATAAGAACAGACCGTAACTTCATTAATCCTGCGTGTCACTGACATCAGCAGGGGAATGATTTGAACCGTTACGCCACACGCCGGACCAGGGGGCTGAATTGAACAGGGGTTCCATACACACGATCACCGAGTCCTACCTTCACAATCTCGACACGCTCTACGCATCATTCGAACCGGTAATGGTCATAGCACATGCACTCCGTAATTCTGCTGCCAGTGCACACCTGAAAGCGCTGGAAGTGCATGGACAACCACTGATAGAGGCAGAAGAACAAAAACAGTTCCGCATAGCTTACCGCCATCTGCGACATATCGATCTATTGCGCCGGAAACACGAGCGGGCCGAGCATACATTCAGGTTACTACCCCGCAGTTTTCTGGTTTCATTGATTCACGCGTATAACTCATTCCTCGAAAGCCTGATCCCGGAGTTGCTACGCATTCGTCCCGGCGTCATGGACGGTTCTCAATATACACTGAAGTATAAGGATCTTTTCCAGTTCGACGATTTAGAGCAGGCCCGGCAATCGCTGGCCCGGCTGCAGGCCGAATCGGTATTGAGCATGCGCCCGTCCGACCAAATCCTCTGGCTGGAAAAAACATTCAATCTGCTATCCGTTAAAAATCTGGTCGACTGGCACGTATTCGTTGCAGCATTCAAACGCTATCATCTTTATACCAGAAACGATGACGTTACATCCGCTGTGTCTGGCAGAAAGTTTCTGCTGGAGGAGGAAGAAGAGACAGCGACTGAACAGAATACAAGATTCGCCTCTGATAAGGATTTTCTGGTTCAGACGTACGAATGCTTCTACGGGTTCGGCGTTAAACTCAGCCAGATACTCTGGAGAAGACTGCTACCGGAACAAATCGGCCAGGCAGATGCCAGTTTAAATCGTTTTACTGATGAACTGTTGATTGACGAGAAATATGATCTGGCGGGAAGGATTCTGGAATTTGCCATAGACACGCTCCCGCGTTACAGCTCCGAAAACAGTTACCGTACATTTGTTATCAGTCTTGCCCTGGCCTACAAACTTTCCGGCAATGCGGAATCCTGTGAGGAGCGACTGAGGCGGGAGGACTGGAGCGCATGCGGTGATAATCTCCTGATCTGTGTTCAGATCCTGAGGGGCAATTACCATGCAGCTGCTGATTATATGAAAAGAATCGGTAACAACGGGTCGGTCCGGGAACAGGATTACGAACAGCGCCCCATTTTCAGGGATTTTCGCGAATCAGACGAATTCAAGCATGCCTTCACGGAGATATTCGGACAGGAGCCCACGGCAAACGTCCTCTATCAAAACAGGGCCTGATCCGGAAACCATAAGATTTGCAGAAACTCGTATGCGGTGTCGTTGCGCCGGTTGCAGCTT
>CAZFUS010000052.1:0-6361 GCA_964522485.1 uncultured Enterobacteriaceae bacterium | reverse complement strand
GAACTTTTGTGACTACACGGCCGGAAACTCCGGATCGTCTGATCAACGCCAATCAGGTCAGCCTCGCGCGCCCGGCCACAGTTTCTGGATAAACCAGGCGGCCTGCAAAGCGATATCAAGGATCCGTCAGTCATAGAAGTCCGTTGACTGCCGGGCCGCTGTAGCGGGCCTTACGCTGGTGCCAAGCCGGACATTGGCACTTGTACTGATGTCCAACATGGACAGATCAGGACTGAATCACGACCCCCGTTTTATGTCAGAGTGCTTTCATGGACGCGAAGACACCTGCCAGCCCGCCGCAACAAAGCCGGCTGAGCCTCATGTTCCGGGCCCTCAAACACCGGAATTACCGGCTCTACGCCGCCGGACAGATGATCTCGCTCATCGGTACCTGGATGCAGACGGTGGCACAGTCCTGGCTGGTCTACCGATTAACCGACTCTGCTGTTTTACTCGGTCTGGTGGGTTTTGCCAGCCAGATACCGGTATTTCTGCTGGCCCCGCTGGGCGGTGCCTTCGCCGATCGCCATAACCGCCACCGCATCCTGATCGCCGCACAGGCAGTCGCAATGCTGCTCGCCGCCACGCTGGCGGCATTGACGCTCAGCGGCCTGGTTCAGGTCTGGCACATATTTGTGCTTGCCAGCCTGCTCGGGCTGGTAAACGCCTTCGATATCCCGACCCGGCAATCCTTTCTGGTCGACCTGGTCGGCAAGCGCGATTTATTCAACGCGATTTCACTGAATTCATCCATGGTCAACGGCGCGCGGCTGATCGGGCCAGCCGTGGCCGGCATCCTGGTCGCGGCATTCGGCGAGGGCCCTGTATTCCTGATCAATGCCCTGAGTTTCGTTGCCGTGCTGGCGGGACTGCTTTTGATACGGGTCGAACGACAACGGCATGTCGAACTGCCGGCATCCACCCTGGCCAGCATCATAGAGGGCTTCCAGTTTGCGTGGCAGACACGACCGGTGCGCGGCCTGTTGCTGCTGCTCGGTGTTGTCAGTCTGATGGGCATGCCATATGCGGTACTGATGCCTATCTTCGCCGACCGCATCCTGAACGGCGGACCGGATGGACTCGGGCTATTGATGGGGGCTTCCGGCATGGGTGCCCTGATAGGTGCACTGACGCTGGCGGCGCGGCGCGGTGTCTTCGGTCTTGGCCGCTGGGTAGCCTTTGCCTCGGCAGGTTTCGGGCTGGGGTTGATACTGTTTTCCCTGTCACGCAGCTTCTGGCTGTCAGCGACCATCCTCGTGGGCACCGGTTTTGCAATGATGATCGAAATGTCGGCGTCGAACACCCTCATCCAGACCATGGTGCCGGACAAGCTGCGCGGTCGCGTGATGGCTGTCTATTCCATGATGTTCATGGGCATGGCACCGATGGGGGCCCTGCTCGCAGGCACGCTGGCTGAACATATCGGTGCGCCGCTCACCGTCATGATCGGCGGTGGTGTCTGCATGGCAGGCGCAACGGCTTTTGCCATGGCACTGCCCAAGCTGCGCTGGGAAGCGCGCCGGATGATCGTGGCCCAGCAGATGACCGGTGGCGGCCCGCCCAATGAAATGACCGGCGAGGCCGGAGTACTGCGCCATGCACCTCACCCCACTCGCAATGGCTGAGCAGGTATATCCAATAAAAACCCCATTAGCTTTTGCACGATAACGGGGTGGCAGGTTTGACAATCGCGCGTGCGGTGACGCGATGTCGGGCAATCAGGCGATCGCGTGTGTTCTCCGGTAGTTGGCAATCATACCGGCCATTCTGTCTTTAACCAGTAGCTTTTCTTTCTTCAGTGTCTCGAGAGCAAAATCATCCATGGGAACAACACCATCGTGGGCTTCATTGACTTGCTGCTTCAGGCGGGTGTGCTTCTCGTACAGACGTTTAAATTCGATATCTTCTTTCAACAGGGATTGAACAACACTCTGATCGTAATCGAACATAGTTTCACCTCGCGGCTGACTGGAAATGAAACGGAAAATCCAGAATTCAGGGGATGGTTGAAATCATCCATACATCATAAAATTAGACTATCTGGCGGGATTCGGCCAGCAGATAAATCTTGAGTCCTGGGCCTGGAATGGTTCTAATTAAATAGATGTTTGAATCCAATATAAAAACCGACAATCAGGTCACGGCCGGCGATAGTGTCACGAACGGCAATGGTGGCACGACCAATGGCTTCTGGGCACGCCGGGCCCGCAGCCTGCTGGATGAGAGCGGTATCACCATCAACGGCAACCGGCCCTGGGATATTCAGGTGCACGACCCGCGGCTTTTCCGCCGCGTCCTCCTGCGCGGCTCGCTCGGTCTGGGCGAGGCCTATATGGACGGCTGGTGGGACAGCGAGCAACTGGATGGTTTTTTTCACCGTATCCTGCGCTCGCGGCTCGAACAACGTAATCCTGCATTCACCACCTCCATGACCTCGCTGCGGGGTACACTCTTTAATCTGCAGCAGGTTTCACGCGCATTCCAGGTCGGCGAGGCGCATTACGATACCGGCAATGATCTGTTCCGTGCCATGCTGGACCGGCGCCTGGTCTATACCTGTGCCTACTGGGCCTACGCCGACAATCTGGATGAGGCGCAGGAGCATAAACTGGATCTGGTATGCCGCAAACTGGGTCTGCAAAGCGGCCAGCGGATACTCGATATCGGCTGCGGCTGGGGCAGCTTTGCCCGCTTCGCCGCAGAACAATACGGCGTTCATGTCGTTGGCATTACGGTGTCGAAGGAACAGGCGGAGCTGGCGCGTGCCGACTGCCAGGGCCTGCCGGTAGAGTTCCGGCTGCTGGATTACCGCAGCATCAATGAAACTTTCGACCACATCGTTTCGCTGGGCATGTTCGAGCACGTCGGTCACAAGAACTATGCTACCTATATGGACATGGTGCAGCGCTGCCTGAAGGATGACGGTCTGTTTCTGTTGCACACCATCGGTAAACACGACTCTCTGGGCACCGATCCCTGGATCGCCCGGTACATCTTTCCCAATGGCGAGATACCTTCGCTGCGCGCTCTGATCCGATCTCTTGAAGACCGCTTTGTGCTTGAGGATCTGCATAATTTCGGCCGCGACTACGACCACACGCTGATGGCCTGGTATCACAATTTCGAAGCAGCCTGGCCGGATCTGAAAATAAAATACGGCGACCGCTTCTACCGGATGTGGAAATACTACCTGAACTGCTGTGCCGGCGCGTTCCGTGCCCGCAGCCTGCAATTATGGCAGCTGGTACTGTCCAAGAAGGGTATAGCCGAGGGTTACCGCCGACCATTATATTAATCAGCAAACTTGCCGCTTTGACTCATCACCTGCGTGATTTTTCCAATGCTGATAGATATGCGGGTGTATTCACGATCTGGCAAGAATGATGACAGATGATTACAATACTGACCTACTGTTAAAACGCTGACCAGCTGCAGAGGGTGAAGACCATGCAAGCAAACGAGTCAGCCGGCGAGACAACCAGCGCACTGGCGCGTACCGCCCTGCACGAGTTGCATGTCGAGTATGATGCCAAATTTGTGCCGTTCGCCGGCTATTCCATGCCGATGAATTACCCGGACGGTATCCTGGCCGAACAGCGCCATACCCGTGCCCGGGCATCATTATTCGATGTTTCGCACATGAGCCGTTTCCGGGTCCAGGGATCGGAAGCCGCCCTGGCGCTTGAGTCGATCTGTCCGGCCGACCTTGTCAATCTCGCTCCGGGACGCCTCTGTTACACCCTGTTGACCAATAACGACGGCGGCATCATCGATGACATTATGGTGCGCCGGGCCGGCCAGGATTTTGAAATTATCGCTAATGCAGCACGCCGCAGCGCGGTTCACTCCTGGCTGGACGAGCGTATCGGCGAACGCTGCCAAATCCAGCTGGACGAATATTTCTCACTGCTGGCACTACAGGGACCGGAAGCGGCCGCTGTGTTACGCGAACTCAATCCGGAAGTGGATGCGCTGGCATTCATGCAGGTACGGTTTCTGAAACTGGCCGGTATCGACTGTCAGGTGACGCGTTCCGGCTATACCGGCGAGGACGGCTTCGAGATCAGCATACCGGTGGATGCCGCCGTCACCCTTGCACGGCAGTTGCTGGCACATGAATCCGTCAAACCGGCCGGCCTGGGCGCGCGGGATGGCCTGCGGCTGGAGGCCGGACTGTGTCTCTACGGTCAGGATATCAACATGACCACCAGCCCCATCGAGGCGGGTCTGCACTGGACCATTGCCCGCGCACGCCGCAAAACCGGTCAACGAGCCGGAGGGTTTCCCGGCAGCAAGCGCATTTTTGCGGAAATGAGGCTCGGGCCGGCGCGGCGCCGGGTTGGTGTGCTGCCCGACAGCCGTGTACCCCTGCGCACAGCCACCCGGCTGACCGACGCCAGCGGGCGCGAAACAGGTATCGTCACCAGCGGCGGTTATAGCCCGGTACTCGAACGGCCAATTGCGTTCGCCTACATCGAATCCCACGATCTCGACCGCGACATCGACTTTTTCGCACAGGTACGGGACAAACAGCTACCGGCGCAATTGTGCCGGCTGCCATTTGTCCCGCATCGTTACCGGCGCGTACAGGCCTGACACGGCCGGGTGTCATCCAACCATTAAAATGTCAGGAGCAGAAAATTTATGAGCGAACTGCGGTTCAGTGAAGATCACGAGTGGGCCCGTCTCGACGACGACAGCACTGCCACCATCGGTATCACGGATTTTGCCCAGAACCAGCTCGGCGACGTCGTCTACGTGGAACTGCCGGAAGTCGGCCGGGAGGTCATTCAGGGCGAGGAAGCCGCCGTGATCGAATCAGTCAAGGCGGCCAGTGACGTAAAGATGCCACTGTCCGGAACCGTCACCGCGGTCAACGAAATCCTGAACGATAGCCCCGAGCAGGTTAATCAGGCACCACTCGGCGATGGCTGGTTTGTACAGATCAAACTGTCGAACAAAAAAGAATTCGACCAGCTCATGGATGAGTCCGCCTACCGCGCCTTCGTCCAGCAGAAAACCTGAACCATAGTATTGAGTTCCCTCATGACTGAAACCATGCAGTATCAACCATTAAGTGAACTGGAGACGCCGAATGATTTCATCCGCCGGCATATCGGCCCGAACCGGGAACAGATCGAGGCAATGCTGGCCGAGGTCGGATTCGATTCGGTTGAAACCCTGATCGACGCTTCGGTGCCGGAACATATCCGCCTGCAGCGGCCGCTGGATCTGAAGACCGGACGCAGCGAGCGGGTGATAGAAGATTATTTACGCCGTATGCGAGCACGCAACCGGGTGCTGACCAGCATGATCGGCATGGGTTACCACGACACGATCGTGCCGAATGTCATCCGCCGCAACGTGATCGAGAATCCCAGCTGGTATACCGCCTACACACCCTATCAGGCTGAGATCAGCCAGGGTCGTCTGGAGGCCCTGCTGAATTTTCAGCAGATGATCATCGATCTTACCGGCCTGCCAATCGCCAACGCTTCGCTGCTGGATGAAGCGACGGCCGCCGCCGAGGCAATGACACTATCGAAACGCGTCAACAGCGGCCAGGGTCACTGCTTCGTCGTCGACCACGACTGTCACCCGCAGACACTCGCCGTACTGGAGACCCGCGCTCAGCCACTCGGTATCAACATCGTCAGCGCAGATCCGCAGGAAGAACTGCCAGCCGACTGCTTCGGTCTGCTGCTGCAATATCCCGGTTCCAGCGGGGCAGTCACCGATATCGCGCCATATATAGAGCGCGCTCACGCTACCGGCGCCCTCGTCACGGTGGCCTGCGATCCGCTGGCGCTGGTCCTGCTGCGCGCACCGGGGGCAATGGATGCCGACATTGCCGTCGGCTCCACGCAACGCTTCGGTGTACCGCTTGGTTATGGCGGACCTCATGCGGCCTTCTTCGCCACGCGGGAAAAATACAAGCGCCAGGTTCCGGGGCGCATCATCGGTGTGTCGCAGGACGCGCGCGGCCGGCCCGCATTGCGCATGGCGCTGCAGACCCGCGAACAGCATATCCGCCGTGAAAAGGCGACCAGCAATATCTGCACTGCCCAGGTATTGCTGGCGGTCATCGCCGCCATGTATGCCGTGTATCACGGTCCCAAGGGTCTGGCGACTATCGCCGAACGCGTGCACCGGATGGCTCTGATATTCGCTGCCGGTTTATGCCAGCTTGGTTACAGGCTGACCACCGATGTATTTTTCGATACCGTCACCATACACACACCCGGGATGGCGCGGCGCATCGCCGCCAAGGCACGGGAGGCCGGTTTCAATCTGCGTGTGCACGATGCCGATCATCTCGGTATTGCCTTTGATGAAACATCACGCAGCATTTACCTGTGGA
>CAZFUS010000051.1:0-18324 GCA_964522485.1 uncultured Enterobacteriaceae bacterium | reverse complement strand
TTAATGCCCGGACCAATGCCATCTATAAGCTCGATCCGCTGGCCGGCGCCATCTGGCAGCTGCTGGAGCAAAGCCACAGTCTGGCGGGGATCATCAACACCGTACAACAGGCTTTTCCCGAAATCGATGCACAAACCATTCAGCACGATGTCGAGGCTCTGGTTCAGGACATGACCCGGCAGGATCTGATCGGCGACGCCGAAACGAACAGTCCTGATGCTAACCAGCGAGCGAAGCGCGCATGAATTCCGGCAGCGCCAATACTCCCTCGTGCAAGCCGTGATTATAGTACCGGGTTGCAAAGCCGAGGGACCTGGCCGAAGTCACGTCGAAGCGTGTCACGTCGATGCCCTTGCCGGCCATGGTGGCCGACCACCAGCCTGAAGGATAAGTGCACTGCGGAAATGGCAATGTCTGGATGCTGTCGAATCCGGCCGCGCACAAACCATTATGGATGTCCTGCAACAGTTCCATATCCAGTAGCGGTGATTCGCTCTGGGCCACCACGATGCCACCATCCCTCAGCACGCGGAAACAATCTTTGTAAAAAGCCTCGCCGAACAACCGGCTCGCCTGCCCTACCGGATCAGTCGTATCGAGCAATATGACATCGGCGCTGGCAGCCCCGGCATCACGCATCCAGGCGATGGCATCCTGGAACAACAGCCTCGCGCGGGGGTCATCATTCGCTTCGCAGAGTTCGGGAAAAAACTGTTCGCAAACTCTTGTTACACGTTCATCCATTTCGATCTGAGTCACCGAATTCACAACTTCATGGCGCAGGACCTCGCGCAGGGTGCCGCAGTCGCCGCCACCCACCACTACCACATCTTTCGGTGCCGGATGCCGGAACAGCGCCGGATGACTCAACATCTCGTGATAAACAAAATTATCGCGGCTGGTCAGCATAACCAGTCCATCCAGCGTCAGTAACCGGCCAAAATCTTCGGTTTCAAAAACCTCGATAGCCTGACAGGCGGACTGTTCACTATGCAGTTTCGACTTGATTTTCAGCGACAGTGCATAACCATCGCTGGTCTCGGTAAACCAGTTGTGATCCAGAGTCATCGGTCTGACCTGTTCGCTTGGGACTTCGATTGCATGACGGAAAGTGCATTTTCCGGGAGAAGGCGGCGCATGATAGCGATTTTATGTGACAAAAACGAGACCGGCTTCAGGCGCGCTGATGGGTGTTTTTCACTTCCACATAATGATCGGCCGAATACTGCAGCGACTCGATTTCGTCATCCGTCAGCGTCCGCACCTGTTTGACCGGGCTGCCCATATACAGATAGCCGCCTTCCAGGTGTTTGCCGCCCGGCACCAGACTGCCGGCTGCCAGCATGATTTTCGACTCTAGTATCGCACCATCCATAATGATGGAGCCCATCCCGATCAGACACAGATCACCGACGGTGCAGGCATGCAGGATGACACGATGGCCGACAGTAACATTGTCTCCAACAGTCAGTGCAAAACCGCCCGGCGTGTATTTGCCGTCATGGGTCGCGTGCAGGACCGAGTTGTCCTGCAGGTTGGTCCGTGCGCCGACACGGATGCGGTTCACATCACCCCGGATCACGGTGAGCGGCCAGACCGAACTGTCCTCGCCCAGGCTGACATCACCGATGACCACCGCAGACGCATCCACATACGCACTGACGGCGATTTTCGGCTGAATATCATGGTAACTACGGATAGCCATATAAAAGGCATGATAATAGAATCATTTTGAACTGTCACAAGCGCCGGGGAGACAGTCCATGCACTACCGGGTCAGCCACCGACGACTGATTATTATCCCCGGTCTGTACTTCCTGACATCACTGTTTTTCACAGCCGGTTCGAATCCCTTACAACCAGTCCGGCCTGCCCCGGAATTCACTCACAATGATCCACGGGACTGGATCAATTCCGAACCACTGCAGCTGAGTGATCTGCGCGGCCGGGTATTGTTAATCGATATCTGGACCTTCGACTGCTGGAACTGTTATCGCTCCTTTCCATGGCTGAAAACCCTGGAAGCTCAATTCAGCGACGAATCATTTCAGGTGATCGGTGTGCACTCACCCGAATTCGAGCATGAGAAAGTGCGTGCCAACATCGAGACCAAAGTTGACGAATTCGGCCTTGAGCACCCGATCATGATCAATAATGACTTTTCCTACTGGAGGGCGCTCGACAACCGCTACTGGCCCGCATTTTATCTGATCGATAAACGCGGAAACCTGCGCGCTGTATTCGTCGGCGAAACACATGCAGGCGATGTTCAGGCCAGGCGCATCGAGCAGATGATCTCAACGCTGCTGGCTGAAGCGATTGAGTGATAACAAGCACTTGACGTCCGCCATCCCTTGTTCTTTAGTGGTGGCGTGAATCTATCCGTCTATCCTGATGATCCCTGCCGGGTCGCGTTTAACGGCAGCTTTCAGATTGCCCGGACGCCGACCGGACCAGCCCCTGCCCATGATTCGAAGACTGATCGCAAACGGCTGGACAAACTGACCGACAGGCTTAAGGAACTGCAGCGGCGGTTATATGCCGAGGATCGCTATGCATTGCTGCTTATCTTTCAGGGCATGGATGCCGCCGGCAAGGATGGCACCATTCGTGCCGTCATGCGCGAAGTCGATCCGGCTGGTTGCCATGTGTGGCCATTCAAACAACCCACCCACGAAGAACTGCAGCATGACTTCCTCTGGCGCACCACTAAACGGCTACCGGAACGTGGCCAGATTGCGATCTTCAACCGCAGCTATTATGAAGAACTCTTGATCGTGCGCGTGCATCCGCATTTCCTTGAAGCGCAGAAGCTGACGCCGACACAGGATGCGGAACTGCTGTGGCAACAGCGCTTCGATTCGATCCGCTGCCATGAACAGCATCTTGTGCAGAATGGTACGCTGATTCTTAAATTTTTTCTGAACCTCTCAAAAGAAGAACAGCGTCAGCGTTTTCTCAAGCGCCTGACCGAACCGGAAAAGCACTGGAAATTTTCGGACAAGGACGTGCACGAACGCGGCTTCTGGGAACACTACATGCAGGCGTTTGAACAGGCACTGAACGCAACCTCGCGCGCCTGGGCGCCCTGGTATGCAATCCCCGCCGACGACAAGGATTACATGCGTTACAAGGTTGCCGAGATCACCACCGCCACACTGGAAAACCTGAATCCGTCCTATCCCCGGCCCGGCGTGGAAAACCTTGAACGGCTGGAGGCCGCACGTCGCGAGCTGGAAAACGAATAGTGAGTACAGACAGGCGCCGCCGCAGCGGCACACTGCCTGTCATAAGTTGCCTGCCGACTTACTCGACAGCGGCCTTGGCCTTGGCGACGGCACGCTTGTACATGCCTGTGGCGTTTTCCTCGACCTCGGCCATGTTGACCGGCTCGCCGACGATAATCGCCCCGACCATGCCCATGGCAAAGTGCGGCGGGCATTTGTAGACGTAGACGCCTTCAACATCGAAGGTGCGGCTCACGTCTTTACCCATCTGGGTCTGCCAGGTCTCCGCCCCTTCCGGGATATTGCCTGCTTCGAACTCGTTGAAGTGACCGGCCATATTGACCCACTTGACCGTATCACCCGGTTCTATCTCCAGCACCATTGGATCGTACGCGGTCGAACGCGCGGTGACGGTATGGGTCTCGCCGGCCTGGGCGCTGGACACAAGCAACGCAGCACCCACCATACCGGCGAGAGCTGTTCTCAAATACTTGAAAAGTCTCATAATTTTCTCCTAGCGGAGTTTGTGTCGCCAGTTAATATAGACACGGCCCATCGATAATCATTCCATGGCGGCCTTGGCCTGGATCAGGGCACGCTTGTACATACCCTTGGCGTTCTGCTCGACCTGATCGAGATTCACCGGTTCACCGACAATGATGGCACCCACCATGCCCATGGCAAAATGCGGATCACATTTATAGAGATAGACACCTTCCACATCGAAAGTGCGGCTCACGTTATCACCCAGCGGTGACTGGTAAGTTTCGGCACCTTCTGGAATGTTACCTTCCTCGAAGTGCACATTGTGACCACTCATGTTGGTCCAGGCGACGGTATCGCCGGGCTTGATCTTGATGGCAGCCGGGTCATAGGCGGTTGCGCGTGCAGTGACGGTATGGCTTTCCGCTTCACCACCACTGCTGTCAGATGCCTGTTCATCGGTGTCGTCGGAGGGCTCAGCTGCCGGTTCCGCTGCAGTATCTTCAGACGGATCGCTGGTGCCGGCATCATCACTCATAGTCTCGTCAGTCGGCTCAGGCGCTTCAGCCGGTTCGGTCACGGCTGCGGAGTCATCCGCCGCGTCCGGTTCCGAAGCGGTCTCCTGATCGTCGCCACAACCGCCCAGCACGGCTATCAGGCCAATGCAGATTATCCATTTCAACGGGTTATCAATTATCCTCATCTTGAACTTCCTCGGGTTTGTGTATGACTTGCAAATTTTCGACGCTGTCGTTTGTCAGGCCGGCATTATAACGATAATGACCATGCAGTTTTCGACCCCCGGGTTACCTCTCCATTCGCTTTGCGGCTGAACCGGTGCAGGGTTAGACTCAGCAGCCATGGATACCTCGGCTTTACAACGCGATATTGAACAACGCTGGGAACAAAGCGCCCTGCCCGAATTGATCGAGTACATCAAGGTACCGAACAAATCACCGCTGTTCGACCCCGACTGGGCCGAACACGGCTACATGGAAACCGTCGTGGATCAATTCGCCGGCTGGTGCCGGCGGGAAGGCCCGGCCGACATGCAGCTCGAAATCGTCCGCCTGCCCGACCGCACGCCGACACTGTACATGGAAATACCGGCCACGGACGAGCAGACTGCCGATGAGACGGTATTGCTATACGGCCACCTGGACAAGCAACCGGAGATGAGCGGCTGGCGGGATGGGCTCGGTCCGTGGCAGCCGGTAATCGAAGGTGAACGCCTGTACGGCCGTGGCGGTGCCGACGACGGCTACGCCACCTTTGCCTCGTTGCTGGCGGTGCGAATGCTCGCCGAACACGGGCTGCCACATGCCCGCTGTGTGATCCTGATCGAGGCCTCCGAGGAAAGCGGCAGTCCCGACCTGCCCGCCTACATTGAACACCTCGGCGATCGCATCGGTACACCGTCGCTGGTGATCTGTCTTGATTCGGGCTGCGGCAACTACGAACAACTCTGGTGCACCACTTCGCTGCGCGGCCTCGTCGGCGGCAACCTGACCGTGGAAGTGCTTAACGAGGGGGTACATTCGGGCGACGCCGGCGGCATCGTTCCATCAAGTTTCCGTCTGCTGCGCCTGCTGCTGGACCGCATCGAGGACAGCGCGGATGGCCGTATTCTGCCGCCGGCCTGCCATGTTGACATTCCGGAACCGCGTCGCAGCCAGGCCGAGCGGGCCGCGCAGGTGCTGGGCAAGACGGCCTGGCAGCGCTTCCCGTTCGCCGACGGTGTCCAGCCCAACAGCACCGATCCCGGCGAACTGATCCTGAACCGGACCTGGCGTCCGGCACTGGAGATCACCGGCGCCGCCGGCCTGCCGGCTCTGGGCGACGCCGGCAATGTGCTGCGACCCACCACCACCGCCAAACTGTCACTGCGCCTGCCGCCAACCTGTGATGCAAATGCGGCCGCCGCGGCGCTGAAGGAACTGCTGGAATCGGAACCGCCGCAGAACGCCAGCGTGCTGTTTACCCCGGAATGGTGTGCCAGCGGCTGGCACGCGCCACTGCTGCCGGACTGGCTGAATCAGGCCATTGACCGGGCGTCACAGAATCACTTCGGTAAACCGGCCATGCACATGGGCGAAGGCGGTTCGATCCCGTTCATGGGTATGCTGGCCGAACGTTTTCCTGAAGCGCAGTTCCTGGTGACCGGTGTACTGGGACCGCAGTCGAATGCACACGGCCCGAATGAATTCCTGCATGTGCCGACCGCCATCAAGCTGACTGCCTGCGTGGCCGAAATTCTGGCGGCGCACACGATCACGGGCCGGCATGCATGAACCTGCCCCAGCCAACGCAGGGCCAGGCCGGTACGATCCGCTGGAGCATTCCCCGATCCCGGTCGCTCTACCATATCCCGGCCTGGACCGCCGGCTATTTCGATATCGCCGGTAACGGTCATCTGCAGGCACAACCGCTGGGTGGGGACGGACCAACCATCGATCTGTACCGGCTGACAGGCGAGATCGCCGCCGCCGGCCTGCCATTGCCGGTACTGGTCCGGTTTACCGATATTCTCACACACCGCATCGACACCCTCTGCAGCACCTTCGATGACGCCATCCGGCAACACGGCTACGGTGGTAACTACACACTGGTCTATCCGATCAAGGTCAACCAGCAGCGTCGCGTGGTCCAGGAGATCATCAATCACGGCGGTCAGCGGGTGGGTACGGAAGCCGGCAGCAAGCCGGAACTGTTGTGCCTGCTGGCCCTGGCCCGGCCCGGCAGCATCGTCATCTGCAACGGTTACAAGGATCGTGAGTACATCCAGCTCGCGCTGATCGGCCAGCTGCTGGGGCTTAGGACCTACATCGTCATTGAAAAACCGACAGAGCTGGAACTCGTCATCCAATGCAGCCGCGAAATGGATGTCACGCCCCGGCTCGGCGTGCGCCTGCGGCTCGCCTCGGTGGGCGCCGGGAAATGGCAGAATTCCGGGGGTGAAAAATCCAAGTTCGGCCTGTCGGCCGGCCAGGTACTGCAGGGCCTGGATCGTCTCAAGCGCGAAGGTATGGCCGAGTCTCTGCAGCTCATGCATTTTCACATCGGTTCGCAGGTTACCGACATCCAGCAGATCCAGAACGCTCTCCGCGAAGGTGTCCGTTATTACGCCGAACTGCGGACACTGGGCGCGCCCCTGGATACCGTCGATGTCGGTGGCGGTCTCGGAGTCGACTACGAAGGCACGGCCTCGCGCAATGCCTGCTCCATGAATTATTCTGTTGCCGCCTATGCCGACGCCGTGGTCCGGGCGCTGGCGGAAGTCTCCAGCGAACACCAGCTGCCGCAGCCTGACATTATCACGGAATCCGGACGCGCACTGACGGCACATCACGCCATGCTCATCACCAACGTGATCGACGTTGACCCGGCACCGGGCCAGACCCGGCCCGAACCACCGGCCGCCGAAGATGCGCCCGTGCTGCACGACCTGTGGCAGAACCTGACGTCACTGGACAAGGAGACCGCACTGGCCCGCTACTATACGGCGCTCAGTGATCTCAGTCGCGCCCGTGAAATGTTCACCTACGGCGTCATCAACCTGGCGCAGCGCGCCCGGGCCGAAGCGATCTTTTACTGTGTAGCCCGCCGGATTCGTCAGTGGCTGAGTTACGAAGACGTCACCCAGCGCGAGGTACTGAACGAATTGAACGAAAAGCTGGCGGACAAGTACTTCTGCAATTTCTCACTGTTCCAGAGCCTGCCCGACAGCTGGGCCATCGATCAGGTGTTTCCAATCGTGCCTTTACACCGGCTGGAGGAATGGCCGGGCCGGCGTGCGCTGATTGAAGACCTGACCTGCGATTCAGACGGCCGCGTCAATATGTACGTCGACGGTGAGGGCATCGAGACCAGTCTGCCACTGCATACGCCCAATCCTGAGGAACCCTATCTGCTGGGCATGTTTCTGGTTGGTGCCTACCAGGAAATTCTAGGCGACATGCATAATCTGTTTGGCGACACCGGCTCCGTGAATGTCGAGCTACAGCCGGATGGCGGCTACCGTCTGACCGAACCGCATCGTGGCGACACGGTGACCGATCTGCTGCGTTATGTACAGATGGATATCGATTTTCTGCAGCAGCGGTTTGCGGAACGCATGCGCCAGACCGATCTCGACAGCGACTGCCAGCAGAACTATCTTGATTTCCTCAGGCAGGGACTGGATGGTTACAGTTATCTGGAGGAATAGCGGACAGACAATAGAGAATAGAAATCGGTAGTCTACGATCGATGGTCTATCCTCTATGTTCTATCTTCATATCCTCTATCGCTATCCACCATGAACGACAAACTCAACTGTGGAGTCATCGGACTGGGCGCCATGGGCGCGAATATGGCACGCAATCTGCACAAGGCGGGTTTGCTGACGGCCGTGTGGAATCGCAGTCGCGACAAGGCTGAGACCCTTGCCGCCAAAACCGGCTGTCACATCGCCGAAACACCCGCGGATCTGGCAGGCTTGTGTAAGACCATCATTACCTGTGTCTCGCGCGATGAAGATGTACTGAACGTGGTTGAACAAATGTTGCCCGGCATTCAGGCTGACAGCGTGGTGGCGGACACCTCAACGGTTAACGCCGAGACCGCCCGGACCGCCGCCGCCAGACTGACCGAAAAGAACGCTTTTTTCCTCGACTGCCCGGTCTCCGGCGGCGTGGAAGGCGCACGCCGGGGAACACTGGTCACGATGATCGGTGGTGACGAGCAGGCGCTGGAACGGGCGCGTCCGGCGCTGGAGGCCATCGCCGCAAATGTTATCCATATGGGCGCGTCCGGCACAGGCCAGGCGACCAAGGCCGTCAACCAGTTGATGGCTGCGGGCATTAATCAGGCGGTAACCGAAGCACTGGCATTTGGCGAGAGCCTGGGGCTGGATATGGACAAGGTCGTTGACGTCGTCTCGGCCGGCGCGGCCGGCAACTGGTTTGTCCAGCATCGCGGTAAGACCATGCTCAAGGGTATCTTCGAGCCCGGCTTCAAGCTGAGCCTGCATCACAAGGATCTCTCCATCTGCAGGGCCATGGCGCTGGCGGCGACCGGGATCAGCCTGCCCATGGCGGAAATGACCCTGGTGCACTATCAGAAACTCATGGACGAGGGACATGGGGACGAGGATATATCCGCCCTGTTCCGCCTCAAACAGCGCCAGCATCATGAAGGGCCCAAGTAAAACCGGCCCACAGCGGGACCGGAACTGAACTCGAAAGCAGTGGCCCAGTCTATAGAAAATTGACGCTGGCCGTGCAATATGCAGAATAAGCACGCTCGCGACAGGTTCAGATCGTCCTCAGGCGATTTCCGGTCTTCAGTATAAACAAACAATAATAATATCCTCGAGTGTCACCCGCATGGCAGTACCACCGGCATGGATACCTTGATTAAAGTCAGTTCATTGCATAAGCGCTTCGGCCTGCTGCAGGCGGTGCGTGACGTATCTTTCGATGTACAGCGTGGTGAGGTACTGGGATTTCTGGGACCGAATGGCGCCGGCAAATCCACCACCATGAAAATGATCACCGGTTTTCTCGAACCGACCGGCGGCTCAATAGAAGTAGCCGGCCATGATGTCCTTGTGGATCCGATTCAGGTCAAACGGCGCATCGGTTACCTGCCCGAGGGCGCGCCCTGCTACGGCGAAATGACGGTCATCGGATTTCTTGAATTCATCGCCGAGATCCGTGCCATCAGGCGATCCGAGCGCCGGCAGCGCATCCGCGAAGTCGTCGACAAGATCCATCTGGAAGGCGTACTCAACCAGTCCATTGAAACCCTGTCGAAAGGTTACAAACGTCGCGTCGGCATGGCCCAGGCCTTACTGCATGATCCGGAAATCCTGATCATGGACGAACCCACCGACGGCCTGGATCCTAATCAGAAACACGAAGTCCGTGCCCTCATCAAAACCATGGCCGCGGAGAAAGCGATCATCATCTCTACCCATATTCTCGAAGAAGTCGACGCCGTCTGCTCACGCGCCATAATCATTGCCGCGGGCCGGCTGCTGTTCGACGGGACACCGACCGAGCTGCAGGCCCGTTCCGATATGCATAATGCGGTCAGTTTGATCATGGGCACACAAACGGCTGACGGGGCCGAGGCCGAACTGGCCGGGCTCGCCGGGGTGGAACGGGTCGATCGACTGGCTGAAGACGCTGACCATGTTACGTTGCTGGTGGTGCCGAAACAGGGTGCCGACATCATGACGCATGTCAGTGCGGCCATACATTCCCATAACTGGCCGGTGCATTCCCTGCGGCTCGAAGCCGGCAAACTGGATGACGTGTTCCGTCAGATCACCTTGCCGCACAGCAGCGAGGCGGCCTGACATGCGCAATATACTGGCGATATTCAAGCGCGAATTCGTCGGCTACTTCGCCACGCCGGTGGCCTATGTATTCATAGTCATTTTTCTGTTCCTGACCGGTATATTCACTTTCTATCTGGGCTCGTTCTTCGAGCGCAACCAGGCCGATCTGCAGCCGTTTTTCAATTTCCATCCCTGGCTGTACCTGTTCCTGATCCCCGCTATCGCCATGCGGCTGTGGTCCGAGGAACGCAAGACCGGCACGATCGAGCTGCTGATGACACTGCCGGTGTCGGTGACCCAGGCAGTGGTCGGCAAATTTCTGGCCGCCTGGGTTTTCACCGCCGTGGCACTGGCGCTGACCTTTCCCATGTGGCTGACGGTCAACTACCTGGGCAATCCGGACAATACTGTGATCATGGCGGGTTATCTCGGCAGCCTGTTCATGGCCGGCGGCTTTCTGGCGATCGGTTCCTGCATTTCGGCACTGACCAAAAGCCAGGTCATCGCGTTTGTCGTCAGCGTCGTAATCTGCTTCCTGTTTCTGCTGAGCGGTTTTCCGCTGGTACTGGACTTCTTCAAGGGCTGGGCGCCCCAGGCTATCGTGGATGTCATTGCATCGTTCAGCTTCTTCACGCATTTCGACTCGATCAAGAAAGGCGTCATCGACGCGCGTGACATGATTTTCTTTGCCACCCTCATCGCATTCTGGCTGTATGCCAATGTCGTCGCCATTGAAACCAAGAAAGCGAGCTGAGCCGCATGCGTAGTAAACGTCTGACATCCGGCACCGGTCTCGTCCTTGCGGCGTGTCTGTTCATATCGATTAATATCATCATCAACGCTACGCTGACCAACTGGCGTCTCGATCTGACCGAGAACAATCTCTACACCCTGTCGGACGGCACCCTGAACATCCTCGAGGACATCGAGGAGCCGGTCACGCTACGCATGTATTTCTCACGGGAGCAGCTGCTCGGTTATCCGCAGCTTGTGAATTACGGCGTGCGCGTGCGTGACATGCTGCGTGAATACGTGGCCAACTCGAACGGCATGCTGCATCTGGAAATCATCGACCCCAAACCATTCACCGATGCTGAAGATACCGCCGTGGCCGAGGGTCTGCAGAGCATTCCGGTTGGTAACGCCGGGGAGCAGGCCTATTTCGGGCTCATCGGCAGCAACTCGACCGATGATACCGAAGTGATTCCGTTTTTCGCGCCGAACCGCGAGGGCGCGCTCGAGTATGAACTCTCGAAACTGGTCTACAAGCTGGCGCATCCCGAGCGCCAGGTGGTGGGTGTAATCGGCAGTCTGCCGATGTTCGGTGAAGGTGCCGGCCGGCGCTCGGTCGCCTGGCCAATCATCCGCGTGATGCGCGAGTTCTTTGAAGTCAAGGATCTCGGGCAAGACACCGGTTACATCAGCAGCGACATCGAAGTCTTGATGGTCATTCATCCCAAAAACCTGGACGACTCCACCCTGTACGCCATCGATCAGTTTGCCCTGAAGGGCGGCAAGCTGATGGTGTTCGTCGATCCGTTTGCCGAAGCGGATCAGACCGGTCCGGACGCGAACAACCCCGCGGCCATGCCGGATCGGGATTCGGACCTCGACAAACTGTTCGAGCCGTGGGGCATCGAAATTCCACAGGATAAGATTGTAGCGGACATCAACGCTGCCATCCGCGTTCAGCATCGCGGTCAGCGTGGTTCCCAGGAAGTCCCTTACCTGCCCTGGCTGCAACTGACCGGCGATAATATCAATCAGGATGACTTCATAACCTCCCGGTTGAAACAGGTCCAGCTCGGCACCAGCAGTTATATCAATAAACTGCCGGACTCGGAGATTGATATCGAACCGCTGTTATTCACATCGACTGAATCCACATTACTGGAGCGCGATCTGATCCTGCTGCAGCGCGACCCCAACGTGATTCTTGAAAACTATGAGCCAAGCGGCGAACGTTTCACCCTGGCGGCGCGGGTCAGCGGGCCGGTGGAAACTGCTTTTCCACGCGGCAAACCGCTTGAGGATGAGGATCAGGCCGTGGCCGAGGATCCGGATTTTGTCAGCGAAGGCTACATCAATACGGTGGTCGTGGCCGATACCGACATCCTCACTGATCGTTTCTGGATTCGCGAACAGGATTATTTCGGCATGAAAGCGCCCCAGCCGATTGCTGACAACGGCGACTTTGTTATCAACGCGCTCGATAACCTGGCCGGTAATACGGACCTCATCAGTCTGCGCAGCCGCGGCGTTTTCAACCGGCCGTTCGAGGTGGTCGAACGTATCCGGCGCGCTGCTGAAGCTGAATATCGCGAACGCGAGCAGCAATTACAGTCGAAACTGGAAGAGGCGCAGAAACGCATTCAGTCCCTGCAGCAACAGCAGGGTGCCTCCGGTCTGATTATCAGTCCGGAACAGGCGGAGGCAATCGAAGAGTCCCGGCGCGAACAGCTTGATGTCCGTAAGGAACTGCGTGAGGTGCAGCACAACCTGCAAAAAGACATCGAGAGCCTGGGCTCACGCCTGCGGTTTATCAACATCGGGCTGATACCGTTACTGGTTGCGGTTCTGGCCGTTATCGTCGGCATCTATCAATATTATTCCCGCAGACGACGGGACTGACGCAGAGACGATCCGATGAATCGCAACACCCTGATCGTATTCGCCGCCATTACACTGACTGTGGTAATCACCGCGTTCGTCGTGGTGAGTCAGGAACGATCGCCGACCTATCTGAGCAAGGAGCCGTTACTGCCGACCCTGGTCGAGAATATCAATAAGGCCGCTTCCATCAGCCTCATCAGCAACCGCGAGAGAACGATCCTCGAGCGCGACGGCGAAACCTGGCGTATTGCCAACAGTGATGATTATCCGGCGCTGTTCGACAAGGTGCGTACCCTGCTGATTGATCTGTCCGAACTCAGGACGCTGGAACGCAAGACCAGCAATCCGGAGCTTTATCATCGCCTGGAAGTCCAGGATCCGTCCGAACCGAACAGCAATTCGGTGCAGGTTACGGTGATGGATGATGCAGGTGAGACACTGGCGGACATTATTGTCGGCAAACCGCGGGTCAGCAAAGTCACCAACATCCAGACTGGTGTATATGTACGCAGGCCGGAGAATACTCACGCCCTGCTGGCCGAGGGCAGCGTCCCGGTTTCAGCGGAAAAAACCGCCTGGTTTAATCCCGATATTCTCAACCTGTCTTCGGAAACGATTCGCGAGGTTACCATCGAGCACGCGGATGGAAGCACACTGCGTGCCTATCGCGACTCCCCGGAGGGACAGTTCAATCTTGCCGACCTGCCAATCAACCGCGAGGTCCAGTCGCGAACTGCACTGAACCGGTTCGGCTCGGTGCTGCAGGAAATCAGCGCCAGCGATATCCGCGCGCTGGAGACCTTTGATTTTCCTGACACCAGCACCAGCACCACGGTGCGTACGTTTGACGGTGCGGTAATCCGGGTACACAGTACACAACTCGATGATCGCTACTACGCCAACTTCAAGTTCAGTTATGATGCCAGCGCCGCCACAGAAGCGCCGCCAGCCGAAGCGCAGCCGGGGCCAGCTGACGACGATGCCATAACACCCGTCCCGGTACCCACTGAGGATCGCATGACGGACCTGCAGAACCGGCTCGGTAACTGGGTCTATCAGATTCCGGAATTCAAATACAAGCTGCTGACTGCCACGCTCGACGATTACACCCGCATCACCGACTGAGGGCAGCAGTACCTGCGGTTCTGTAGAATCAATCCGTTTTTTTAACTCGGTCCGGCCTCGGCTATACTGCCGGCCTCAAGCATGAGTGGATTATAACGACGATGTCGGCCGAACTGGCGGAACCACCCGGAGACTTTCAGCGCCTGATTCTGCGCCTGCAGGAATACTGGGCGCGGCTCGGCTGTGTTATCCAGCAACCCTATGACATGGAAATGGGTGCCGGGACGTTTCACGTCGCCACCTTTCTGCGCGCCATCGGCCCGGAACCCTGGCATGCAGCATACGTACAGCCTTCCAGGCGACCGACCGACGGCCGTTACGGTGATAACCCGAATCGGCTGCAGCACTATTACCAGTTCCAGGTACTCCTGAAGCCGTCACCGGCCGACCTCCAGGATCAGTACCTCGGATCGTTACAGGCACTCGGCATCGATCCGCTGGTACACGACATCCGCTTTGTCGAAGACAACTGGGAATCCCCGACTCTTGGCGCCTGGGGCCTGGGCTGGGAAGTCTGGCTGAATGGCATGGAAATCAGTCAGTTCACCTATTTTCAGCAAGTCGGTGGTCTGGATTGCAAACCCGTCGCCGGCGAAATCACCTATGGCCTGGAACGCATCGCCATGTATCTGCAGGAAGTCGACAGTGTCTACGATCTGCTGTGGTGCGAAACCCCGGCCGGCCGGGTGACCTATGGCGACATTTATCATCAGAACGAGGTCGAACAGTCGAAATATAACTTCGAGCAGGCCAATACAGACAATCTTTTCGCCTGGTTCGACAACTGCGAACAGGAATGTCAAAGACTGCTTGAACAGGGTTTGCCGCTGCCGGCCTATGAACAGTTGCTCAAGGCCTCGCACAGTTTCAATCTGCTCGATGCCCGGCGCGCCATCTCCGTGACTGAACGTCAACGCTACATTCTGCGCGTACGCACCATGGCCCGTTCGATTGCGCAGGCTTACTATGATCGCCGCGAGGCGCTTGGTTTTCCGCTGGTCAAGAAAGATTCACACGCTGCATGAGTACAGCGACTCAAGATTTGTTGGTTGAAATCGGTACCGAGGAATTGCCACCAAAAGCACTGGCAAATCTGGCCGAGGATTTCCATGATCGTCTGACAGCTATCATCGGGGACCAGCTGAACCTGCTTGAACCGAATCATAGTAAGACGTGTTACTTTTATTCACCGCGTCGGCTGGTAGTCAAAATCCACAATCTGCGCATCCAGCAGCCGAACCGGCAGATCGAAAAATACGGGCCTGCCATCAAGGTCGCTTACGATGAATCCGGTACACCGACCAAGGCCGCTGAGGGCTTCGCCCGATCATGCGGGACAAGCATCGATCGGCTCGAACAGAGAGACGGAAAATTGTTCTATGCAGTCACTGAATCTGGAAAACCGGCCAGTGACCTGCTTCCAACCGCCATCATTGAAGCCTTGTCGAAACTGCCTATCCCCAGGCGCATGCGCTGGGGCGAGTCAGCACATGAGTTCGTACGACCGGTACACTGGGTTGTAGTATTACTGGGCGATCAGGTGATCGACTGCGAGATCCTCGGCGTAAAGAGTGATCGTTATACACGCGGACATCGCTATCACTATCCCGAACCTGTTGTCCTCAATTCGGCTGATGACTATGTCAATACCCTGCAACAGGCCAAAGTCTGGCTGAATGACAGCGAACAGCAACTCAATCAGATCATCAGCGAGAAAGTCACGATCCTCGCCGAACAGGTTGGCGGTTATGCCCTGAACAGCGAACCGGACAGCAAACTGGTGGCCGAAGTCGCGGCACTGGTGGAGTGGCCGGTGCCGCTGCGCGGGGAGTTCGATCCGAAGTTTCTGGAACTGCCGGAAGAAGTCTTGATCGCCACGCTGGAAGATCAGCAACGCTACTTCCCGATCCGGGATCACGACAGCGGCAAACTGCTGCCCTGTTTCATCACCGTCGCCAACATCGAAAGCCGCGATCCGGGCCAGGTCCGCAGGGGTAACGAGCGCGTCATCGTGCCGCGGCTGGCGGACGCCATGTTCTTCTGGGCAACCGACCGCGCCACGCCGCTGGCAGATCGTGTGCCGGAGCTGGACAGCATGATGTTCCAGAAGCAGCTCGGCAGCCTGGGCGACAAGATGCGCCGGGTTGCGGAGCTCGCCGATCACACCGCCGAGGCCATTGGCGCGAACCCGGCGTATGCCCGGCGCGCGGCGGAGCTGGCGAAATGCGATCTGCTCAGTCAGCTGGTAGGCGAGTTCCCGGAACTGCAAGGCGTTGCCGGCGGTTATCTGGCGAGCAACGACGGCGAGGAGAGTGAGGTCGCGCAGGCGATTTCGGAACAATACCGGCCGCGCTATGCCGGCGATGAACTGCCACAATCCAGAACCGGCCAGGCGCTGGCGGTAGCCGACAAGCTGGACACGATCGTCGGCATATTTTCTATCGGGCAGGCACCGACCGGCGAAAGGGATCCTTTTGCCCTGCGCCGGGCCGCTCTTGGCATGCTTCGCATCCTGATCGAGAAGGAACTCGATATTGATCTGCAGCAGTTGATCCGACAGGCCCAGCAAAAGCTTATGACCAGCGCGGTGGGCAAGAACCTACAAACCGCCCATAACAACAAGCTGGAAGCAGACATTTTTGACTTCATGATGGAACGGCTGCGGGCTTATTACCTGGACAGCGGTGTCAGTCACGATGTATTCGAAGCAGTGCTGGCACGGCGACCGACCCGGCCGCTGGACTTCCAACGCCGTCTGCTGGCTGTACAATCGTTCCGGAAGCTGCCCGAAGCAGAGAGCCTGGCAGCCGCGAACAAACGCATCAGGAATATTCTGAAACAGGTCGATGCTGTAAATGGCAGCCTGAATAAAGATATCCTGCAGGATCCGGCAGAGCGGGAACTCGCCATGGCAATCGAGACACTGCGTGAGCAGGTAGAACCCTTGCTGGCCGATAATCAATATGAACAGGCCCTGACCACGCTCGCGGGACTGCGCGACAGCGTTGATGCCTTTTTCGACAACGTCATGGTGTTGTGTGAAGATGAAAATCTCAAACGCAACCGTATTGCCCTGCTGGCCGATCTGAGCGATCTGTTTCAGCGCACGGCGGACATATCACGCCTACAATAAAAGCTATGCCGACTATCATTCTCGATCGTGACGGAGTGATCAATTTCGATGCCGAAAGCGGCGTCAAAAGTGCCACCGAGTGGCAGGCAATTCCCGGCAGTCTTGAGGCGATCGCGCGGCTTTCGCAGCATGGCTACCGGATTATAGTGGCCATCAATCAGGCCGGCCTGGCGCAGCGTAAATTCACCATCGAGGATCTTATTTCCATCAATCAGAAGATGCTCAGTCATCTCGCCCAGTACGGCGGCATCATCGAAGCGGTGTTTTTCTGTCCCTGCGGCCCGCGTGAAGCGGATTGTGACTGCAACAAACCCAAACCCGGCCTGCTCAAGGAGATTGCCGCGCGCCTGCGTATCAGTCTCGAAGGCGTCCCCTGTGTCGGCGACAGGCTGAGTGATCTGCAGGCGGCGCAGGCGGCCGGTGCGCAGCCGATCCTGGTCTGCACCGGCGGCGGACAGAAACTGGCCAGCGATGGCAAAGTTCCGAAAGGCACTGATGTTCATGAAAGTCTGGCGGCCTATACCGATCATCTTCTGAATACCGACTGACAGCATGGCCTGGCTGCGCGCGCTGCTGTTTTACACTGGCATTACTGTCGCCGCCCTGATCTTCATGCCGATCAGCCTGATTGTTCTGCCGCTGCCGTACCGGTGGCGTTACCGTATCGTGACCCAATGGACCCATTTCAGTCTCTGGTGGCTGCGTCTCACTTGCGGTATCAGCTTCGAGGTAACCGGCCGCGAGCATTTACCGCCCGGTCCCGCCATCGTGATGTGCAAACACCAGTCGGCCTGGGAAACCATGGCCATCCAGTTGATCATCGACGCACCACTGGCTTTTATCCTGAAACGCGAACTGCTGTGGCTGCCGCTGTTCGGCTGGGGACTGGCGTCACTCAAACCAATTGCCATCGACCGCAAAAACAGTTTCCGTTCCAGTCGTCAGATCGTCGAACAGGGTAAAAACCGATTAAAACGCGGAAGCTGGGTAATCATCTTCCCGGAAGGCACCCGTGTCGCACCGGGAGAGACGGCCAAGTACATGCCCGGCGGCGGCATGCTCGCTGAAGCCGCGCAGTATCCGGTCATCCCCATTGCCCACAACGCCGGCTGCTACTGGCCAAAAAACAGTTTCCTGAAAAAACCGGGCACCATTCAGGTGGTCATCGGCCCGGCAATTGATCCGCGCGGCCAGAATGCCAGAACCATCAACCAGACGGCTGCTGCCTGGATTGAGACCGCGACTGACAAGCTCACCGTACACACGGTCTGAAATCTACTTCAGCGACTTCTGACCAATTAACGCGGCGTTGTTATTTCAGTTTTCCGCTACCGAGTCCGCTCAGTCGTTCGGCAGCCAATACTGTATTGGCTACCAGCATGGTAATGGTCATCGGTCCGACACCACCCGGCACCGGT
>CAZFUS010000050.1:0-18338 GCA_964522485.1 uncultured Enterobacteriaceae bacterium | reverse complement strand
CGAACAATCCAGGTGGCTGTAGCGGCTCCACCGGCCCTACCAGCATCAATCCTGCCACCGGCAAACCCTATGGACCCGACTTTCCGATTGTGACGGTCGGCGACTGGGTCAAAAGTCAGGCCATGCTCGCCGATGTGCTCGGTATCGAACGCTGGGCCGCAGTCATTGGTGGCAGTCTAGGTGGCATGCAGGTCATGCAGTGGTCGTTCGATTATCCTGACCGTATCCGCAACGCTTTTATAATCGCTGCGGCACCGAAACTCTCGACCCAGAACATCGCCTTCAACGAAGTCGCGCGCCAGGCGATCCTGAACGATCAGGATTTTCACGACGGTCATTATTTTGACTATGGGACCACACCCAGCCGTGGCCTGATGCTGGCGCGCATGCTCGGTCACATCACGTATTTATCAGACGATGTGCTGGATGAGAAATTCGGCCGCGAGCTGCGCGACGGCCGCATCAAATTCGGTTACGACGTCGAGTTTCAGGTCGAAAGCTACCTGCGTTATCAGGGCCGCTCATTCGTGGACCGCTTCGACGCCAACAGTTACCTGTTGCTGACCAAGTGTCTGGACTATTTCGATCCTGCCAGCCATTACGGCAGTCTGGCCCGGGCGTTTGCCGGCGCCACTGCAAATTTCTATGTGCTCTCGTTCAGCAGCGACTGGCGGTTTTCTCCGGCCCGCTCGCGTGAGATCGTGCGTGCACTGCTAGATGTCGATCGTGATGTCACCTACGTCGAAATCGATTCGAAGCAGGGCCACGATTCGTTTCTCATGCCCATTCCGCGTTACCACGAAGTCCTGCGCACTGCACTGGACCGCATCCACAGCAAGCTATGACCGATCTTTATTTGCGCACCGATCAGGCACTCATCGCCGAGTGGATTCAGCCGAATTCACGCGTACTGGATCTGGGCTGTGGCGATGGCACACTGCTGACTTTTCTGCACAAGCATCGCCAGATAGCCGGTTACGGTCTGGAGATTGATCCCGACAATATTACCGCCTGCCTCGCGCGCGGCGTGCCGGTCATACAGTCGGACGTCGATGCCGGTCTGTCTGACTTCGATGATGATTCCTTTGACTATGTCATCATGACCCAGACCCTGCAGGCCGTACGCTATCCGCATCAGGTTATCAATGAAATGCTGCGCGTCGGGCGCGAGGGCATTGTTACCTTCCCGAATATGGGACACTGGCGAGCGCGTATGCACATCGCTTTTCGCGGCCGCATGCCGGTAACGCTGGCCCTGCCTTATCAGTGGTATGACTCACCCAACATACATCTGTGTTCGGTGCGCGACTTTGATGCTTTGTGCGATGAAGCAGGTATCGAGATATTGCAGTGCACGACCGTCGATCGCGCCCACCGCAGCACTCCGGGTATGCGGCTGCTGCCAAGCCTGCTGGGGGAAATTGCCATCTACCGCTTCCGCCGAGAGAATCCAGGTGTCTGATTGGTGGCTGGAACTTTAGGCCAGGAGACTGTCTGCTATGATTGAATGCAGAACAACAATCAGGGGAAAGAGACCGCGCATGTCTCGCATAAAAGCCAACATGCTGGCACTTCTGCTTTATGGATTACTGCCGGGAACTATGGCGCCCGCTTTCGCCGATCAGTCCAGATCAGTGGGAGATTACACGGTTTACTACAGCGCCTTTACAACCGACACTCTGCCGCGCTCCGTTGCGCAGGCCTATGGCATCCAGCGCAGCCAGAATCGCGGCCTGCTGAATATCTCCGTGCTCAAGAAGGTCATGGGCACAACGGCGCAACCGGCACGGGCCCGTATTACCGGCACCGCGACCAACCTGAACGCCCAGCTGCGTGAGTTGAATGTACGTGAAGTCAGCGAGGACGGTGCGGTGTATTACTTAACCGAGTTTCCGGTTGACAATGACGAAACGCTGAACTTCAACCTGACAATCCGGCCGGTAGACAGTGATCAGACCATCGACCTGACATTCCAGCAGCAGTTTTATACGCACTAGAAAGCAACATCGTAGTCGATGGTCAGCGGCGCGTGATCCGAGAACCGTTCCTGTTTATAGATTAAGGCGCGTCGGACCTTGTCTTTCAATCCCGGTGTGATCACCTGATAGTCAATGCGCCAGCCGACGTTCTTGGCCCAGGCCTGGCCCCGGTTTGACCACCAGGTATATTGATCCGCCTCCTGATTGATTACCCGAAAGGCATCCACAAAACCAACCGTGTCAAACAGCTGATCCAGCCAGGCCCGCTCCTCGGGCAGGAAACCGGAGTTCTTCTGATTACTGCGCCAGTTTCTGATGTCGTTTTTGGTGTGGGCAATGTTCCAATCACCGCAGATGATGAAGTCACGCCGCTGACGGCGCATTTTCCTTAACAACGTCATGAAGCGGTCCAGGAAATCGTATTTGACTTCCTGGCGGATATCGCCGGTCGTTCCGGACGGCAGATAAATGGATATGATACTCAGCTTGCCGAAGTCGGCGCGCAGAAAACGGCCCTCATCATCAGCCTGCGACCAGCCCAGGCTGTCATCCACCCGGTCCGGTTCGCGCCGGCTGAACAGAGCGACGCCGCTGTAGCCTGGCTTTTGCGCATCCTTGAAGTAGCTTAGATAACCCGCCGGCTGACGTATTTCATCGACCAGCTGATGAATCTGTGCCTTGGTTTCCTGCAGACACACGACATCAGCCCGCTGCTTCGGCAACCAGTCGAAAAAACCCTTACGATGTGCCGCCCGTATACCGTTGACGTTCAGCGTGATGACGCGCATGACTGTCCCCATGGATTCCGGCGGGCTATGATAACGAATCCGTCAGCAGATTCATCATTTACAGAGCAGATTCCAACATGCGGGACTATCGTCACGACTTCATCGATTTCGCACTGGCTCAAGAAGCGTTGTGTTTCGGTGAATTCACCCTGAAATCCGGCCGCCGCAGCCCGTATTTTTTCAACAGCGGACTGTTCAACAGCGGTGCCGCTCTGGCGAGGCTGGGCGAATTCTATACCCGGGCCATTCTGGCCAGCGGCATGGATTTCGACATGCTGTTCGGCCCGGCCTACAAAGGCATACCCCTGGCATCTGCCGTGGCCATTGCGTTGTCCGATCGGCATAATCGCGATGTACCTTACTGCTTCAACCGCAAGGAGGCCAAGGACCATGGCGAGGGCGGAATTACGTTCGGCGCACCGCTGGCCGGGCGGGTGTTGATTATCGATGATGTGATTTCCGCCGGCACTTCGGTGAATTTGTCAGTTGAATTGATACGCCGGGCCGGGGCCACTCCGGCCGGCGTGGCCATCTCGCTGGATCGGCAGGAACGCGGCAGCAATGATTTGTCGGCAGTCCAGGAAGTGGAACAGGCGCACGGCATACCCGTAGCCAGTATCGTCACGCTCACAGACCTGCTAGCGTATCTGCAGCGTCTGCCTGCATACACCGACCGTTTGCAGGCCATTGCCGCGTATCGAAATGAATACGGTGTGGTCTAGTTGACAGACGATTCGGCAGCCACAGTCATAAACTGTGACCCACTACCGGCTCACAGGGACCAAGCACCGCTACTTTAGAGCGCATGTACAACCGCTTATTCAAGCTGTCATTTGTTGCAGCCCTGACCTTCGGTTTACAGCCTGACGCGCTGGCCGAGATTAAATGCTGGATCAATCACGAGGGCGTGCGCGAATGCGGCAATGTCGTCCCGCCCGAGTATTCCCAGGAGGGCCACCGGGAATACAGCGAGCGCGGTTTCGTCGTCGATGAAACCGGCCGCGCCCCTACCGAAGCCGAGATTATGGAGCAGCGACGCGAGTCGCAGCGTCAGATGGATGCCGAGCGGTTGCGTACCGAACAGGCCCGCCAGGATCGTATTCTGCTGCAGACATTCAGCGACGAAGAAGACATCATCAATGCCCGTGATGACAAGATCGCGGTCATGGAGGCACAGATCAAGCTTGCCGAGGGCCGCATTGCCAAACTGCAGTCGGACCTTGATCAGCGTATCAAGCAGGCTGCTTCCATGGAGCGCACCGGCAAGACGCCCAGTGAATCCATCCAGGAAGACATAGACTCGCTGCGCCGGCAGATCCGCAGAAATGAAACCTACATCACCAATACCCGGGAAAAGCAGGCCCAATTGCAGGAAGCTTATGCTGCGGACATTGAGCGCTTTCGTGAACTCAAAGGCGATAATTAGCCGGCTAAAGCCCTGCTGCGCTCAATTATAAAGATCATTCGCAACACACAGCCTGTCAACAGACCCGACTGGCTGGCAAACTAATCCTCGCGAAACAGGCTCCGGGCCAGCACCGGCCATTGCTCATCCCAATAGCGCGTCGGCGGATCGCTGAAACCACTGCGGATATACTGGCTCATCTTGCCTTCAACCAGTCCCAGCATCGTGTCGGTCGCAGCATCAATGGTGATCGCTGCCCGCGGGCCATCGCTCAGATTGGCCTCGCGCAGCACCTGCCTGAGTTGGGTGCGGATGCGTTCAAATAACTGGGCGACCCGGTTACGCAGGCGATCGTTTTCACCAACCAGAGCCTCGCCCAGCAGGATACGTGTGATACCGGGATTGCGTTCAGTGAAACCGAGCAACACCTGCAGAATCTTTTCACAGCGATCGGCAACACCGACCTCCTGACTCAGTATCCTGTTGATAAGACTGAACAAGCTGTCTTCGGCAAAATCGATCAGAGCCTCGAACATCTTCGCCTTGCTGGGGAAGTGGCGGTAGAGCGCTGCTTCGGAGACGCCCACCGCCCGCGCCAGACCGGCGGTGGTAATGCGCGAACCGGGATGGGTCTCCAGCTCGCGCGCCAGCGTCTCGAGAATCTGCTGGCGGCGATTCGGCTTGGTCGTTTTTTCTGGCACCTGTGCCTCCCGTGGTGGCCGCGTCAGCCCGGAGAACGGCCACCGGCCTGAATCAGGGTCCCCACACCCTGGTCGGTAAAGACTTCCAGCAGTACCGCATGCTCCACTCTACCATCAATTATATGCGCACTTTTAACACCGGCTTTCACGGCGTCCATCACAGCACCGATTTTCGGCAGCATGCCGCCGTGTATCACACCCTCGGCGATCAGCCTGTCGACTTCAACCGCAGTCAGGCCGGTCAGAACGACTCCATCGGAGTTGGTCAGCCCGGGAGCATTGGTCAGCATGACGAGTTTTTCAGCGCGCATGACTTCGGCCAGCTTACCGGCAACGAGGTCAGCGTTGATATTGTAGGACTGACCGTCGTCACCGACACCAATGGGTGCGACGACCGGAATGAAATTCCCGCGGATCAGCATGTCAACGACCGCTGTATCAATACTTGTCACCTCACCGACGTGACCGATATCAATGATCTCCGGCGCTTCCATCTCCGGCTTTTTACGGGTGAAGGTCAGCTTGCGGGCCCGGATCAGATCGCCGTCCTTGCCCGACAGCCCCACTGCGCTGCCGCCGTGCTGATTGATCATGTTGACGATCTGCTTGTTGACCAGACCGCCGAGCACCATCTCGACGATATCCATGGTCTCACTGTCGGTTACGCGCATGCCGTCAATGAATTCGCTCTGCTTGCCGATCCGCTTCAGTAATTCGCCGATCTGCGGCCCGCCGCCATGGACAATCACCGGATTCATGCCGACCAGCTTCATCAGCACCACGTCACGCGCGAAGCCCTGTTGCAGGGCCGGGTCCGCCATGGCGTTGCCGCCGTATTTGATCACCATGGTTTTGCCGCTGAAACGCCGTATATACGGCAGCGCCTCAACCAGCACCCGGGCAATATTCAGAGCATCAAAGGAATCGTCAGTCATGGATCGCGTCTTCATGCGCGTATTCGCGAAGGCGTGTCCCCTTGTACACGCGGTCTTTGCCGGTATTGCGTTATAGCGTATCAGAACGGGACATCTAATGCCGGGTCAACCGCATGCACGGCCTGGCGGAACGCGGCCTGAATACGGACGAGCGCCGCCTCGTCCTCGGCCTCGAAACGCGTCACCAGATAGGGCGAGGTATTGGAGGGCCGGATCAGGCCCCAGCCGTCCGGATAATCAATCCGCAGCCCGTCGACCTCGCTGAGCTCACCACCCTCGGTATCCAGCGTGCCCTTCAGGGCTTCCATGACGCGTCCATGTTCAGTCTCGGTCAGGCGAATGCGCAGTTCATGTGTGGAGACGCCGCCGGGCAGGTCGGCGAACACGGCAGTCGGGTTTTCGTCCTGTTGTACCAGCACCTGCAGCAGCCGGGCGCCGGTATAGATAGCGTCATCGAAGCCATACCAGCGCTCCTTGAAAAAGACATGGCCGCTCATCTCGCCGGCCAGCGGCGCATTGACCTCTTTCATCTTGCTCTTGATGAGCGAGTGACCGGTCTTCCACATCAGCGGTTTGCCGCCGGCCAGTTCGATAATGGCCCTGAGATAGCGGCTGCATTTGACGTCGAAGATGATTGGCGCACCGGCATTGCGCGACAATACATCTTTCGCCAGCAGCATCAGCTGCCGATCCGGCCAGATCACCGTCCCTTCGGCATCGACGACACCGAGGCGATCACCGTCGCCGTCAAAGGCAAATCCCAGGTCGGCGCCCGTTTCCTTCACCTTGGCAATCAGATCCTGCAGGTTCTCCGGCTGACTCGGATCCGGATGGTGGTTGGGGAAATTACCGTCGATTTCACAGTAGAGCTCGACGATGTCATGACCCATGGCCCGGTAGACCTGTGGCGCAATATAACTGGCAACGCCATTGCCGCTGTCGACCACAATCTTGAGGGACTTATCGACCGCTACCGGCATGTCTTCTGTGACACGCTGAATGTAGGCGGCGGTGATGTCGGCTGTCTGCAGGTTGCCGTTGCCCGTGACGTAGGTACCGGTTTGTATGCGCTGGTATAAAGCCTGGACGGTATCGCCGGACAGGGTTTCACCGCCAAGAACAATCTTCATGCCATTGTATTCCGGGCCGTTGTGACTGCCGGTAATCATGACGCCGTTGCTGGATTCCAGATAGTGCGTGGCAAAATACAGCACCGGTGTCGCAACCAGGCCGATGTCAACCACGTCCAGACCGGCCGATCGCAGCCCCTTGATTAGCGCCCTGGACAGTTCCTGGCTGGACAGGCGGCCGTCACGGCCGACTATCATACCCTGCTGCTTGCGTTCACTCGCTTCGCTGCCGATAGCCCGGCCCAGTTCATGCGCTACTTCCGGCGTCAGCTCGGACTCCACCAGGCCACGGATGTCATAGGTTCTGAAAATGCCGGCAGGCACCTCAACCGTAGCGGTCTCGACAACAGCCGTTTCTGCGGTGGCGGTTGCATCCGTGCCAGGATCTGGCGACTGGTTATGTGATGACTGTGCCATAGCTGCTTTCTGTACTCCTATAGAATTCATAACCAGGCGCCCCAGATCCGGATGCCGCCCCTCCATGAAGGACTTCACGGCACCATTGTAGATAATGCCGTCCTCTGTGTTCCGGCCGCGCCGTTGGCGCCAGCCGATCAGTACAGCCACCACCCCTATCACCAGCAGTCCAAGCGCGACCGCCGGTAACCAGCCGCCGGGCAACACGCTGTCGGTCGCGGCGGCGGCAGGCCAATACGTGACTATCCAGCGAGTGCCTTCGACGGGCACACTTTTCGATAGTGTGTCGTCCTTGCCACCGGCCTCACCGTGATAAGCGAACAGCACCGGTGAACTGTTATCCACGGATTGCTTCAATTCCACATAGCCCGTGCCCGCCGCGTCCAGCGCTGTACTCACTACATCCGGCGGGAGACTCAAATGCAGCAGACCGATCACGGTACCTGCGTCATTCTTGACCGGCTCAATCATGACGATATGAGCACGCGGCGTACCCGGCATGTGCAGTTCCGCTTCTGTCGGTGCCCGTGTTTCACGGGCCTGGCTCAACAGATCCAGCGATGCATAACCGAGCGGCGGATTGGCATCCGACTCGAGTGCGAGCGAAATCTTGTCCGGCTGGATGAGGCGCAGAGCCAGCGCCTGCTCGAACGATGTGGCGTAGCGCGCCGCAGCCTGTTCGAGTGCAGCGGCATCGGCCTGCTCAAAAAGCCTGATCACCTGAGGATCGCGTGCCAGGGCACGCAGCTGTTCGGCGGCCGGCTGCAGCGTTTGTGCAACCTGGCGGGCTATAGCGGCGGCCGCGGCATCCACTCCGGCCCGCGCATCTTCGACTTCGGATCCCGACTTATACTGCACATAGCGTTGCCCGGCGAACACAGCCACCAACGCTATAAGCAAGGCAACAATTCCAATCAGCAGATTGCGGAGCATGCGCCGTTTGCTGTGTCTGCGTTTGATTGGGCCGTCCACTGGATTGCACTCCGCTGTGATGTTTCCGGCTAGACGCCGGTATGACCGAAACCGCCGGCGCCGCGCAGGCTCGTGGCAAAATCATCCACTATCTCGAATGCTGCCCGTACAACCGGCACAAATACCAGCTGCGCCACGCGATCACCGGGTTGGATGGTAAAAGACGCTGTACCGCGGTTCCAGCAGGAGATAAAGACTTCGCCCTGGTAATCGGAATCAATCAACCCGACCAGGTTACCGAGCACGATACCGTGCTTATGACCCAGCCCGGAGCGCGGCAGAATCACGGCCGCGAGTTCCGGGTCCTCGATGTTCAGCGCGATACCCGTCGGGATCAGTTCTGTCTGTCCGGGTTTCAGCGTCATCACTGCGTCGATACAGGCACGCAGGTCGAGACCTGCGGAACCGTCGGTAGCGTAATGGGGTAATTCGATGTCAGCGCCGAGACGCGGATTGAGAATCTTGATCTTTATATTGCGCATGATAACGGTCTGCAATGACAGTAATGAGTTCTCGTGCCAGGCGCTCTTTCGGGGCATGCGCCAGTTCCTGCCGGCCGTCGGCCCAGTACAGGGTCAATGCATTTTCCTCGGCATCAAATCCCAGTCCGCCCCCCACCTGATTGGCCGCGATCAGATCCAGCTTCTTGTCCGCCAGTTTGGCGCGCGCATAATCCTCCAGACACTCCGTTTCGGCGGCAAAGCCCACCGTAAACGGTGCCGGTGTGCGCCCGGCAACACTCATGAGAATATCCGGGGTCCGTTCCAGCGACAGGATCAGGCCGGCCGCCGTTTTTTTCATTTTCTGTACTGCCGGTTGACTGACACGGTAGTCCGCCACAGCGGCGGTAGCGATGAAAATATCGGCACCGGCAACAATATCATTGACCGCCGCGTGCATGTCTGCGGCAGAGGTCACATCCACACGCTCGACTCCGGACGGGGCCGGCAGCGAAACCGGCCCGGTCACCAGCGTAACGCGCGCACCGGCCTCAGCGGCAGCCCGGGCGACGGCGAAACCCATGCGTCCGGAACTGCGGTTGCTCAGAAACCGCACCGGATCGACCGCTTCGCGGGTCGGACCGGCAGTTACAACGACATGCAGCCCGGCGAGCCGCTCGCTGGCAAATGCCTTGCCCAGCGCTTCAAGGAGCTCGACCGGTTCCAGCATACGTCCGGCACCTTCCTCACCACAGGCCTGATCGCCAACGCCCGGACCGAGGATGGCGACGCCGCGGTCACTTAAAGTCGCGATATTCCCCCGGGTTGCCGGGTTATCCCACATCAGCCGGTTCATGGCCGGTGCCAGCAACAGCGGCGCATTGGTGGCCAGACAGACTGTGGCCAGCAGATCATCCGCCGTTCCCTGAGTCAGACGGGCGATAAAGTTCGCACTGGCGGGGGCGATCAGCATGGCATCGGCCCAGCGGGCCAGCTCGATATGACCCATCCCGGCTTCGGCCTCGGTATCGAAAAGTTCAGTGCGCACGCGCCGGCCCGAAAGCGCCTGCAGGGTGAGCGGAGTAATGAATTCACAGGCACCCCGCGTCATGATGACCTGAACCTCGGCACCGGCCTCGCGCAGCCGGCGGACGAGATCCGCAGCTTTGTAGGCGGCGACGCCGCCGGAGACGCCAAGGAGGATGCGTTTTCTGGCAAGCAGCTGCATAAGGGATAGAGTGTAGCCTAGTTGATAGTTGATAGAAGATAGTTACAGAGAACGAATCGAAGACAATTGCCACCAACAATGGCCTATTATATCTATCTTCCAGTCTCTATCTTCTATCCTCTATCATTTACCCTCTAATTCAAGCAACAAGGAGGTTGCCATGCCCATCCGTCACTGGCCGGAGACCGAACGGCCGCGCGAGAAACTGCTGCAACGCGGCCCCGGCGCATTATCAGACGCTGAACTGCTGGCCGTTTTTCTGCGCACCGGCGTCACTGGCAAAAGCGCAGTCGACCTGGCCCGCGATCTGTTGACAGCCTGTGGCGGTCTGCGCCCGTTGCTGGAGGCCGAACGTGCCGAGCTGTGCCGGCACAAGGGTCTCGGCACCAGTAAATACGTCCAGCTTCAGGCCGGGCTCGAACTCGGCCGGCGTTATCTGGCCAGCACCCTCGACCGCCGCAACATTCTGACCAGTCCGGCCGATACCCGGGATTTTCTGCGTGCGCGCCTGCGCGGCTATCCGCACGAGGTCTTCGCCTGCCTGTTTCTGGACAACCGTCACCGGGTGATCAGTTTCGACGAACTGTTCACGGGCACCATCGATTCGGCATCGGTGCATCCACGCGAAGTGGTACGCCGCGCGCTCAAACACAACGCTGCCGCCGTCATCCTGGCCCACAACCATCCTTCCGGCGTCGCCGAACCGTCGAACAGCGACCAGACTCTGACGCGGCGGCTGACCGAAGCGCTGGCTCTGATCGACGTGCGCGTGCTCGATCATCTGGTCATCGGTGACAGCGAGTCGGTGTCATTCGCCGAACGCGGACTGCTATAGCCGTGTCACGTGTCGGCAAGCGGATCCTGACGGCCAGCCGGCCGTACCAGCGGCCTGCACATCTGCGTTGCCGCCACGCCCAGGCGCAGCAAACGTTGTGACGAAATCATGCCCTCGGCGAAACGGCGGCCAACGATCTCAAGGATGCCGCCACCGATCTGCGTCAACAGGGCGTTCCCGGCGGCGTCGATGCCCGCGGCCAGGAAGGCGTTGATCAACGTCTGCTTAACCAGCTTGAGCGCCGCCAGCGGCGTCGGCCGCAAACCGTACACTTCAGCCACGCGCCGGACCATGACGAATGCGCGCCAGATGACGATGATCGCATCCAGCGCGGGATGTGGCGCCGCAGCGACCGCGGCACCGACAGTCAGCGCCGAGCGCCGTATCTGCCGCTTTGCCTCGGCATCCAGCGGTGCCAATACCACGGTCTCGAACAGCCGCTGTACCTCGGCCGCCTCGGATTGATCGGCGGCACCGGCCTCGAACTCGGCAACCCGGTCCGGCTCCCGTCGGCGCAGCATTTTCAGATAAGGCCGCAGGGCATTCCGCAACGCCCCGGCATCCTCCGCGGCCAGCGCAGTGGCAGCTATCTGCTGGGTCTGCCAGGCGGTCTGCAATCGCCGGAACGCAGCCAGTTCGCGCGCCAGTGCCAAGATCAGCGCCAGCAGCAGAGCCACGACCAGCCCCGCCAGGGCGAAGCCGGCCCATGGCTGCGACTGCAGCGCGAGCGTGATATCGGTCCAGAGGCGATAAGCCAGCAGGCCCCCGACCAGTGAAACAAGCAGCCAAAATACCGCCCGCCAGTGGCCGCGTACCGTGTGGCCCGGCGCCGACGGCGCTTCCAGTTCGGATCCGGGCTCGGCATCCGGCAATGGCTGCGCCGGCTGCTGCACCCGGCCGGGTTGCTGCGGATTCGGCCGCGAATCGCGCCGGTCAGCCGTACTTTCATTGGCCGGTCGCGCGCGGGCATCCACCCGGCCGGGCTGTTGTGATGTGCTCACTGCAGATCCTCGCCGAGCAGGAATTCCAGCGCCCTGCCCAGATTGATTGCCGGGAAGCCCTGCAGGCGCGCCTGCTGCCTTTCGGGCGGTTCGAACCGCCAGTATTTGAAACTGAAGCGATCCCAGCGCGGCGGCATGTCAAGCGGCAGACTGCCGGGATCCCAGAGCGCCGTCTCGGCCTCACCGGCCGGCCGGCCTTTAAGGATTTCCCGGCGCGGCTCCTGTTCGGTCAACCAGTCCTCGGTTGCGCGGATGGCGGCCAGATCCATGACTTTGTAGCCGCGTACCTGGGCGCGTATACGGTTATCGTCGTCGACGCTGGTCAGCATGCCCTTGACCAGATTGACCAGGTTGGCACGATCGCCGCGGCTGACATGGTCGGCCTTGGTCGCCGCGAACAGGACTTTCGAGGTACGCAGCCCGGTCAGCCAGGACAGCAGGCTGCCCCGGCCGTAACGAAACGATTTCAGCGTGTTATCCAGCGCCATCACCAGCTCGTCGAAAGCGGCCTCGCCCTGTTCCAGCGTATTCAACACATCGACCAGCACGATCTGCCGTTCCATACGGGCAAAATGTTCACGATAGAAGGGCTTCACGGCTTTCTGCTTGTACTGCTCGAAACGTTCGCGCAAGCCGGCATGCAGAGTGCCCGGCCGCGGCTGTGGCGGACAGTCAGGTAACGGCGCGAAGCGCAGCATGGGCGCACCGCGGAGATTGTCCGGGCGCAGCAACCGGCCGGGCTGATTGAATGACAAACCGGCACCGGCCGCCGCTTCCAGATGCTGTGCCCATAGCGCCGCCAGCTGTTCGGCGACCTCTTCATCAAATGGCTGTGTCGGTGACAGCGAACTGGCGTATTCGAGATAGTCGACGGCATGTGCCGAGCGTGCCGGTGTACAGACCAAATCGACCATGGCCCGCGACCAGTCCTCGTAACTGATATTCAGCAGCGGCAGATCCAGCAGCCATTCGCCCGGATAGTCGACGATCTCCAGCAGCAGCCGGCGACCAGCGGGACGAAGACGATTGGTCGTGTCGTCCAGCCAGCGCAGCAATCCCGGGCGATGTTTCCAGTGAAGTTCCAGAACCAGCTTGGAAATGCCCGCCGTCGGCTCCGGCCAGTGGGCGCTGTCATCCAGCAGGGCATCGCGGACCCGGCGATAGGGAAACTGCGGCACATGCGATTCCCGATCATCGCGAATACGCGCACTCTGTAGCCGGCCCTGTTCGATGACGCCGAAGCCCTGCAATGGCCCCTGGCCGCGGCGCATCTGCCAGTGACCTGCGTTCAGCAGGGCCTGGGTCAGCGCGCCGATAAACACAGTCTTGCCAGCACGCGCAAAACCGGTCACACCCAGACGAATCCTGGTCACACAAGGCTCTCCTCAAGACTCCGAAACGATAATTCAGTGTAGCGTGGCGGGCCGTGCGAATCACGGCTGCGGCCAGCAATACCGTGCCCCGGATACAGAGGATAGTGTCATTCTGACCAGTGCCAATCCTGCGGGTATACAGACTTGGCTGCCACTCCATTTCCGGGTATGATCCGCGGTCCTTTTCAGATCAACCAACGATTTCAGGATTACTGTCATGTCGCGCGTCTGTCAGGTTACCGGCAAACGACCCCTGGTCGGGAACAACGTTTCGCACGCCAACAACAAGACCAAGCGCCGCTTTCTGCCGAACCTGCAAACCCGCCGGTTCTGGCTGGACAGCGAAAAGCGCTGGATCAAACTGCGACTGTCCCGCAAGGGTCTGCGTCTTATTGATAAGCACGGCATCGAGCAGGTGATTGCCGGTCTGCGCGGCCGCGGCCAGTCTGTCTGAGGAGAAATCGCCATGCGTGACAAGATTCGTCTCGTTTCCAGCGCCAACACCGGCCACTTCTATACCACGACCAAGAACAAAAAGAACATGCCGGACAAGATGGAGATCAAGAAATTTGATCCAACCATCCGCAAGCATGTCATCTACAAGGAAGCCAAAATCAAGTGACCGTGGTCTGCAGCCGCAGATTATAGTCATCCCGGACGATCACGAAGTACGCGATCCGGGATCCAGTAAAAACCCCGCCAAGGCGGGGTTTTTTATTTTTGGTATACAGTCCGCAAATGAACGCGAAGCAGTTAATAGGTCAGGTTGATAGATTATAGCGAAAATCAGTTTGATATTTTCGGGTAGCAGGGCGAATGGCACATAAGCTTATGTGCCATGCTTCTGTTAAATGTGATGCGCGGCGCACTATTTGTAATGATAAAGTAACAAAGTTTTTAATACTTTTAGCTTTATTCATTCGCGTTAATTTGCATACATTCGCGGACTGTTTCGGCTGACAGTTGATAATCAACAAAAGATTGGTCATCTGTAATCTATTTGAGGATTTTCTATTATCTATCGACCATTCACTATCAGCTAATTTGCAGACTTGATTCATACCTGTCACAAACCCAAATAAAAAACCCGCCATTAGAGGCGGGTTATTCAGTGCTTCAGTATCGGTCCGCAAAATATGCAAACTATTCAAATCGCTTTTTACACATTCGCGTTCATTTACGGACTGCTTTTATCCTTTAACGCCGCTATGCGCTCACCGGTTGCAGCGTGTATCCACGCAAACTACGGGCAAAATCCTGCAAAGCCTTGATGCCGGTCGCCTCGGCGCGATGGCACCAGTCCTGTAGCGCATGCATCAGCTTCTCGTGACTGGCCGATTTCTCCTGCCAGATCTGGCGAAGCTGCTGTTTGTAACGATAGACCACTTCCAGGGCATCACTGCGCTCCAACACTGCCTGCAGTCGATTGCGCGACTGGTAATCCATCTGCGTCTCGTCACGTATCAGCAGACGCTTGGCGCGTTTCAGCAGATCGCGTGAATAGCTGTCGGCCTTGGCCATCTCCTCGCGATACACCTGGCCGACCACGTCACGGGCATAATGTGATAACACGTACAGACGGTGATTGATGACCGCCTTGACGGTGTCCATATCGATTGTCGCCTTTTCCGTACTGATGGCCGGCCGGCTGGCAACCTTCTTGACCCTGGACAGACCCAGCGCCTGCAGTGTGCGGATGTAAAACCAGCCGATATCGAATTCCCACCATTTGTTCGAGAATTTGGCGGAACTGGCAAAGGCATGATGATTGTTGTGCATTTCCTCGCCACCGATCAGCAGACCGAAAGGCACGATGTTGGAAGATGTATCCTCGGTTTCGTAATTACGGTAACCCCACCAGTGGCCGATACCATTAATCACGCCGGCAGCGAAGAACGGAATCCAGAGCATCTGCACCGCCCACACGGCGACACCGGCAAAACCGAACAGCAGAAAATTGATAACGAACATGGAACTCGGACCCAGCGTGCTGAAACGCGTATACAGATTGCGCTCGATCCAGTCGTCGGGCGTGTTGTGGCCGTAGACGCGCAGGGTCTCCTGATTCGGCGCCTCGGCGCGATACAACTCGGTGCCTTCCCACAGCACTTTTTTAATGCCGTAGATTTTCGGGCTGTGCGGATCGTCCTCGGTTTCAACCTTGGCGTGATGCTTGCGATGAATGGCAACCCACTCTTTCGTTACCATGCCCGTGGTCAGCCATAACCAGAAACGGAAGAAATGGCTGACGACAGGATGCAGATCCAGGGCGCGGTGCGCCTGATGGCGATGCAGATAGATCGTGACGGAGACAATGGTAATGTGGGTAAATACCAGCGTCACGAGAATATAGCCCCAGACGGGCAACGGCAGCAGGCCGCTTAACATAGGCAGGATAACTCCTCAATTAAATGTAACTAAAAACTAACAGGACATGCTAGCTCAGATCGTGTGACGAAATCTACCGTCATCAACCGGTTTCCTCAATATTTGCAGATTCCAGCAGCAAATTGCCGTGACAGTCCATCGTCGCCCGCCAGCCGGGAGCCAGATACAGCGTCGACACAACATCGGTAACTATCGCTGGCCCATCCAGACGCTGCCCGGTAGCCAGCATCTGCCGCGACCAGACCGGTACCTGATCTGACACGCCATGCACCCGTCCGGTTTCCTGACCGCCGGTACCTCTGGCTTTCCACTCAGGCAGGGTCAGCGCCTGCTCCGGCGCGGTCACCGCCATGCGGACGTTGACCAGCTGGACGGGTGCCTCCAGCCGGTGACCGTAACGCTGTTCATGGGCATTGTGAAAGCCGGCCTCGCAGTCTTCAATCGAGGTCCAGGGCAGATTCAATGTGTAGGCCTGGCCACGGTAGCAGAGATCCAGGCTGGCCCGGGTTTCGAGTGTATCCCGGTTCAGGCCTTCCTGCGCCAGGGCCTCAAGCCCCTGCGCCGCCAGTTCGCTGAAAGCCTGCTCGATGGTGTCCGCACCGACCTCACTCAGACCCACAGCCAGCGTCCGTGACAACTGCCGGCCGCGCGGTGCGGCCAGCATGCCGAGTGCCGACAGCACGCCGCCGTGAATGGGCACCAGCGCACGCCGCACACCCAGCATTTCCGCCAGGGCGCAGACATGCAGGCCACCGGCGCCGCCGAACGGCATCAGCAGGAAATCGCGTGGATCCAGTCCGCGCTGCACCGAGATCACCCGCAATGCCTGAGCCATATGCTCGTCGGCGAGCCTGATGACGCCCTCTGCAGCGGCTTCGACCGTATCCAGGTTCAGTGCCTGCGCCAGTTCCGTCAGCGCCTGCCGCGCCGCGCCGGCATCCAGGGCCAGACTGCCGCCCATCTGCAGCCCCGCCGGCAGCCGGCCCAGCACGACGTTGGCATCGGTGACCGTCGCCCGGGTACCGCCCTTGCCGTAACAGGCCGGGCCCGGATCGGCACCGGCCGAGGCCGGCCCGACCTGCAGCAGCCCGCCGCTGTCCGCCGTAGCGATCGAACCGCCACCGGCGCCGATGGTATGCAGATCGACCATCGGTACACCGACCGGATAGGGGCCAATGTGGCCCGCACTGGTCAGTCGGATGGCGCCATCGATCAATGCCACATCAGTGGATGTACCGCCCATATCGAATGTGAGTACTCGCTCATAACCGGCACTGAGAGCTATGCTGCGGGCACCGGCCAGACCGCCGGCCGGACCGGAGACGAGCAGATGAACAGCCTCCATGCCCGCCTGATCCGCGGCACAGGTCTCGCCGGAACTCCGCATTACGGTCAGCGGTGCCGGCGCCACAGCCTCACCGAGCCGGCCCAGATATCCCTGCACCCGCGGCCCGACATAACTGTTTAGCCAGGTGGCGATACCGCGCTCGTACTCACGATACTCGGGCAGGACATTCGAGGAACAGGAAACGAATACATCGGGACAGGACTCCGCCAGCGCAGCAGCAATTCGACGTTCAAAGCGACTATCGACAAAGGAAAACAGCAGATTCACAGCCGCCGCCTCGGGTCGGAGACGCCGGATGGCATCCACCAGCGTCGCCAGATCCGGCTCTGTCAGCGGTTCGATCTCGCTGCCGTCGGCGGCCAGCCGGCCACCGGTTTCCAGACATAATGCCGGCGGAACCGGCGGATCAATCGGCGCCGGCTGCAGATTGTAGAGTTCACGCCGCGCCTGGCGGCCGATGGTCAGCACATCGCCCAGCCCGCGGTTGGTGATGTAAGCGGTACAAGCGCCCTTGCCCTCGAGCACGGCATTGGTGGCCACGGTCGAGCCATGCACGATGCGCAGTCCGGCGGTGTCCAGTTCCAGATCGCGCAGGCCCTGCAGAATCGCCTGCTCCGGTGCCGCCGGTGTCGACAGTACCTTGTGAATGCGCAGCTCGCCGGCTACGTTCAACAGAACGAAATCGGTAAACGTACCGCCAGTATCGATCCCGAGATACATCAGTCAATCCTTGCGAGTCGTGCTTGCATCAAACTGCATGATGCGAATAATACCAGCCACACGGAAATACCGACCCGCAATTTCTGCGATATACAAATGAATATAAAACGAACTCGTGACGCACACGCCTGTCTTTGCATCAACAAGCTGTTCTTGCACAGTGGCCCGGTTATAAGCGACTGACGTTCATCCCCATGCAAAATGAAACACTGATTCAGGTCGATTCCATCTGGCGTTACTACGGTACTGTCTGTGCGGTGCGTAATGTCAGTTTCGAGGTACGCCGCGGCGAAGTGCTAGGTTTTCTCGGACCGAACGGCGCCGGCAAGAGTACCACGATGCAGATTATTACCGGCGTGCTGGCGGCCAGTGCCGGCAGTATCACGGTCGATGGTCACGATATCATCGCCGCTGCCCGCCGGGCCCGCAGCCGGATCGGCTATTTACCCGAACGGCCGCCGCTTTATCCTGATCTGAGTGTTGACGAATATCTGCGTTACGCCGGCCGCCTGCGCGGACTGCGCGGCGCCGGCTTGCGCGAGGCCATCGACCGCAGCAAACAGCGCTGCGGCCTGGACCAGTCCGGCCGCCGTCTGATTCAAAATCTGTCGAAAGGTTATCAGCAGCGGGTTGGCATCGCCCAGGCCATCATTCATTCGCCTTCGGTCGTCATTCTGG